>CAVOEV010000062.1:0-20344 GCA_963694825.1 Planctomycetota bacterium
GTGCCCAGCTTGCGGAGTGCCGCCGTCATGTCGCCCCCGGTGATTTCCAACGCCAGCAGCAGCGGGCTGATCGGGAAGTCGATCACACAGGATGGGAGTCTCCGCCTGAGTTGCGAGACGGTGGCCGAGGGAATTTTCGTGCCCTGCAGCGAGAGGTAGGAGAGCCGGTCGAGTTTTGCCAGGGACTCGGCGGCCGAGGCATCGATCGTTGTCTGGTCGAGCCACAGGGCGGTGAGCGCCGGTGCGGCCGCGAGTCGGGCCAGTCCCTCGGTGGTGACCTGGCAACCACTGAGAACCAGGGACTCGAGTTGTTGCTGCTCGGCGATTATGCCCAGCATTTCGTCGTCGAGGTCGGTGCTGGCCAGGCTGAGGCTGTGGAAGGAGAGAACACGGCAGAGCGAGTTCAGGTCTTCGGCTATCAGAGGAATCTCATCGAGTCCGAGCGAGGTGAGTTTGCCGAAGGCGACGAGTATTTTGAGATCGATGCCTGTGACCTCGGACCGCGAGAGTTCGAGTTCGGCGAGTTGGTCGAGTCCCTTCAGTGCCGCAAGGCCGGTTCCGGTGACCTGAGTGCCGGCGAGGACGAGCCTCACGAGTTTCCGGCATCCGGTCAGCTGGCCCAGGCCGGCGTCGGTGACGCGGGTGTCGGCCAAGTCGAGATCGGTCAGGTTGGTCAGCGCGGCAATCGTTGCCAGGCCCTTGTCACCGATGGCCGTGTCAGAAAGATTGAGTTGGTGCAGCGTGGGGAATCGTGCCAGGGTGGCCAGGGCCGTGTCGGTGATGGCGGTTCCACTGAGATCGAGGGATTCGAGATTGGTAAACTTGGGGAGGCCGGCCAGGCCGCTGTCGGTGATCCGCGAGTCGGCCAGGTTCAGTGATCGGATGCTGCTGGCTGGCAGGACGGTCAGTTGACCAAGATGCGAGTCGTCACACCGTCGGTTCAGCCGCAATTCACCCTGGTGCAGGTGCCCGTGAGGAAATTGGAGTGATTCGAGCGAGGAACTCTGGAAAAGGGTCAACGCTGCTCCGAGAGTGATCCGGGTGTCGCGGAGATCGACCCACTTCAGCACCTTCAAGTCCGCCAGTGCCTGGAGGTCCGCGTCGTCGATCGAAGTGTGCTTCAACGAAAGTCCTTCGAGGAAGCGGGGCTGTTTCAGGTCGTCGAGCCCCTTGGCCGAGAACCTGGTGCGATCCAGAAGCAGTTCCATGTTGGGGATCTGGCGAATGCTGGCCAGGACTTCGGGGCGGATCATGCCTTCGTCGGTGACGTGGCGAGCGTCCAGGTAGACGGCCGTTCGAGGTGGGCGGTCAGATTCAGGTGTAATCTTGACGATCCGGACACCGAGATTTACCGCCGAATCCGAAATTCCGCCGGGACCGGGAACCACCCCGGGCTCACCTTCTCTTGGTGCATCAGCCGGAAGGGGCCTGGTGACCGATGAGTCGGGCCGGGGGGCGTTGGCTGGTGGTGGTGGTGGTGGTGGTGGTTCGAGTAAACCGTCGCCCGGCGTCGCTGCGGGGCCAACGATCCGGATGCTGCTGTCACCGGGAACCGTGGCGGGCGCGGGACTGGTTTCCCCGCATCCGGCGGCTAGCACCATCAGGGCCGACGCGGCCAGACCCCACCGCTGGGTCCTGGCGGCAATCCTGGCCGGGGAAACAAGAATACTAGGAGACATGGCTAACCGCCTGATGGCATTTCCAGACTTCAAGCTATCACAACGGACGTGGATGAGTCCACTCGATTGCGTGTTCCGCAGTGGGACGAGCTTGTGTCGCTGCGATGGTTACCAGTGTGGGTGATGAGTTGCTACGCTGTGGCCTCGAGAGGGAACCAGACGCGGAGGAAAAGGGAAGATGTTGAAGCGAGGTATTTTCGACCGCGGGCTGGTGAGCAACGGGATCCTGGCTGCGGCGATCGTGGCACTGGTGGCTTGTGCCCAGCCGCTGTTGGCCGCGGGGCCCTCGTGGCCGGGCTGGCGAGGGCCACGTGGTGACGGACACTCAACAGAAACCAGTCTCCCCAGCCAGTGGTCGAAGGACTCGATCGCCTGGTCGGTTGATCTGCCCGGCCACGGCCAGTCCTCACCGACAATCTGGGGCCAGCGGATCTTCCTGACGGCGTCCCTGGAGAAGGGAAAGCAACGGGTGGTGCTGTGTGTTGATCGTGACACGCACAAGATTGCCTGGAAGCACACCGCCTTCACCGGTCTCGCCCTTCCGACTCACGGCATGAACGGCTACGCCTCGGCCAGTTGTGTCACCGACGGCGAATTCGTCTACGCGTTCTTCGGCGAGGGCGGCGGCATTCACTGCTACCGCGTCGACGGGACGCCGGTCTGGAAGAAGTCGGTCGGGGTGTTCGACAACCGGTGGGGCTCGGCATCCTGCCCGGTGCTGATCGGCAACTCGGTGATCCAGTTGGTCGATTCGGACAAGCAGGCCTATATCGCCTCGTTCGATCGCCGGACAGGCAAGTCGTTGTGGAAGACGGATCGGGACAATTTCCGCGGATGGAGCACGCCGGTCCTGATCCGCACGGGTGGTCATGATGAACTGGTGGTCAACGGGCACGCGGCCGTGTGTGCCTATGATCCCGCGACCGGGAAGGAACTGTGGCGAGTCAAGAATAAGACGGGTCGCGGAACACCGACGGTGACCCTCGGTGGCGGGCTGCTGTTCACCAGCAACGGCACGCGTCCGTTCCTGACGGCGATCCGGCCCGGCGGCGACGGCGACGTGACCGCCAGCCACGTGGCCTGGCAGGTCCAGCGCACGGGCCGGGATATTCCCTCGCCGATCGTCATCGGTGACTACGTGCTGATTATTGGTTTGCGAGGCGGCATTCTGGGTTGCTACGACACCAGGACCGGCAAGCAGTTGTGGCTCGAACGGCTCGGCACCAACTTTTCGGCCTCGCCCGTAGCCTGGAACGGCCACGCCTTCTTTCTGAACGAAGCGGGCGAAACCTTCGTGGTCAAGCCGGGATCTCGTCCCGAGATCGTTTCGAGGAACCGGATGGAGGCTCCGGCCGAGGAGATTTTCCGGGCGTCGATCACTCCATTGGACGGGCGGGTTTACATTCGGTCCAACAACCGGCTGTACTGCATCGAGAAGTCGCGGAGTGAATGAGCAGCCGGCGGCTTCATCGGCGTGATGGCAACAGGCCGACGAGCATGCCGGAGACGAGTCCGAAAGTGTGGCTCCAGTTGGCGATCCCGCCAACCATGCCGGTCCAGCAGAGCACAAACCAGCCGAGCATCCAGAAGACGCAGTTGGGTGGCAGTGACATTCCGGCGTCGGGGTCCTGGCGTTGTTTCATCCACAGGTACCCAAACACTCCGTAAACCACTCCCGACATGCCTCCAAACAGTGGCGACCCAGTGGCTGCGTATTGTCCGAGGTTCGAGACGGCTGCGATCAGCAGCACGAGTCCGACGTAGCGAAGCAACCCGCGTCGCGATTCGATTTCTCCACCCAGCATTCTCAGCCACAACATGTTGAACAGGATGTGCAGGATGCTGAAGTGGAGAAAGATCGGAGTCACCAGCCGCCAGAATTGGCCGCGAACGATCGCTCCGACACCAGTTTCGGGCAGCCGGAATTCGTAGTCATTGGCAAGGGATTCGCGGAGGTGTTGCCAGGCTCTGGAGAGGTTGTAGGTCGGCACGTAGACACCATTGTCCCGTTCGGTGATCGTCACGATGGTCAGTTGGTTCATCACCGGTTCGTAGGCCATCTGGAATTCGAGTGGTCCACGGCCTGGATCGAAGCCTCGGACGCACACAGCGGTCAGCAGGATCGAGAGTCCGATCAGGGTGATGGTGGCCGGGCAACTGCGCCAGGGTGTCATGGTCCACGGTTGGCCGGGTGTGCGTGTCGAGCGTCGAGGCTGGTCTGAGGCGGCCGGCTTGGCCTGGCGTTCCAACTCGGCTGCCGCTTCCACCAGCCGGTACTTTTCGGCCTGGGAATCTGCCAGGAACGTCGCCAGTTCGTCTCGAGCCAATTTGACCAGGTCTTCTTCGTGGACCCAGACGGACCAGCGGTCGTCTTCGAGTTCGATGTTGGCTGCGATGCCCTTGCTGACGAGCCACGATTGGAAGCGTCGTGCAGCGGCCTGGTCAGCGAGCGATCCAATGTGTCTCATGCGCGAACCGGCCTGGTGGTGAATTGAGCCGACGAGGTGTGACGGAGGCGAGTCAGGATGGGCAGGTCATTGTATCGCCGGTTGGGTTTTGTCGAAACGACTGATGGCGGCGACCGGCCAGGGACCGTGTCCGTCGAGCGCGTCGATGTCGTCGTCTGAGTGGACCAGCACCAGTGCAGAATCGGCTGGGATTGACCCGAGGTCGATGTCTCCGGGGTGCCGCCATTCCTGTTCGGTTCTCCAATCGTAGCGGCCCTTGCCTTGGGACCGGGCGGGTTGTTCGAACGGGTCGTTGCCCATGAGGTCCGAGTGATCCCGATAGACGACCGGGCGGGTTCCCTGGGCGAGCAGCCAGTCTCTTGAGATGGCCAGGCCGTAGGGTTCAAAGTCCCATCGCCCGCGATGGGCTCGGAAGGTTCGACGCGAGGCGAGTTGCTGGAGGGGGCAGGCGGTGAAGCTGACGGCCGCAGCGGCCCCGCGAACCGGCTTCGAGACCGCTCGTAATCGACGCTCGGACAGAATCCGTCGAAGCGTGTTCTGCACCGAATGATCGCGCGAGGGGCGATCGAGGATCAGGTCGTCGAGGTAGTCGTTGTGGTCTTGTCCGGGCCACGGTCCGCTACATTCTCGCGTGCAATGCACCAGCCAGTCGACTGCATGGATTTCGTGCTGTGACGCCAATCGGAGTCTGTTTGTGGTGGTGGCTGGCAGTGTGACTGAGCCTGTTGGTTGCGGGTCGAAGGGGCGTGCACCCAGGTGTTTCCATGTTGCGGCGATTTCGTCAGCCACCAGAGATCGGGTACTTGAGAACCACAGTTCGGGGCGGTGGGTTTGCGATGGGTCGAGCAGTTTGTCGACGAGTGACTTGGTGCGGCTATCGTTTCGCGTGGCCAGCACGACGATGAGGTCGGCATTGCCCACGGCCAGCCGATCGCGATCGGATCGGGTGACCTTTGTGGTGTTCTTCGATACGACCGAGTGTCCAAACAGCGAGGCGCATCGTTGGAGATAGGGAGCAGTGGTTGTGCCGTCGACCTGGATCAGGGTGGAACCGGGTCGAAGCAGTTTCCGGCAGACGGTCGCCAGTGCGGCGAACCAGTCGTGTCGCCGATGCGGCCATCGGCCGAGATGCGAGCTGAGCAGCGCGACCTGTTGATTGGGCAGGCGGGAGCGTGGGATGCTCGGCGATCGACCCGGCATCAGAGAGTCTCACAGACGCAACGCGATCGCCTCCCCAGCCTCCATCTTGCGACGCCACTGGTTGTGACTATAGCGAGTGTGTGTTGCGGTGTGAGTAAGTTTACCCGAAGAGTTCATCGTAGAGTTCGTCGCTGTAGCCGACGACGAGAGTTTTTCCGCGTCTGAGTGTGGGTGCGCGGAGTGTCCCGCTGCGACCGGTGATCAGTGCGGTCAATTCCGTGTTGCTGAGCCGTTCGGATTTCATGTTGACGTGTCGAAACGTGCGTCCGCGTGCGACGTAGAGGTGCGAGGCTTGTCGTGCGAGCGTCACGGCGTGTCGTGCGTCGACGGTTTCCTGTCGTGCGTCGGCCTGTTCGCGGACAGTGGCATCGGTCTTGGCAAGGAACCCTTGCGCTTTGACGCAGCTGGTTCAGCCCTTGCGGTGGTAGTACCAATCGATGCGTGCAGACATGAGTCGAGGTCTCTGGTAGTCGTCTGGCGTGTTTTCTGGAGCGGTGCCCCGGTATGCTCACCTTCTCCAAGTCCAGAACAGACTGCAACCGTAGAGTAGAAGGAGATCTTGGGCCGATGCAGGGAACATTGTTTGACAGTACGGGCCGCGTGGTGTTGGTCACTGGCGGGAGCAAGGGGCTGGGGTTGGCGATGGCCCGGGGTTTTGCCGAGGCGGGTGCCGACGTGGTGATTTCGAGTCGGCACCAGGACGAACTGGATCGGGCGTTGGTCGAGATCACCGACGGGTTGGATGTGAGGGGGTTGGCGATCGAGTCCGACATGACCAACCGTGAGGATGTGAAGCGGCTGGCCGAGACGGCGGTGTCGGAGATGGGGCGTGTTGATGTGTTGATCAACAACGCCGGTTCGAACGTGCCCGAGCAGATTGACTCGATTACCGACGAAAACTGGGACCGGATCATCGAATTGAACCTGACCAGTTGCATGGCGTTGACCCGGGAATTGGTGCCAGGGATGAAGGAGCGAGGTTGGGGTCGAGTGATCCATATTTCTTCGATCATGGGATTGGTCAGCAAGGAAGGTCGCAACGCGTACTCGGCGACCAAGAGCGGTCTGCTGGGTTTGACTCGAGCCAGTGCACTGGATCTGGGCGAGCACGGCATCACGGTCAATTCGATCTGTCCCGGACCGTTTCTGACCGATTTGCCGATGAGTGTCCTGAGCGAGGAGCAGATGGAATTTTTTGCCACGCGGACTGCTCTGGGGCGGTGGGGCGAGTGTCAAGAACTGGTCGGCACGGCGCTGTTGTTGGGCACCGAAGCGGGGAGCTACATCACGGGCACCTCGATCACGGTCGACGGCGGGACAGTGATCAAGTCATTCTAAGGGCGGTTGGTGGTTGGCGGTTGGAGCGGCTGGGGCGGTTGGAGCGTCGGGACAGGCACTCCGCCTGCGGCGGGTGAGCCAATCCTTGGTTGAGAGGAGGATCTTGATGGCTGGGCGGGTGGTTTATTTCAGTGGCGAGTTCGTTTCCGAGCGAGAGGCTCGGGTGTCGATTTTCGACTGTGCGTTGATGTACGGCGACATGGCATTCGAGATGACTCGGACGTTTCTCGGCGAGCCGTTCCGTCTCGACGAACATCTCGATCGGCTCTATGCCTCGTTGCGATTACTCGAGATCGACTGTGGGTTGAGTATCGAGGAGATGCGCGAGCAGACCCTGGTAACGCTCGAGAAGAACCGGTCGACCGAGGTCGAGGGAATGGAGTGGTGGATCATGCACGACGTATCGCGTGGTCCGTTGCCGGTTTACGGCTCGTTGTGGCCCGAAGGGACTGGGCCGACGGTCACGATCAGCACCTGGCCCTTGATCACTCACATGGGGCCATTCGCCGAGACGTACAATCGGGGAGTCGACATTGTCGTCCCGGCCCAGCAGGCTCTGCCGGCTCATCTCCTAGACGCCAAGGCCAAGACGCGGAGCCGGTTGCATTACAAGATGGCCGAGTTACAGGGGCAGCGGATTGGTGCGGGGGCCTGGCCGTTGATGCTCGACCCGGACGGGTTCCTGGCCGAAGGGCCGGGTTGGAATGTCTTTCTGGTCCAAGACGGCGTGATCCATACACCCGAGCCTCGGAACATTCTCCAGGGTGTCAGTCGTGGGATGGTGTTCGAGTTGGCGGAGAGTGATGGGATTGGTGTGGTCGAGTCGAACCTGGGTCGATTCGAGGCATTGCAGGCCGACGAGATGTTTTGCACGGCGACGTCGTACGGCATCGTGCATGCGAGGTCGTTTGAGGGGCAGAGTGTGGGGGACGGGTGTCGGGGTCCTGTGGTCGAGCGATTGACCGAGATGTGGCAGCAGCAAGTCGGGGTCGACATGGTGGCTCAGGCGAGCGAGTACGCCGAGGCCTTACCGGGTTGGCTCGAGCGGGAGATCGCGGCGAACCGGGCCGAGTTGGCGAAATAACAGGGGCAGGGGGCGACGGTTTCAGCGGATCGGGTCGCTTTGTTTCCAGGGTGGCGGCACGATCGCATCGATTTTGTCGAAGTGTTCGCAGGGGATCTGCAGTTCGGTTGCGGCCACTGCATCGGCCACCTGATCGGTTCGTTTGGTCCCAACCACCAGTGACGACATGGCCGGTTGTGCGAGTGTCCAGGCGAGAGCGTATCGAGCCGGGGTGGTGTCGATTTCGGCAGCGAGGTTTTCGAGAGCTTCGAGCTTGTCGAACATGTCGTCGTCGCGGTCCCAGACCCATTCGGGCTTTTCGGCGGCCCGGGATCCTTCGGGGGCTTGTTGGCCGCGTTGGTACTTGCCGGTCAGGAGTCCTCCCTGCAGAGACTGGTAGGGGGTGACGCCGATTGAGAATTCGTTGCAGAAGGGCAGGTCGTGTTGGAAGTCACGTCGGAGGAAGCTGAAGGGGATCTGTGACGAGACGGGGCGGACCCAGCCGTTTTGTTCAGAGAGCCACAGCATCCGGCACAGTTGTGCTGCCGAGTGGTTCGAGACTCCGATGTAGCGAGCCTTGCCGGCCTGGACGATTTGATCGAGTGTTTCGAGCGTGGATTCCAGGGGCGTGTGTCGGTCGGGCCAGTGAATGATGTAGAGATCGATGGTGTCGGTGCCGAGTCGTCTGAGGCTGGCGTCGATTTCGCGATGGATGTGCAGTGGCGAGAGGCCTCGGTCCTGGGGTCCTGATCCGAGCGGGGCACCGACCTTGGTGGCGAGCACGACCTGGTTGCGTCGGCCGGCGATCGCCTTGCCGGTGATCTCCTCGGCCACGCCGCCGGCACTGCCGAGGACTCGGTCGTAACCTTCATACACGTTGGCGGTGTCGATGAAGTTGATGCCCATGTCGATGGATTCGTGTACGAGTCGAATCGCATCGGGTTCGGGGACCGGCGTGCCGAAGGTCATTGTGCCCAGGCAGATGGGGGAGACGAGCAGGCCGCTCGAGCCCAGGGGGCGAAGTTGCATGGCGTATGGCTTTGTACTGAGGAACAGGATTTTGTAGGTCAGGCTGTGCGTGACATCGTCGGCCGATTGGTTGTCTTGTCAGGCAGAGCCTGACCTAGCTATGGGGTGATGGTTGTTGGAGATGATAGAGAAAGATGCCGGCGGCTGCGGAGACGTTGATCGAATCGACTTGATCGGTCATCGGGATAGTCCAGAGTTGGTCGCAGAGATCGACCAGGGACGGGTCGAGGCCGGAGGTTTCGTTGCCGAGCATCAGGACCAGTCGATTGGGCCGAGCGACCTGGTGCAGCGGGATGGCGTTCTGGTCGAGGACGGCTCCGGCGGTCTGAAACCCTACCGTGTCGCGTAACCAGGCGATGTCGTGGTGGAGGTCGTCTGAGGTGCGGATGGGCAGCTTGAGGGCTGCTCCGGTTGAGACTCTCAGCGTGCGTCTCGAGAAGGGGTCGGCGGTGCGATTGTCGGTCAGTAGCCCGTCGATCCCCAGGGCGGTTGCCAGTCGGATGATCACGCCCAGGTTCTGAGGGTCGGCGATTCCGGGGCAGGCCAGCAGGGTCTGGACCTGGCGGTCGGTGTCGACCAGTTCAGAGAGCAGTGGCGAGGGGGGGCGCAGGGCACAGCCGAGCAGTCCGGCGTGGAAGTCGAAGCCGACGAGTTGGGTGGCCTGGTCTGTGGGCAGGACGTAGGTGGGGAGGTCGCGAGGGATCCAGTCGATGCACAGTGGCAACTTGCGGTCGCTCAGGAGCAGCGAGACCATTTCGCAATCACTTTCGATCATGCGTCTCACCACCCGGTCACTCTCGGCCACCATCATCCCCAGGTCGCGGGTGCGGTTGGTCGACCGGAGATTCCGGTAGATCTCGATCCGCGGGTCGTCCAGAGATTCCACCGGGAAGACGGGCATCGGATCAGAAGGCGAGGATGCGTTGAGGGTTTTCGACGAGCATGGTCTGGATCTGCTTGTCGGTGATACCGAGTTCCTTCATGGCTATCACCAGGCCGGTGGTGACGACGGTGTAGTCGCTGTGAGTGATCTTCCAGTCCTGGCCGGTCCCCTTGGCTCCGGTGTAGTCGTTGTTGAAGTAGGGTCCGTTGTCGTGGCTGAAGAAGATCTGTCGGACGTGACCCGAATCGACCAGCGGCTTGACCAGCCGAGCGATCTTGGTGTTGCCGTACTTTTCGGCGTGTCCGATCCGGTCGAACTGGACATTGCAGCCCATGCCGACGAGTCGGCGATGGTATTCGTGCGATTCGCTCTCGGTCCGGTCATCGAGATTGCCCTGGTGTCCGATGATGATCTTCGACGGTGTGGTCCTGTGTTTGAGGAACAGTTGAGCCTCTTCGAGTCCACCTCCGTCGGTGGTGTGCGTGGTAATCGGGCAGCCGGTCTCGTTGCTGGCGATGGCAGCTGCGATGTGGCAGACGCGTTCGCTGGGTCGCAGGTGGCTGCTGGTGGCACACTTGATGATCCCCACGGGGACCGTGGTGAACCGTTGGCCCCATTCACCGTGCGGATCTTCCATGCCCTCGGTGATCTCGCGGATGTACAGATCGGCAATTTTCTTATCCGCGTTTTTCTTGCGGCCGAGTTCCAAGGCCCAGGGATGCTGAGGCGCCATGGCTTCGCACCAGAATCCGGTGCAGGCGATGACGTGGATCGGAGTCTTACGGGCGAGTTCGACGAGCAGCTGAGGGTATCGGCCGACTCGGATGGGCGTGCATTCGACGATCGCACCGGGACCTTGGCCGGTGCCGAGTGTTTGGTGGAATCGGTCGAGCAGTTTGACGGTGAGGTCGAGCATGTGTTGGCGGACCGGATCGATCGGTGCCGGATCGATTTCGTAGAGTTCGGCCCAATCGATGGCTGGAGCGTGTTCGTGCATCAGCGTGACGCCCAGTTCCGACGCATCGACGGGGCCGAGCACGGTTCTGACCTTCGGGCCGGACTTGGGTTTGGTGGTGGCTGCGGTGGTGGCTGTGACGGCGGTTGTGACGGCGGTTGTGACGGCGGTTGTCTGGAGGAACTGGCGTCGAGAGAGAGTGTTGGTGGAGTTGTGGAGATTCATGTTGAGTGGCTTTCGACAGGGATGATTCCCATTCTATTTACGGATTGGGATGGGCATATCGGGTTCTTCGCAGGTGATGCATTCGATGAGTGCGGCTTGTCCGTTTTGTGTGGATTCGATGGCTCGTTGGAATGCGGGCCGGACGTCTTCGGGCCGTTCGACTCGTTGTGCGTGGGCACCCAGCGAGCGGGCGAGGTCGGCGTAGTTTCCGGAGAGGAACTTGGTGCCGTATTTTTCGACCGAGATGGGGATATGTTTTTCGTAGTTGCCCATGGCCGAGTTCTTGAGCACGACGGTGAGGATGGGGATGTCTTCACGGACGGCGGTTTCGATGTCCATGCCGACCATGCCGATGGCGGCGTCTCCCATGAAGTTGACGCAGAGTTTTTCGGGTTCCGCGAGTTTGGCGCCCATGATGGCTCCGAGTCCGAAGCCGAGTTGCGTCGAGTGTCCCCAGCCCAGGTAGCCTCGGGGCGTGGTTGCCTTGTACAGCGGCACCAGTTGGTCTCGGGGGTTACCTGAATCGTGCGTGACGATGGTCTGCCGGGGATCAGTGAGTGCCATGAAGTCGCCGATGATTCGGTAGGGGTTCAGCGGTGTCTGGTCGCTGGCCATCAGCTTGGCGTAGCGAGCGTCCCAGGCGGCGGTCGTCGCGGCGACGTGGTCTTTGACTTTGTTCAGTTCGGGTCGCCCCGAGTCGTGTCCCAATTGTTTTTTGAGTTCTTCGAGCAGTGCGACGGCTGCCAATCGGCAGTCGCCCAGAAGCGGGACATCGGCGACGTGGTGTTTGTTCAGATCGCGTGGGTCGATCGTATTGTGAACGATCCGTTTTCCGGTTGGGATATCGGGAGCGAAGACGCTTCGAGTGAGGCTACTTCCCAGTGCGAGGATGGTGTCGCAGCGGTCCAGGTAATCGATTGCCATGTCGGTGCAGCTGTGGGATCCGGTGCCCAGTGCCAGCGGGTGTGTTTCGTCGAAGCCGCTTTTCCCCAGCAGTGTGGTCATGACCGGAGCGGCCAGGAATTCGGCCAGTTCGGTAACGGCCGGTGTGGCTTCGGAATAGAGGACACCCTGTCCGGCCCAGATCATGGGCCGTTTGGCAGCCAGCAGCAGTCGAGCGGCATCTCGGACCGCATCGGGATCGACTCCGATCCGAGCCGCGGTGACCGGTGTGTAGTCGAGTTCGCCGGAGAGTTTTTCGACGGCGACGTCGGTGGGGATTTCGAGCAGGACGGGGCCGAGCCGTCCGGTTCTCAGAGCGGTGAAGGCACGTCGCATGCGTTGTGTCAGCGAGTCGGCTGTCAGCAGTTGATCGGCCCACTTGGTGGTGGCCTGATAGTTGGGGACGGCGTTGAAGCTGGGCGGCGTACCCGATTCGCTGCGTGGCATGCCACCGGGCAGGAACAGGATGGGGCTGGAATCGGTGTAGGCCTGGGCGATGCCGGCGAACGCATTTTCGGCTCCAGCGGCCTGCTGCACGGTGACCGTCCCGATCCGCTTGCCGTTGCTGACTCGTGAGAATCCATCGGCCATGTTTTCGGCCACACGTTCCTGTCGGGCGACGATCGGTCGGATGCCGGCGGCCGAGACGGCTTCGAGGATTGGGGTGAACGGGAACAGAAAGATCTGCTCGACGCCTTCTCGCTTCAGGATCTCGGCGATGGCCTGGTCGACTTGCATGGGCATGTGCGGAGTGGCTTTCTATTGTGGGGATGGGCTGATTGGGTTGCAGTTTGAGGTGCTGTGCTTACTGTCTGTCCGCCGAGCATTCTCGGCCGAACCGCTCTCGAGCACAACGCAGCGGTGATGTTGGCGGATGAGCCAGTCGCGGTTGTGTGGCAACCGATTTTGACTTTCTGGCCAACAAGGGGTACAACGTGGCATCGTTGCGGTCGCGGGATCACATGGTGCGGCCGGGCGTCCAATCGTGAGGAGGTCATTTGATGACGATGATGTTGAATATTGTGCCCAACCGGTGTACCGGTTGCATGCAGTGCGAGTTGGCCTGTTCGTGGGTCCAGACCGGGACATTCCAACCGTCTCGTTCGTTGATCCGCGTGAATGTTTTCGACGAGGAGGCCAGTTACGCCCCATTCACCTGTCTTCAGTGTGACGAGGCGTGGTGTATGACAGCGTGTCCGGTCAACGCGATCGGTATCGAGCCGGGCAGTGGAGCGAAGGTTGTCAGTGATTCTTTGTGCATCGGCTGCCACTTGTGCACGGTGGCCTGTCCATTCGGGACGGTTTACACGTTGCCGATGACTGGCACAGCGAGCAAGTGCAACTTGTGCGGAGGCGAGCCAGCCTGCGAGGCGGCGTGTCCGACGTCGGCGATCGAGTTCATCGATTCGGACGAAAGTGGCAGTTGGCTGGAACCTTGGGCCGAGACGGTCAACTCGAAGTACATCGCGGCTTCGGGTTGTTCCGACTAATCCGGCAAACGGTCCGGTGGCTTGCACAGCGGTTCGGGCCACTCGACTTACGAACACGACCCCAACCGACGCCGTGTGAGGTGTCAAACCCAGCGGAGAAACGACGATGAGTGGTTGGACAGGTAAGATGCTGCGAGTCGACATGACGGCTGGCACGGCTGTGGCCGAGGACATCCCGCGGGAGTGGATGGAGGAGTACATTGGCGGCCGCGGATTGGCGGACCGGTACTTGTACGAGGAGATGGACCCGACGGTGGATCCGTTGTCTCCGGAGAACGTCTTGATTTTCGCCGCCGGTCCGCTGACGGGCACCTGTGCTCCGTGCGGGTCTCGTTACATGGTGGTCACCAAGGGGGCATTGACCAACTGCATCACCACGTCGAATTCGGGAGGCTTCTGGGGTCCGGAATTGAAGTTTGCCGGATACGACCTGGTCTTGATCAGCGGTGCGTCGAAGACTCCGAAGTACCTGTTCATTTACGACGAGAAGGTCGAGTTGCGTGACGCGACGCATTTGTGGGGCAAGAATGTCGGCGCGACGGAGGACGGATTGCGTGAGGAGTTGGGGATCCCGGGATTGCGGACGTGTTGCATTGGTCCGGCCGGCGAGAACCTGGTGAAGTTCGCCTGCATCATGAACGACAAGCACCGAGCGGCGGGTCGTAGCGGGGTGGGCACGGTGATGGGTTCGAAGGGTTTGAAGGCCATCGCCGTCCGCGGTACCGGCAGTGTGACGATCGCCGACGGCGACGCGTTCATGCAGGCGTTGTGGGACATGCATGGTGTGATGAGGTCCAATCCGACGTACGAGGCCTTTGGCATGTACGGTACCGCCTCGACGATCGATCTGACCCAGGCCTTCGGTGCACTGCCGACTCGGAATTTCCAGCAAGGTCAGTTCGAGGAGGCCGAGAATTTGAACGGCAACACGATTCGCGACACTCGGTTGACGACCAACAAGGCCTGTTTCGCCTGCACGATCGCCTGTGGCCGAGTTTGCGAGTTGGGAGAGCATTCCGACAAGTTTCTGGTCAACACTCATCCTCGGAACTGGAAGCAGGCGGGTGAGGGTCCCGAGTACGAGTCGGCTTGGGCGTTGGGTGCCGACACCGGCGTCGGCGATCTCGACGCGGTGCTCAAGGCCAACTGGTTGTGCAACGACCTGGGCATGGACCCGATCTCGATGGGATCGACCCTGGCCAGTGCGATGGAGTTGTATCAGGAGGGGACGGTAACTGACGAGCATGTCGAGTTGCCATTGGAATTCGGATCGGCCGAAGCGTTGGTGCGGATGGTTGAAGCGACGGCATATCGCGAGGGGTTTGGTGACGAGTTGGCCGAGGGGTCCAAGTTGATGGGCGAAAAGTGGGGCAATCCCGATGTGTTCATGGGGGTCAAGGGCCAGGAGTTCCCGGCGTATGATCCTCGTGGCTTCGTCGGCATGGGTGTGGCGTATGCCACCTGCAACCGTGGTGCGTGTCATCTGAGGGCCTGGACACCCGGTTTCGAGACCTCGGAAAGTACGCCTCACACGACCGACGGCAAGAGTGAGTGGGTGGTCCACGAGCAGCACCGTTCGACGGCTCACGATGCCACCGGCCTGTGCCTGTTCACCGGTTTCGCCGGCGGCTCGCTCGAGTCATTCACTCCATTAGTTGCCGCAGCGACCGGTGTCGACTACACGGTGGACGACTTTGTTGCGATTGGCGAGAAGACCTGGAACCTGGAGCGGTTGTGGAACCTGAAGGCTGGTCTGACCAAGGCCGACGACACTCTTCCCAAACGACTACTCAAAGAACCTCACACCGAAGGCCCTTCAGCCGGAGTCACCGTCGATCTGGACGCGATGTTGCCGGTCTACTACCGCGAGCGTGGTTGGGACGAGGAGGGTGTGCCGACCGAGGAGAAGCTGGCCGAGTTGGGCTTGGCATCGATGTAGAGCCCAAGGGCCGAAATGATTTAGGCGGTGGGAAATGCTGCCGCGAGTAAGGGGACAACTGACCATGACGAAGCATGTGATAATTGGAGGTGGCCCGGTGGCCACCAATGCGATCGAGACCATCCGTCAATTCGGCGGCTCCGAGTCATCGATCACTTTAGTCTGCGACGAAACACCTCATTCCAGGATGGCTCTGCCCTATTGGCTCTCGGGCAGAGTTCCTCGCGAGCACATTCATACGGTCGACGACGCCGAGTTGTCTCGATTGGGCGTCGACGCGAAGATTGGCCAGCGAGCGACTGCGATCGACACGGCTGCTCGTACGGTGACCGTCTGCGACGGGAGTTCACTCGAGTACGACTCGTTGCTGATCGCCACCGGAGCGTCACCGGCCGGTCTGCCGATACCAGGAACCGATCTGCCTGGCGTGCAGTCGTTGTGGACACTCGAACAAACGGCCAGCCTGTTAGAAGCGACGGCCGGGCTCGAGAGACCGAGGGTGACGATGATCGGAGCCGGTTTCATCGGCTTCATCATGCTCAACGCCATGCACAAGCGAGGCTTTGACCTGACGGTCATCGAGCGTGAAGATCATGTGCTGCCCAGGATGCTCGATGGCACTTCGGCAGGGTTGGTGGAAAGCTGGCTGGGTGGCAAGGGGGTTTCGGTGCACACGGGGTCTTCGGTCGAATCGATTGCCGAGGCCGAGGGTGGTGGCAAGGTAGTGTCGTTGTCCGGTGGTGCGACGATCGAAGCGGACGTGGTGATTGTGGCGACGGGCATCCAGCCGAACACTCAATTGGCTGTCGATGCCGGGATCGAGGTGGATGCGGGGATCATCGTCAACGACCGTTGTCAGACGAGTGTCGAGGGTGTGTACGCTGGCGGCGATGCGGCTCAGGGGCCAGTGCTGGGCGGCGGCGACAACGAGATTCATTCGATTCAACCGACCGCTGTGGACCACGGTCGAATTGCCGGAGCGAACATGGCCGGTCATGACGCGGTCTATTCGGGCAGTCTGTCACTGAACATCCTGGACGTGTGCGGACTACAGAACGCCAGTTTCGGGAACTGGGCCGACCGGTCCGAGGATGCGGTTACGATTTCCAACGCGGCCGATCACATTTACCGCAAGTTCATTTTTGACGGCGAGCGGATCGGTGGAGCGGTGTTTGTTGGTGAAGCGAACAACCTGGGCATGTTGACCGACGTGGGCATGGTCAAGGGGATGATGCAGACTCGGACCGAACTGGGTGCGTGGAAAGGGTTTCTCAAGGAGAACCCGTTTGACGTTCGCCGGGCGTACATCGCAACGGGAGTGGCGGCCAAGTTGGCCGGGATAACCTTGTTGGGTCGCAAGAGTGAGCCTCGAGGGTACCACTTCGGCGGCGAGGTTCCGACGACGACCGTTGATGGCTCGCACGCGCAGTTGATCGCCCCCAAGGCGGCTGCGTTGCAGGCGGCGGCCGATGCAGCAGCAGCGGCGGCAGCGGAAGCGGAAGCGGAAGCGGCCCAGTGATACGGATTCGAGTGAAACTGATGGCTGCGTTGAAGGAGAAGACACCCGAGGGAGCCGTGTTGGAACTTCCTGGGGGGTCGACGATCAGCGACGCGTTGGCTGCGATGGATGTGCCGAGCAACTTCGTGCACCTGGTGATGGTCAACAACCAGATGGAGCGTGACCGGGGTCGCGAGTTGACCGATGACGACGAGTTGATGGTGATGCCGCCGGTCGGGGCGGGGTAGTCGCCACGGTTGTCGGGTGTTTCTACGCCAACAGCCCCTCGATTGGCGAGCTGTGGTAGACGGGGTAGGGTCGGTTGAAGTTGTCGGGCCAGGTGGCGTGGCGGTCGATCCCCAGTGCATCGTAGATTGTCGCCGCCAGACTTTCGGGTGTCTGCTTGTTGTCTTTGGGCTGACCGCCATCGGCATCCGAGGCACCGATCACCTTGCCACTATTGGCTCCGGCCCCGGCAAAGAACACACTTTGCACTGCTCCCCAGTGGTCACGGCCGGGCAGTTCGTAGTACTGCGGTAGCGTGAAGACACGCGGCGTGCGTCCGAATTCTCCGGCGGCGACAATCAGGGTGTCTTCGAGAAGGCCTCGGTCGTGGAGGTCATCGATCAGAGCCGAAAGTGCCTGGTCGGTGGGTGGGAGCATGAGGTTTTTGAGGTGATCGAAGGCGTTGCCGTGAGTGTCGAATCCGCCGCGTCCCAGGTTGACCTGCACCATGCTGACTCCGACCTCGACCAACCGAGCGGCCATCAGCAGCGAGTAGCCAAAGAGGTTTCGTCCGTAGCGGTCGAGTGCCTTGGGGTCGGCGTGTTCGATATCGAACGCTCGGCGGACTCGACCGGAGGTCAGCAGGCTGAGTGCCCCGCTGCGGTATCGTTCGAGGCTGTTGACGGTGGCGTAGCGGTCCAGGAACCGTTGCTGGCGTTCGATGGTATTCAGCAGCGACTTGCGAGTGTCGATGCGTTGTTGTGTGAGTCCATCGGCGAGGCTGAGGTTGGGTGCACGGAAGACAGGGTAGCCGGTGTGTCGGGCTTCGGGTCGTCGCTGGTGGTCCCAGCAGTTGGGGCAGGCACCGGACCATTTGCAGTCGCTGGCGGCCTTGAGCAGCCAGGGATCAAACCGCGGCCCCATGCGTCCGGCCAGTGTGCCGGGGGTTGTGATCGGGTAGGGCAGCACGGCCGAGCCGGGCAGTCCGTTTCGGCCGGGGATCATCCGTCCAGCCATCGCCGCGATACCGGGAAAGTCGGTGGATTTGGGGCTGTTGCCGAAGCTGGGCGGCAGTTCCGAGCGGCCGGTCAGCATCAGGCTGGTGCCTTGGAGATGTTCGTTCCAGCCGTGTGAGAGGCTGCGGCACAGAGCCCACTTGTCGCTGCGGGCTGCCAATAGCGGCAGGTGCTCACAGATCTGGACGCCGGGCGTGCGAGTCGAGATCGGATCGAACTCGCCACGGATGTTGGCCGTTGCGTCGGGCTTGGGATCGAAACTCTCGTGCTGAGCCAACCCGCCGGTCAGGAAGACGTAGATCACCGATCGAGGTCGGCGGGGCGATCCCGAAGCGGCCTGTAGCTGCTCGACGTCGGCCATCGACAGCCCCATCAGGCCCAGGGTTCCCGCCTGCAGGATCTCGCGGCGAGACCAACCGCCGTGGTGCAGACTCGAGGAATCGGTCGGGGGCATGGGATAGGTCCTGAAAAGAGTTCGACTTTCGCGGCGGGCATCGTAACACGTTACAATCATGTGAGCCAACTTTGATGGGAGCCGGTCACCTTGAAGATAGAGAAGATGTACCTGCAACACGCCAAGCGGCTGCTAGTCCTTGTAGCCACCACCGCAGTCACAGCAGTCACCACTGCATCGGCACAGGCTCCCAAGCCGACTGAGTTCTCCGGTCACACCAACAGTGTGTCTCAGGTGGCGATTGCTCCAGGCGGTGGCCAATTGGCCAGTGGTGGCTGGGACGAGACGGTGCGATTGTGGGATCCGTCGGGAGGTCCATCGCGGCGGACGTTGAGCGATCACACGGATTGGGTGTTGGCGGTTCGGTACACGTCTGACGGCAGGACGTTGTTGACGTCGAGTCAGCGGTCGGTGAAGTCGTGGGATCCTGCGACGGGTGAGTTGCGGAATTCGTGGAACGGTTTGCCGGGCCAGCGGATTGCCATGGTGACAATTTCTGGTGACGGTCGTCAGTTGGCCTGCGGGATGCGAGACGGTGGCGTGCAGTTATATGGTTTGGACTTGGCGGCGGGCGGGAAACTGGTTGCTTTGCGGCAGTGGACGGCTCACAAGAGTTGGATCGACACGTTGGTGTTTGATCGCAGCGGGACGCGGCTGGCGACGGGTTGCAGGACGGGCGAGGTTGGCATTTGGGACACGGCGACGGCCAAGTCGATTTCGAAACCGGCCGGCCATGGTGGTCAGCAGGTCTCGGCGTTGGCATTTTCCCCGAAGGGCGATCGGTTGGCGTCGGGCGGCTTCGACACGGTTGTGCGTGTCTGGTCGGTCGACGACGGGAAGTCACAGGCGGCGTTGACGGGGCACAAGGGCCTGGTGCTGTCGCTGTGTTATTCGCCGGATGGTTTGTTACTGGCTTCTGGGGAACGTCACGGTCAGATCAGGATCTGGTCGACGTCTGATTCGGCCTTGAAGACGACTTTGCCGGGTCATTCGGGCGGAAAACTTGGATTCAGCTGTCATGCGCTCGATTTTTCGAGCGACGGCAAACAACTCGCCTCAGCCGGCCGCGACAAGATGGTCCGGCTTTGGGAGATCCCCGACTGAGCGGCTGGCCGCCTAGTTGTTGTCGTCCTGGTCGTCATCGAAACCGCCGTCGTCGTCAGTTTCGTCCTCGGCGGAGTTTTCGAGCGGATCGCCCTGTTTGACGTTCAGGATTTCGTCGAGGCGAGTGACGGAGAGGACTTCGCTGACGTCGTCCGAGGGGTTGTAGAGTTCGACGGTGACGTCGTGTTCGCGGAGCGAGGCGAGCAATCCGAGAAGCCCGCTGGGGATGACGACGATGCCGGTGAGATCGAAGGCGACGGTTTTGGCTTCGTGCTCTTGGATCAGCGAGATCAGGTGATCGCGGTAGACCGAGACGTTGAGTTGGGAGACGATTTCCTGGCCACCGAAGCCGAGCACGGTCCGCTCGCCAACGGTGTAGACCTTCAGCAGTTCGTCGGCCGATGACATGGTCTGGCTCCGAATGGCAGAAACAGCAACGCGATTCACTGTAACGACCCATTGCTGTCGCTTCCAACATGACGGGAGGATTGTTGTGGCGGATGTGGGTGTATGTTGTTCGGGACTGACAGGGGTGGGTTGCGAATTACAAGAAAACGTCGATTCAGTTTGCTTTTGGTCGGGAATTCATTTGAATGCCAGTTGATGACAATCTGGCGAGTCTGGGCTGACCTTGTCGATTGGGCGGGCGGAATCGGGCTTAGGCGATGTGCTGAGCACCGGTCGTCGATGTCGTTCGACATAGCTGCCTTCATTTTGATCCATTTCATTGGCAGTGGGTTTGGAGAGTGTCATGCGTTTGAGTTAGTGGTTGGATTCAGTACGCAGCCGTCAGCGTTTGCGTCGTCGTACGATTCGTTTTTTTTTTTTGTGCATCT
>CAVOEV010000063.1:0-20197 GCA_963694825.1 Planctomycetota bacterium
GGCCCCCCCTCTTTGCAACCTCCACCAACCAAACGTACAATCACCCGCCTCGCACCGTCTCCATTGGCAGCACGAGGCTCTGGATGAGTTCCCAACAGATGGCGCCTTCGGGCAACGACCCGGCGGTAACACCGCGCTTCAGCCGAGTGTTCCTCAATTCACGTCGCGAAGCGATCGTGATCTTCGGATCGTGGTTTGTCGCACTGTGCTGGAGCGTGCCCTATTGCTACTTCAACGGGTACGGCCACACGGTCGACGCCGAAACGTTCAGTACGACACTGGGGATGCCCAGCTGGCTGTTCACCGGCATCCTGCTGCCGTGGATCATCGCCGATCTGTTTAGTGCCTGGGTCTGCTTCTGCTTCATGAAGGACGACGAACTGGGTTCCGCCGGCGACGAGGTCGACACCAGTGAATCGGCAGCAGGGGCGGGGGCTGGTGTGGCTGCGAACGAAGGAGGTGCGGCATGAGCTGGCTTCAGACGACACTGCTAGGAGCGGGCGATTCGGGCACTGCGGTGCTGTGGACGTTTCTGATCTACATGGTTGGAGTGTTCGCCATCGCCGGAATGTCGAACCGGTTGCTCAAGGGGCGGAACTTCCTGAGCGAGTACTTTCTGGGCAGTCGGGGGTTGGGTGTCTGGGCATTCGCCCTGACGCTGGCCGCGACCAGTTCGTCGGGTGGCAGTTTCATGGGCTTCCCGAGCAAGATCTACACTCATGGCTGGAGCCTGGGTCTGTGGATCGGCAGTTACATGGTGGTGCCGATTTGCGTCATGGGCCTGTTGGGCAAGCGGATGAACGAGGTGGCTCGGACGGCCGAAGCGATCACCATCCCCGACGTGCTCCGAGACCGTTTCCGCAGCGTCGCCTTCGGGTTGATCGCCGTCTCGCTGATCGTGTTCTTCATGACCTTCAACCTGATCGCTCAGTTCAAGGGTGGCAGCACGATCCTGAAGACTCTGCTGGGCCCGATCGACGCCTTCACTTCCTCGGCCGCCAGCCTGCCCGACTGGGTTTCCTCGCTGTGCTCACATGGCAACGAGTACCTGTTGTGCCTGGTCGTCTTTGGCGTCGCGGTGATCGTCTACACAACCTACGGCGGATTTCACGCGGTGGTCTGGACCGACGTGATGCAGGGTGTGGTGATGGTTGTCGGAGTGTTGATCATGCTGCCGTTGGCGATCCAGCAGGCCGGTAGCGTGGCCAAGACCGACCAGGGCGCGGGGCTCGAACAGGTCACCCGGGCCATGGCCAAGATGGTGCCTCCACGCAAGGGCACCGCAACACTCACTGCCGTCAACTCAGGCCAAGACGTCACCGTGCCGTCGGGGTCGTGGATCTTCCTGGGCACTGGCACGGACCAGCGACTGTTGAAGATCAAGAAACGCTACGACCTGACGCCGTCGAAGTCGACGGCCAAGGAGGTCGAAGTCTGGGAAATTGTCACTCCGGCCGACATCGTCCAAGTCCGACGACGACTCGCCGACGGCCGCGAACCGAGCAACGTCACCGGGCTGGTGAAGCTCGAAATCAACGAAATCAACGACTACGCCTACGGTGCCAAGCCCGATCAGTCGGGTTCGTACGTCACCGGACCGGGTCCTCACCGCGAAAACTCCGACGGCTTCATGCCACTCTCTCTGGCCATCTCGTTCTTCTTCATGTGGGCCATCTCGGGAACCGGCCAGCCCAGCAACATGGTCCGCCTGATGGCCTTCAAGGACACTGTCACACTCAGACGGTCCATCTTCACCGTCGCCATGTACTACACAGCCATCTACTTCCCGCTGGTGATCATCTTCTGTTGTGCCCGAGTGCTGATGCCGGGGATGGAGTCCGAACCGGACCGCATCATGCCTCAGATGGCCGTCGAGTTGACTCAGAACATCGGCATGGGCTGGCTGGCCGGCCTGCTGATCGCCGCCCCGTTCGCCGCGGTCATGTCAACCGTCGACAGCTTCCTGCTGATGATCTCCTCGGCACTCGTCCGCGACATCTACCAGCGGAACATCAACCCCGACGCCGAGGAAAAGAAGATCAAGACGCTCAGCTATGTGATCACCATGGTCGCCGGGATAGGAGCGTTGTTCGGAGCGATGAATCCGCCCGAGTTCCTGCAGGACATCATCGTCTACACCGGCAGTGGCCTGGCCGCCTGTTTCCTGGCGGCGGTCGTCTACGCACTGTACTGGCCACGCTCGAATGCGCAGGGCTGCATCGCAGCCATGGTGTCCGGATTTGCCGCTCACCTGTCGCTCTACCTGGTCGGTTTCTTCCAAGGCAACGGGTTCTCGCCCTACCGCCCCTTCAGCATTGACCCGATCATCATCGGACTCGTCACGTCGTTCGCCATCGGCTACGTCGTCACGATCCGCACACCGCCGCCGCCGGCCGACCTGGTCAAGAAGTACTTCCACGAGGCGAGCTAGGACACCATGAACTTCATCGACGCCCACTCGCACATCTGGACTCCCGACACCAAGGCCTACCCGCTGGGACCCGGCTACCGACGTTTCAGCATGGACCCGCCCAGCTTCACCGTCGAGGAGCTGCAGGCCAACATGAAGGCGGTCGGCGTCAACCGTGTCGTGCTGATCCAGATGTCGTTCTACGGCTACGACAACAGCTACATGCTGGACACCATCCGCCAACACACCGGCAGCTTCAGTGGCGTGGCTGTGATCGATCAGGACCAGCCCCGAGTGGACCTGGAAATGAGAAAGATGAAGGGGCAGGGGGTGCGTGGGTTCCGCATCTACCCCAAGAACCAAACGGTCGACCAGTGGCTCGATCACCCGGCCATGCACTCGATGTGGAAGACCGCGGCCAAGGAAGACCTGGCCATGTGCTGCCTGATTGACGCCGACGCACTGCCGGCGATCGATCGCATGTGCCGTCGCTACCCCGACACCACCGTCGTGATCGACCACTTTGCCCGGATCGGAGTCACCGGTGAGATCAAGCCGGCCGAGATCAAGGCACTCACCGACCTGGCCCGACACAAGAACTCTTATGTCAAGATTTCGGCCTACTACGCCCTGGGCAAGAAGACACCGCCATACCACGATCTCGGAGGCATGATCCGCCAGTTGCTCGATGCCTACGGCCGCAAGCGACTGATGTGGGCGTCGGATGCTCCGTTCCAGGTCGTCAAGGGACACACCTACAAGGCTTCGATCGACCTCATCAAATCCGGACTCGACTTCCTCGACAACGACGACCGCGAGTGGTTATTGAAAAACACGGCCGACCAAGTCTTCTTTTAAGAACCCGCGTCTCGAGCGGGCCAAACCCCATGACCTCACCCCCGACTATCCACGACGCGTCGGCCATCATCTCGCCGGCACTGGTTATCTTTCGCGACCGGCTGATTCGCAACATCGACGCGATGATCCAGATCGCCGGCGATCCCTCTCGGCTCAGACCTCACTGCAAGACCCACAAGACGCGTGAAGTGGTCGGTTTGCAGGTCGACCGAGGCATACTCAAGCACAAATGTGCCACGTTTGCCGAAGCCGAGATGCTGGTCGAATCGGGCGTGTCGGACATTTTCCTGGCCTACAACCTGGTCGGCCCGAACATCGGCCGCGCGGTCGCGTTTTGCAGCACCTACCCCAACGTGATCTTCTCGGCCACCGCCGACCACAGCGACCCGATCCGCGATCTGGGCACGGCGATGTCCGCCGCCGGGCAACAGATCGAAGTTCTACTCGACATCGACACCGGCCAGCACCGCACGGGAATCGGAGTCGGCGACACCGCGGCCGGGTTGTACCGGCAGATCCACGAAACCGATGGCCTGGTCACCGGCGGGCTTCATGTCTACGACGGGCACCAGCACCAGGAAGACCGTGACGAGCGTCGAGTGGCCGTGGACAGGGAATTCGATCGGGTGCTCGAGTTTCGCGACCGACTGGTCGCCGAAGGACTCACGGTGCCGCGAATGGTGGCCGGAGGCACGGCGTCGTTTCCGATCTATGCCGAAAAGGGCGACCCGACCATCGAACTGAGCCCCGGCACCTGCGTCTACAACGACGGCGGCTACAGCAGCCATTTCCCCGACATGGACTTTCCTCCGGCGGCCGGCGTCTTGACCCGAGTCGTCAGTCGACCCACCTCCGACCGCATCACGCTCGACCTGGGCTACAAGGCTGTCGCCAGCGATCCTCCGATGGGAAAACGTGTCCACTTTCCCGACCTGCCCGACGCCGTACAGGTGCTGCAAAACGAAGAACACCTGGTGCTCGAAACGGACCGAGCCGGCGAGTACTCGCCCGGTGACGTCCTGATCGGGACCCCCTGGCACATCTGCCCGACATCAGCCTTGCACCGCCAGGTCTTCGTCATCGACAACGGCGAGTTGGTCGAGCGTTGGGATGTCGCCAGTCGTGACCGCTGGATTACGATCTGACGATGAACTCGACCGGCACGACGCGACTCTCGACCGGCCTCCACGACCTGGACAGCCTGCTCGGCGGAGGACTGCTCAAGGGGTCGTTGACTGTTGTGGTCGGAGCCACCGGGATCGGCAAGACCCAGCTCGGACTCGCCTTCGCCAACGCAGGTCTGCAGCAGGACGGTCAACGCGGCGTGCTGTTCGACATGGCCACGCGTGGCGATTCGCAGAACCACGCCGACTACGCCAGCCGCCTGTTCGACTGGACACTGACCGAAAAACCGCCCGAAACGTCCGAATTGCCCGAACACGTCTGGGACAGCGCCAAGGCCCGATTCGACTACACACACATCTTTCGACAAAGCGGCCGACGAGTGACCAAGAGTGACCTCGATCCGGACGACTGGAAGGAATGGAAGGTCGAGCTGTCTCGCAAACTGCAGCAGGCCATCGCCTTCTTCTATGGCAACTTCGCTCACGGAGTCCGACGCTGCCTGGTCGATGGAATCGAACCGACCGATCGTGCCAGTGACAGTTGGCAACTGGATCTGTTCGAGTACATCTATCACCAGATTCTCAGAAAAGACCACGACTGGGTTGCCCGGGATCTGTTCCGCGAGAGATTCCGGCAGAACGCCGAACGGGTCACCCAGCACGCCTGGGACCAGGCTGACATCGGTTGCCTGCTGATGTACACCTCGCACGACGTCATGCTCGACGATCTGCTCGAACGACCGATCGAGAGCGGCGACCTGCTGAGCAACGCCAACACGATCATCCTGATGGGCAAGACCCGGTACGAGGACACAATGGGCCGAGCCCTGCACATCGCCAAGCACCGCGGCAGCGCGTGCGACGACCGAATCGTCCCCTACACAATCACCAACACCGGCCTCCAGATTGAGGTCGGAGCTTAGGCTTCCAGGCCGAGTACTTCGCGGAGCAGTACGGTGGCGTAGACGCCCGAGGGGAGTGTGACTGAGATCTGGACTCCTCCGGTGACCGGTTCCGCCACCAGGTCCTTGGCCGTGACCATCAGGCGGCGGCGGGTCCCATGAGCGACCCGCGAGAACTCGGCAAACTGCTCTTCGGTCAACTCCCACCTCGCCAACCCCTCGGCATCCCACGCGGCGGGCTTGCCTTCGGCTCGTTTCATCTTCGGACCGTGCATCGGCCCGGTCAGAACCAACTCACCCGCCTCGAACCTCGCCTGGTCCTCCTCGACACTCTCGCAAACAAACATCCCCCCCGATTCCGTCTTCTGCAATACGTCACCGACAGTCACCGTCCCCATCCTGCCATGCGTGATCCGGTTCGCCAGCACACTGTTGAAGACCATGGCCTGAGCGGCCGAGATGCACAGGCGGATCAGGAACCGGCGTCGTTGCCGAGGGATCTGGCCGGGGCGGAGTTGTTTCTTGAGTAGATCGAAGCCCTGCGTGGCGGTCTGGCCTTCGTGGCCGAACCGCTGAGGCCCGAAGTAGTTGGGGAACCCGCCGGCTGCGACGCGAGCGGCCGAGCGGCAAACCTCCTCACGCAAAGGCTTCGCGATGCCTCGGACGTGGATACTGAACCGGTTGGCCACCAGGTGGCCGGTCTTCAGCTTGTTCTTGTGGCGAACCGCTTTCAGCACGCGGATCGCTTCAGTCTCGACTGAGTCCAGCCTCGACTCGACCGCTGCCGGGACCGAGACCCACTGGCGCGTGATGGCCCGGCGATCCTTCATGCCCGCCGCCCCAATGTCTCGACCGGGAACCTTCAGCTTGCCGGCGAGATGTTTGAGTAGCTCTTCGGCCGCAATGTCTCGTTTTTCGATCCACAGAAACAGGTGCTCACCATGCCCACACGGCTCGTACGCCGCCACCTCTTCGACCACAAAGTCCTCGAGATCACGCTTGATGACCGCTTCGATCGACGGGGCGTCGGCATTCAGGCGGGGGAGATAGGGCCAAATCTGCATCGTATTCTGTCCGATTCGCTAGTCGTGGTCAGGCGGAGTCTGGCCCTTAGCCTTCGATCCGATACGGCAAGTCCGTTCCTGACAATCCGGCTTCCAAGTTCTCAATCGACATGTTCATCATCCGCTCACGCGTCCGATTCGACGCGCTGCCCAAATGAGGCAGAATGATCACGTTGTCGACTGCGAGCAACGGGTGGTCTCGCGGCAACGGTTCCGGATCGGTCACATCCAATGCGGCTCCGCGAATCTGTCCGGTCGTCAGGGCGGTGTACAGCGCGTCGGTCTGCACCACCGCCCCACGAGCCATATTCACCAGGAACGCCGACGGCTTCATCGTCTCGAACTCGGCCGCTCCGATCAGGCCGGTCGTCTCGTCAGTCAGCGGGCAATTGAGTGCCACAAAGTCGCTGCTGGCCAACAGTTCGTCTCGCGGCGTGTACCGGACTCCCAGGTCCGATTCGGCCGCCAGGTCACGGTTGCGGTTGTTATAGAGCACGGTCATCTCGAAGCCGGCTGCACGTCGAGCCACCTCCTTGCCGATCCGGCCCATGCCGATGATGCCCAAGGTGCTACCGGTGATCTCCTGTCCGATCAGAATCGATGGATCGTAGTGCACGAAGTCGGGACTTCGAGCATAACGGTCTCCTATCCGCAGGTTGCGGCCGACGGCCATCACGAGTGCCATGGTCATGTCGGCGGTGGCGGCATCCAGACAACCGGGGGTGTTTCCGACGGGGATGTCGCGATCTGCCGCCGCGACCAGGTCGATGTGATCCACTCCGACACCATGGTTGCTGATGACCGTCAGGTTGGGCATCCGGTCCATCAACTCGCCGTCTGTCGATGGGTGAGCGTAACAGAGGATCGCGACCGAACGGCTTAGAGACTCGGAACCCTCTGACGTATCCCAGTCCAGGATCTCGAACCGCTCGCCCAGCGCCGACTGGAACATCTCGGGCAGACCATCAGCCATGATCGGAATGCGGTCGGCCACTGGCAAAGTTCCTGGTGTGAGAGTCCTGGGGACTGGTAGCCGCTACGTGATATGAGCTCCGATCGCTTCGGTGTAGACGGCATACAGCGACTGGCTGCCGGTCATGAACAGCCGGTTTCGCTTGGTGCCACCGAAGCAGACGTTCGAGCAGATTTCCGGCAACAGGATCTGTCCGATCCGAGTGCCATCGGGTGCGAAGATGTGGACTCCATCGTAGCCGTCACCGACCCAACCGGCACTGGCCCAGATATTGCCATCCTTGTCGGCTCGGATCCCATCGGCAAATCCAGCCTTCTCTTCACCATCAATCTCCAGCGACATCGATGCGAACTCGCGACCATTCTTGATCCTCTTGCCCGCTTCGATGTCCCAGACCTTGATGTTCTTCGGAGCGTCGTCGTAGTGACTGGCTCCGGTGTCGGCGACGTAGAGTTTTTTGTAGTCGGCCGAGAAGCACAGTCCGTTGGGCTTGAAGATCTCGTCGGTCAGCTTGGTGATCTTCCCGCTGTTGGCATCGATCCTGTAGACGGCTTCCTTTTGCAGAGGCTGCACGCTGCCGGTGTCGGCCTTGTGGCCTTCGTAGTTCATCAGGCTGCCGTAGCCGGGATCGGTGAACCAGATGGCTCCGTCGTCGGGATGCACGATCGCATCGTTCGGAGCGTTCAGTTCCTTGCCGTTGACCTTGTGAGCCAGCACGGTGATCGTGCCGTCGTACTCGTAGCGGACCACACGTCGGTTGCCGTGTTCACAGGATATTTGTCGGCCCGAGAAGTCGAAGGTGTTTCCGTTGGAATTGCCCGAGGGGCTTCGGAAGGTGCTCACATGGCCGTCTTCCTCCAGGTACCTCATCTGCACGTTATTGGGAATGTCGCTCCAAAGCAGGTAGCGGCCAACTCCGTTCCAGGCAGGTCCTTCGGCCCACAGCATGTCCCTGCTGTGGTAGACGCGGCGGATGGCCGAGTTGCCCAGCTTGTACTTCTTGAAGCGGTCGTCGAGCACGACGACATCGGGGTCGGGGTAGCGGACCGGTTGAGCATGTTCGCCATACCGGCTGCGCCCCTTGGGCGAGGCGGTTTTGTCCTGGGCCATTGTGGCGTGAGCACCGACGGCGATGGCCGCGGCGGCCGACAGGAAGTCGCGACGGGCCAGGCCGGGATTGGTCCCGGTTGTGAGATGACTCGAGCTGGCCTGATCGTGATTCGTTTCGTGCAACGTCATGGCGATGGTCCCCGTTATGGCCTGTTGCGGCCTGTTGTGTGTGTGACGTGTTGTGAAGTGTCGTGACGTGTTTTCCAAGTCGCCGCGTACCGGCTGATGGCCTCGAGCCGTCTCACTTGTCCGAACCGATGGCCAGCATGCGAATGCAGACGGGTGCGGGGACCTGGATCACCGAACCGGTCTCTTCCAACCTGCCGGTCCTGCGGTCGATCTTCAGTACATGGATCGTGCCCGACTCTTGGTTCTCGGCCAGCAGGAAGCGACCCGACGGATCCAGCCCGAAGTTCCTGGGCGTTTTGCCTCCGGTGCTGAAGTTGCCCACATGCGTCAAGCGGCCGGTTTTGCGATCGATCCGGTAGCTGACAATCGTGTCGTGACCACGATTGGAACCGAACAGAAACCGGCCTCGCATCCCGACTCGCAACTCCGCTGTACTCATTCCCTTGCCCGGCTTTTCGCCCGGAGGCAATGTCGAGATGGTTTGGATTTCCTGGAAGGTCCCGTTCTTCTGGTCCCATGTGAACGCGGTCACGGTCAGGGTGATTTCGTTGATGACGTACCCGAATCGGCCGTCGGGGTGAAACGAGAAGTGTCGCGGTCCGGCACCGGCTTTCAACTTGATGCCTGTCGGCTCGTTGGCCAACAGTGTTCCCTTGGCCGAGTCGTACTTGTAGACGAGCACCTGGTCCATGCCCAGGTCGGCGGCGACCGCGAATTGGCCGCTGGGGTCGAAGTTGATCGAATGAGCGTGCGGTGAGGCCTGGCGGGGCTTGAGCAGTCCCGAACCCTTGTGCTGCACGAACGACGACTCGGGACCCAGGCATCCATCGTCGAGAATCGAGTAGCCGATCACGCTGCCACCGGTGTAGTTGGCCACCAGTACGGTCTTGCCCAAGCCGTCGATGACAAGGTGGCAGGGGTGAGCACCTCGGGTAGGCTGTTGGTTGAGCAACGTCAGGTTGCCGCTCTTGGAATCGATCTCGAAGGCACTGATCCCTCCGCTGTTCTTCATACCATCCCATTCACTGGTCTCGTTGACGGCCAGCAGGTGCTTGCCGTCGGGATGAATGGCCAGGAACGACGGCTCGGGCGTCTCGGCCGCCAGGCTGACCGGGCCCGCCTTGCCGGTACGCGTGTCGAAATGGAACTGGTAGATGCCCTGGCTGTCGCCCGAGGTGTAGGTGCCAACGTAGACGCGCACGGTTCGAGATGCCTTTTTCTTGGCCTGGGTTGGTTTGGTTGCTGCGGTGGTTGCTGCGGTGGTTGCTGCGGTGGTTGTGGTGTTGGATGACGTCAGGAGCAGGGCCAGGGTCAACAGGGTGGTCGGGTACCGGGCCGGTTTGCACGGATGGTTGATCATGGTGAAGTCCTTGTTGTGTCGTTGCCGGGCAAAAGGAGGCGAGAAGGAGGGGGGTCGGTGATTGTCGGAAAACACCGAGTGATTCTCAAGCAGGCCGCATGTGCTGTACACTGTTGAGATGGGTCGCGACCCCTTCACACTTCACGGAACCCGGCTCATGTTCGATCTCCGGTTCACCATGTTGTCCACTCGATTACTGATCTCGTCCGTCTTGACGTTGGCCATCCTGCCGTTGGTGGGCAGTTCGAAGGCAGTGGCCCAGGGCCGCGATTCGGCCGCTGAATTCCAGTTCCCCGCCAATCCTGCTTCATGGGTCAATTCACGACCGTTCACGCGCGAGCAGTTGGGTGGGAAGGTGGCAGTGATGGTGTTTTTCGAGGAGGGCTGACCCAAGTGCACGGGCATGTGGCCCGGATTGCAGGCGGTCGCCAGCAAATTTCAGGACAAGCCGGTTCTATTCCTCGCGGTCAATTCAGGTACACCTCGAGCGCAGTTGCAGTCCTACCTCCGCAAGAACCGTGTCCGCTGGCCGGCGATCGCCGACACGGACCGGACATTCGAGCGCAGTTGCGGGGTGCCGACGATCAGCCTGCAGAACATCTACCAGGTCCGGATCATGAAACCCGACGGCAAGCTGGTCGCCACCAGTCCGACTCGGATGGAACAGACTCTGGCTGGTGTCGTGGGTGCGGCCAAGTGGAACGTGGATCCCGAGGGGATCCCTTCGACGTTGAAGTCGGCGTGGTTCCATATCGAGTTCGGCAACTTCACGATGGCGGCTGCGACGTTGAAGAAGGCTGGCAATTCGAGGAAGCCGGAGACCAAGCAGGGTGCAACGAAGCTTCTCGATTATGTCGGCGAGAAGATGAACAAGCAGATCAAAGAGGCGAAGGCGGCGAAGGCGGACGGGAAGGCGTGGTTGGCCTTCCGCGGCTACTCGGACGCCGCGGTCCGCTACAAGGGATACGACCTGCCAAAGGACATCACGGCGACGATCCAGAAGCTGAAGGCCGACCCGGACGTGAAGACTGAGATGACTTCCCTGAGAATTTTGGCGGCGGCCAAGAGGAAGCTGTACGGCAAGACGGTGGGGGCTCGCAAGAGCGGCTACCGCTCACTGGAACGGTTGGCCGAGCAGCAACCCGATACCCAGGCGGGCCAGGAAGCTCAGCGGTTGGTCAATTCTCTGGGGATGTGAATCCCTATTACCGCCACTCGGCCGGCCAGCTGCTGGTGTGCCAGCCGCTGCGGATTCGCCATTCGCGTAATTCGTCGAGCAACACGTTCTTGGCTCCGACCGCTTCCGGGTCGTCCCATCGGTTGATCACCTCAAGAGGATCGGTCTCGAGGTCGAACAGCTGGCCCCACGGTTCATCCAGGAAATGCACCAGCTTCCATCGCAGGTCGCGGACCATCGTCACGAACTCGGCACCCTGCAGAATGCCGTCCTTGCCGTGTTCGGCGTAGACGAATGGTCGAGGCGACCAGTCGCGACCTTCGAGTGCCGCGGTCAACGAAACGGCTTCCAAAGAATCGGCTGGCTTGATTCCGGCCAATTCGAGCATCGCTGGACCCACGTCCATGTGCTGGCACAGGCCATCGATCTCGACTCCGGCCGGGTACCGACCCGGTGCCCAGGCGATCAATGGCACTCGAAGAATCTGATCGTACATCGTCCATTTCTGGCTGTGGCCATGATCGGTCAGGCAATCACCATGGTCGCTGGTGAAGAAGACGACGGCGTTTTCGAGATAGCCCTTGGAATCGAGAGCCTGCAGGATCTCACCCACCTTCTCGTCGATCATCGTCACATTGGCCAGGTAGTGAGCCCGTTGGCGGTGACGCTGCTCGGTGGTCGGGTCGAGCAGGTGGACGACCGAGTCGTGGTCGACCTCGGAATTGTGTTCCCGCATTTGTCGAAACGGAGGCGGCTGTGAGGCGAGCTCCTCGGCGGTCACCTCCATCAACGGCAGCTCCTTGTCGAGATACGGGTCGAGGAACCGGCGGGTGGGGTCGTAGGGAGGGTGCGGGCCGGGGAAACCGATCTGCAGGAACAGCGGCTGATCCGAAAGCGGTTTCGACTCGATCCACCAACTGGCCAAGTCGCCCACGAACATGTCCGACTGCATGTCCTCGGGCAACTCCCACTCGAACGCACCAAGGCACTCCGAGTAATCCGCTCGCTGGCGATAGAGCTCACGCTGCTGCTTGACCAATCCGCGAGCGTGCAGTGCCTTGTCCCACTCGTCGTAGTAGTACCGCTCTTCGAGGTACCGGTCCTTGTTCTCGACGACAAACCGTTCGTGGAATCCGAGTGGCGTGTGGTAGGGGTAGGAGTGCATCTTGCCGATGTTCACGCAACGGTAACCCGCATCGGCAAGGTCTTCGATCCAGCTCCGCTTCCAGCTGTCGGCGTTCTTGAGAATGCCGGTGGTGTGAGGAAAGTAGCCGGTAAACAGGCTGGCTCGGGCCGGAGCACACGATGGCGCCGTGATATGGCAGTTGCTGAAACTGACTCCCTCACGGACCAACCGGTCCATGTGCGGAGTCTCCATGTAGTCGTAACCCAGTGCGGCGATCGTGTCGTACCGCTGCTGGTCGGTGATGATGAAGATGATGTGCGGTTGCATTTCGATCTTCCTAGAACCGGAACCCCAAGCCCAACCCCAGCTGGTGTCCACTGGCCGAAATCGGCGCTTCGCCCGAAAGTTCCAGGAACCATCTTTGGTCCAGCCAGGTGTCAATCCGACCTCCGACCCGGGTCCCTTCACCGAAGATCCCGTTGTCGAAGTACTTGATGTAGGGTGAAACGGCGATCGACGAATTGGGCCGCCACTCGATACCGCCTCCACCAACCCAACCCATCTCGTCCTCGTCAACCGCAATGACTTGCGTCGAGTCGCGGTAGGCGACATCGGCGACAAGGTACTGAGCGGCGGCGAACAGATAGGGGTCGATCGCGGCTTCGGGTCTCGAATGCCCGGTCACTCCAATCCCGTAGTGCCAACCAGTCACGGCCATCTCGTAAAAACCCACCGACGGATCGACGGCTTCACCCGAAGCCTCGCGATTGCCCAGAAACACCTGCATATCGACATAGGTTGAAACCGGCAGGTTGAAATCGATATTGATTGCCAGGATCATGTCATCCAACTCGTCGAGCACCGCGTTGCCGGTCTCGAGTCGAGATGTCGTGACGCGGGTGTAGCGGGTTCCCAGCAGCTCGGACGAGTGCTTGCCAGCCACGCGTCCACCCTGAAACGGCGGCAGACGACACCCCGATCCAGCCAGCACGATCAGGCTCAGGCAGGTTGCCCACACAGTTCGACGACGATTGACGTTCATGACCAGGATCTCGAGTCCATTGACGGCCGGGGTTTGTAGTCGACACGGCCGATCGGTCGTAGCGGAATCTGTGAGAATTCCGATCCGGGCACACCGTTACGTCCAGGTCACCGCCTGCCCCAACCCCAGCACCTCTGCATTGGCCAGGGTGACTCCAGCGGCCAGTGCGTCTTCGGCGTTGAGAATCCACATGGTGGCAGGCTACCGTAGATCACCTCAGGCTGCCAAAGACATCACCATCGAGACATCATGCCCATCATCACTCGCATCCAGGCATTCCAGGTCGACCTGCCACTTCACGAGGGCAGTTACAAGTGGTCGGGCGGAAAGTCGATCGAGGTGTTCGACAGCACGATCGTGCGGGTCGAGACTGACGAGGGAGTGACCGGGCACGGCGAGGTCTGTCCACTGGGACCGTTCTATCTGCCCGCCTACGCCGGCGGGGTCCGCTCGGGCCTGGCCGAATTGGCACCGCACCTGATCGGCTCGGAGGCGACTCACCTGGATGTCCTGCACCGGAAAATGGAACGGACACTCAAGGGGCATCCCTACGTCAAGACGGGCATCGACATCGCCTGCTGGGACATCTTGGGCCAGGTCTCCGGCCGACCCGTCTGCGACCTGCTTGGCGGTCGTTACGGTGACGACTTCGTGCTGTACCGGGCCATCTCGCAAGAGGATCCCGACACGATGGCGTCGCGAGTGGCCGGGTACCGGGCCGAGGGTTACCGCCGATTTCAACTGAAGGTGGGTGGCGATCCGGATGTCGATATCGAACGGATCCGGGCGGTCGCGGCGGAAATGGAGCCCGGCGAGCGACTGATCGCCGACGCGAACACCGGCTGGGTACAACACGAGGCGGCGCGGGTGGTCCGCGCCGTCGAGGACATCGATGTCTACATCGAACAGCCGTGCCTGAGCTACGAGGAGTGCCTGGCGATCCGCCGCCGGACATCTCACCCGTTTGTGCTCGACGAATCGATCGATGGGCTGGACGTGTTGCTGCGAGGCCATGCCGAGGGGGCCATGGACGTGGTCAACATCAAGATCAGCAAGTTCGGCGGCCTGACACCAGCCAGGCAGGCTCGGGACCTGTGCGTGTCGCTGGGGATCGGGATGACGATCGAGGACAGTTGGGGCGGCGACATCACCACGGCCGCCATCGCCCACCTCGCTCACAGCACGCCGACTGAACTGCTGTTCACCTCGACCGATTTCAACAGTTATGTCACGGTGAGTACCGCCGAAGGGGCTCCGCAGCGGGCGGGCGGGCGACTGGCCGCTTCGACCCGGCCCGGCCTGGGCGTGGTGCCTCGTGAAGACGTACTCGGTGAGCCGGTACTGACGGTCGGATGACGAATTGTTGTCCCATCGTTTCTGGATTAGGATGAGAAATCCTGTTTGGCACAACCGGCAAGACATTGCCAACCTCCGCGTCCCCACGACATGGGCCTGGCACGATGAACGATCCCCGCTTGAGCGACTCGGAATTGATCGACGAAACACTGCGGCGAGCTTTCGAAGAATCGTGGATCCATGGGGCGCCGTTGCCGATTGCTGATTGCCTGCCCGATCCGGAAACGGACTCGTACCTCCCCACGCTCGAGGAACTGGTTCACATCCAGTTGGAATTCGCATGGAAGATATTCAAGGGCGGAAGTGGATCCCGGCCAACCTCGATCGAGCTGCTGCTGGAGGAATTCCCGTCGTTGCGTAACCGCGACGTGATGGTCCGGCTACTCGAACAGGAAACCGAATGCGGCAACCGAGCCGGTGACACTCTCGGCACCACCGGCACCGATGACACCACCGCCCCGGTTGCCGCCAAGCTCGCCGACCAGGCCACCATCCCACCCGGAACGATTCCTCGACGCACGGGGCTACGGTGGCACTTCGTGGAGGCGAGGGCGACGACACGCTGGGAGGCGGCGGGATGGACGCCATCGGCGGCGAGGGCGGTGGGGACAAGGACAGCGGAGACCAGTTGCCCGACGCCACAGCCGAGGAGATCAACGAGGCCTTCTCGCTCGACTTCGATGATCTGATCGGGCAGACCGACTGACACGCCGTTGGGCTGCCGATCCCCAGAAAGACCAGGGCACTTCGATTTTTTGCGATACCTGCACGCCAGGGCCGGGTTTAATGGAATCCAAGCGTCAACCTGTTTCTTGATGAGACACACATGAGACACCGGATTGCACTGTTGCTGTTGCCACTGGCCGCAACACTGGTCGCCCCAAAGGTCGATGCAGCCGAACGGATTGCCTGGTACAGCACGCTGAAACAAGGTCTCGCCGTCGCCAAGACGACCGGTCGACCGATCCTGTTGATCTCAGCCGCACCGCACTGCCACGGCATCTCGGGCATCTGGTGACCCGGCAAACAACGCATGGACGGGAGTTACCTGTCCCACGCCGGCGTGATCGCTGCCAGCCGCAGCTTTGTCTGTATTCGCCCCTTGACCTACGAGAGTGCCATCGAGGCACCCTACCTGCAAAGCCTGTTCCGAGGCCGAAGCGGAAACCTCGAAAACACCGTCTTCGCCATGCTCGGTCCGGATGCAAAAACCCAACTGTGCCGTACCGGTCGCAGCCCCGACTTTGCCTTCCGCTCGCCCGACGAGATGGCGGCTGCCATGAAGCAGATTCTCCAGAAATACCCGGACGCCAAGTCGATCTCGCAACCGCTTCCACTGCTACCCAACGTTCGCCTGGGACTCAATGTCAGCTCCTGCGACAACACCCCCCTGGCGATCATTTACTCGCCCGAGAAATCCACCCGGGTCCGGCTCGAGCAACAGCTCGCCAAGCTGGCATGGAGCAAGGATCACATCGGGCAGGTGCAATACTGCGTGGCGACCACGGCCGAGGAGCTCAAGCCACTGGGCCTCGAGAAGACGACCAAGCCGGGCGTCCTGGTTGTCCAGCCGGGCGCCTATGGCAACAACGGTCACCTGATTTCGGCCGTCGATGTGACGGCGGAGGCGAGCAAATTGGCCGACGCCGTCGATTTTGCCTTGCTGGTCTCCGAGTTCCAGCAAAAAACCATGCGATCTCACGTCTCACAAGGACAGCGATTGGGAGTAAACTGGAAGACAGCGATTCCGGTCACCGATTCCGGAGGCCGCGGCCGGGGCCGACGATAACATCCCGGAAATTGATGACACCCACCCGAACCCTATGACCCCGATCCCGGAATCTCTTATGACCGACGTCAATCGACGTGACCTGTTGTGCCAAGGCCTGGCCGGCCTGGCTGCCGTCGGCAGCAGCTCGCTGCTGCTCGCCGAAGAAGCTGCCCCAACCGACGCCACGCTCGACGTTCACAACTACGAGACCTTTCTGGACAAGAAGGGCATTCCGCAGATTGCTCCGACCGCCACCTGGGAACAGACCCACCCGGACATCCTCGGGCCATTCTACGTCCCGGGATCTCCCTTCCGAGGCAAGGTGACGGCACCGTTGGCCAAGGGAACCGCGCTGGTGGTTCGTGGCCGTCTCTGGGGATTCGACACCAAAAAACCTGTCAAGAACGCCGTGCTCGACGTCTGGCAGGCTGATCACCTCGGTCGCTATGACATGACCGATCCCAAGCAGCCGCCCGAGTGGCACGAGTTCCGCAACCGGATCCGGCTGGTGACCGACGAGACGGGCTACTATGAGTACGAGACAATCCGGCCGGCCGCCTATCGTGCCGGTCGTGGCGTCCGACCCGCTCACATCCACTACATGGTCCAGGCACCCGGCTATGGCAGGTTGATCACCCAGCTCTATTTCAAGGGCGATCCCAACATCGCTCGAGACCGCTCGGCCAGCCAGTCCAACCTGCTGGTCGCGCCCAAGAAGAAAAAAGTCACCGGTGGCACCTATCAACTGGCCACCTTCGACATCGTTCTGGCCAAATCGGCCCAGGCCAGTCGACGACGGAAATAAGCCAAAACGAACCAAGACTCTAAAACCAAGACTCTACAAGATCACTACCGACTCCCAGCGGGCCGGGAATCCCAAAAACGGAGACTAAGAGAATGACCTCGCTGAAACACTCACTGATCGCCGCAACCGCCGTATTCGGCCTGGGCGTCATGCTCGTCTTGCCAGCACCCGCAGACGAACAGCCCACCGATGCTCCGCCCAAGCGGGATCAACCGGGCACAGAACGCGACGACGCACGACGCGAACGGCCCGGTGCAAAACGCGAACGGCCCGGTGCAAAACGCGAACGGCCCGGCGCAAAACGCGAACGGCCCGGTACAAAACGCGACGCCGACCGACCCGGCGACCGCGAACGTCGTGGCCCGGCACAGGGTGGCGAACGTGGACCCAGACGTCCCGACGGTCCCCCTCAACGCGGCCAGCGTGGACCCGGAGCTGGCGGACCTGGCGGACCTGGCGGACATCCGCTGATCATGATCTTCGACCGCAACCGCGATGGCGCGTTGTCGGCCGACGAGATCCAGAACATCGCCGCAACCCTGAAACGAATGGATCGCAACAACGACGGCAAGATCACCGCAGATGAACTGCCTGGGCGTGGCGGGCCCGGTGGCCAGAGTGGCCAGAGTGGCCAGAGTGGCCAGAGTGGCCAGAGTGGTCAGGGTGGCCGAAGTGGCCGGAGTGGCCAGGGTGGCCGAAGCGGGCAGCGCGGTGGTTCGGGTGGAGCGAGTGGCCGACCCGGACAATCCGGTGGCCGTGGCTCGGCCGGAGGCCGAGGTGGTTCGGGTGGACGCAGCCGATCTGGTGGACGTCCGGGCTCGAGTGAACCGGGTGACCGGGGCCAGGCCCAGGGCCGACCGGGTCAGCCCGGATCCGGCGGGAACGCCAAGAGTGCACCCGATCCCGATGCCCTGATCGCACGTCTCGACAAGAACAAGAACGGCAAGTTGGAAGCGGGCGAGTTGCCTGGTCGGATGAGCCGCATGCTCGAGACGGGTGACGCGAACAAGGATGGATCGCTCGACAAGAACGAACTCCGCAAGATGTTCGAAAGTTTCCGCAACCGGGGCGGCCGACCCGGCGCATCCGGTCGACCAGGCCCTGACAGCAAGGGCTCCGGCGACCGGCCGCAGCGACCGAATCGACCCGAGCGTGGCGGCAAGAAGAAGGTTGATGCCTGAGTTGTTGGGTGCGTGAGACGATCGGATGTCTCGCAGAAGACGGGGTCAGGTGCCGCCCGTGGTGGGGCCTGACCCCCTTCCGTTTAGAGCCGCACATCATGTGCGGCTGGCCGAGGATAAACGGGCGTTAGAACGGGTTTGGCTCCACCACGGGTGGCACCGGACCCCGGCGCGGCTGCCCGAGAACAGGCTTGCCCTGCCCGGGTCTCAGGACGACAATGGTTGAGTTCGTTGAGTTGGACAATTCCGGCCACACGAGGCTTCGCGTGATCCGTTCGGCCATTTCGCTTCTGCTGCTACTGGTCATCATGGCCGGCCCCGGCGCGTCCGAACTCGACGCGGCCCGGAAGGAAAAGGATCCCAAGGTCATTCGCGCCCTGAACAAGGCGCTGACCTATCTCAAGCGAGAACAAAGACGGCAGGGGTACTGGGAAGCTCGAGGCGGCCAGTACCGCGTGGCGATGACCGCACTGTGTGCCAACGCCCTGCTGGCCGAAGGATCGACCACGACCACAGGCAAGTACCGGGATGAAGTGGCCCAGGCCGTCGACTTCCTGGTCGGACAGTCTCGCTCGACCGGGCTGATCGGCTACAAGAGTGACTATCGCTACACCTACGGACACGGCTTCTCGATGCTGTTTCTTTCGCAGGTCTACGGCGAAGAAGAAGACAAGAAACGCCGCGACGATCTCAAGAAAGTGCTCATCAAAGCCGTCAATTTTTCCGCCAAGGCCCAGACCACTCGAGGCGGCTGGGGCTATGTCTCGGCCAAGGATGGCAACGACTTCGATGAAGGCTCGACCTGCATCACCCAGGTCCAGGGACTCCGAGCCTGCCGCAACGCCGGGATCCCCGTACCCAAGGAAATCATCGACAAGGCCCAGAAGTACATCCGCGATTGCATGACGCCCGATGGAGGCATCCGCTACCGATTCGGCCAAAGCGGTGGAGCTCGGCCGCCGATTACCGCCGCCGCCGTCGCCTGCATGTTCAACTCCGGTGAATACAAAAACGAACAGGTCAAGAAGATGATGGCCTACTGCGAAAAACACGTCTGGCCCGGTCGAGGTGTCGCCAGCCGGTTCGGACACTGGCACTACACTCACTACTACTACTCGCAGGTCATGTACCGCATGGGCGACGAGAAATGGGCCAAGTACTACTCGGAAATCAAGAAACAGCTGCTGAGAACTCAGTCGAGCTCCGGAGCATGGCTCGAAGGCTACATCGGACCCGTCTACACGACGTCGATCAATGCGACGATCCTGCAGCTGGAAAACGGCTACCTGCCAATCTATCAGAGGTGACGGCAGATCGGAGCTAGCTGCTTACCGGCTCGCTCCATGTTGTCTCATATCGACAAACGCCGATACAATTGACGCGTGCTCAATCTGTTCACCAGCCCTGGATCTCGTGATTGCCTTGGCGTTTCGCGTCGCGAGGCGGTTTCGGTCGGTTCGCTCGGCCTTGCCGGCCTGGGTATCGGTTCACTCGGACTGGCCGATCTGCTGAAACTCAAGGCTGCCGCACCCTCGGCCTTTCGCGACAAGTCGATCGTGCTGTTGTTTCTGACCGGAGGGCCGAGCCAGGTCGAGACATTCGATCCGAAGATGACGGCTCCGGCCGAGATCCGCAGCGTCACGGGCGAGTTGAAGACCAGCCTGCCCGGCGTCACCTTTGGTGCGACATTCCCCCGGTTGGCTCGGGCCGCCAACCGTATGGCCATCGTCCGCTCGTTCACTCATGGCAACGCCAATCACACTGGCGGCGCCCAGGACGTGATGCGGGGCGGTGCCGGAAACCAGGTCG
>CAVOEV010000064.1:0-20164 GCA_963694825.1 Planctomycetota bacterium
TTGCGGCCAACGGTCGAGTCTACAGTCTCGAAAAGCCGAAGCAGCCTGCCGACACCGAACAGGTCGTGTGCTTCGACGCGGCCTCCGGCGAACGACTCTGGAGCCACCGCTACAAGGCCTCCTACACCGGCGTCTCGTACCCCAACGGCCCGCGAACCACTCCCACACTCGTCGGCAAACGCCTGTACACGCTGGGTGCTGTCGGCCACTTGTTTTGTCTCGACGCCATTTCGGGGAAGGTCGTCTGGAGTCACAACCTGCTCGAGCAGTTTGGTTCCAAGACTCCACTTTGGGGTTTCTCCGCGTCGCCGGTGGTGGTTGACGATCTGTTGATCGTGCATGCCGGAGGCACCCCTGCAGCCTGTTTTGTTGGTTTCGATCGGCACACGGGGCAAACTCGCTGGCAGAGCTTGTCCGATCCGCTGGGGTATGCGACACCGCTGGTGATCCAGAAAGGCCATCACCAGCAGTTGCTCTGCTGGACCCCCTCGCACGTCCGCGGCATGGATCCCAAGACCGGTAACGTCGCGTGGTCGCACGAGTACAAGGTTCACAACGGCGTCTCGATCTCAATGCCCATCTACCACCGCGGCATTGTACTGGTCAGCAACTACTGGGAAGGCGTGCAGGCGTTGCGACTCAGCGACGACCTCTCGAAGGCAACCTTGGCCTGGGAAGATCGGCGCAACCTGCGGAGCCTGATGTGCCAACCATTGTCACGAGGCGACCACGGCTATTTGCTCGACAAACGACACGGACTCACCTGTTTTGAACTCGCCACGGGCAAGAAGGTCTGGGACGACGGCAACCGCATGACGCCCAAGGGACGCAATCCGCAGGCGACCATGGTCTGGCTGGGCGAAACCGATCGGGCGGTGGTTCTAAATTCCGATGGCGAGTTGTTGCTGGTGCGGCTGTCGCCCGAGGGCTACCGCGAGATCTCCCGATCGCGAGTCATTGGCCCGACATGGGCTCACCCGGCCTATGCATGGGGTTGTGTCTACATCCGCAACGACGACACGATCGTCTGCATCGAAGTGGTGCCGGCTCCAAGATAAACTCGAGCGTTTCGCTCGGCTAACGGACTTCCCCCGTGTCGGTGGCCGGACTAGTCTGGCAACAACCGCCGGGTTCTCGGTCTCGTACTCTCCATACCACCTCCCCGACACTCGCTCGTGAAAATAGCGCTCGCACAACTCAATCCGACCGTCGGTGCCATCCGGTCCAATGCGGACCTGGTGCTCGATGCTGTCGATCGGGCCGTGTCCCAGGACGCTCGTCTTGTGGTCACACCCGAATTGATCATCAGCGGGTACCCGCCCAAGGACCTGTTGCTGCGTGAGTCCTTTGTGGCGGCGTGTGACGCGATGGTCGAAGAACTGGCCGGACGGCTTCCAGCTGATGTCGGCCTGCTCGTCGGGCATCCCACTCACCGCGATGTCCCCGACGGCCGAGTTGCCAACGGGGCAAGCTTGGTGTTCGGCGGTCGCATCGAACAGACAATCCACAAGACCCTGTTGCCCAATTACGACGTCTTCGACGAACAGAGGTACTTCCGGCCGGCCAGCCGGCAATCTCCGATCCTGTTCGAGGGCCTCAGGCTGGGGGTGCACATTTGCGAAGACGCCTGGTGGGGCGAGCCGGACACCTTCTATCACGACCTGTCGTTACCGCAGCCCGACCCGCTTTCAGTCCTGGCTGGCAGAGGGGTCGACCTGTTCATCAATCTTTCGGCCAGCCCCTTCGAAATCAACAAGCCGGACTGCCGTCATCGACTGGCCTTACGCCACGTCGCGGCTCACAACGTCCCCATGTTGTTCGTCAACCAGGTTGGCGGCAACGACGACCTGGTGTTCGATGGACAGAGTTTCGTCGTCGATTCGAGCGACGGGCCGTCGGTCGTGTTGCCGTCGTTCCAGGAAGCGGTGACCGTGGTTGACATCAAGGACCTGCCGCCTCCGATCGAAACAACTGCCGACGATCGCGAAGCCAGCCTGCTGAAGGCTCTGACGCTGGGGCTCGGCGACTACATGAACAAATGTGGTTTCAGCGACTGCATCCTCGGCCTCTCCGGCGGCATCGATAGTGCGGTGGCCGCCTGCATCGCCACTCGAGCCATCGGGCCGTCTCACGTGCACGCGCTGCTGATGCCCAGTCGGTTCAGCAGTGATCACAGTGTCGAGGACGCGAGACTTCTGGCCGACAACCTGGGAATCGATCATCACACGTTGCCGATCGAATCCATCCACTCTGCATACTCCGAAGCCAGTGTCGTGGGCTCTGAACTGGCATCCGATCCAGCCGGCTTGGCCGACCAGAACCTGCAGGCCCGGATCCGCGGTGCACTGATCATGATCCGCAGTAATCACAACGGATGGTTGGCACTGGCGACAGGCAACAAGAGCGAGCTGGCCATCGGTTACTGCACGCTGTACGGCGATATGGCAGGAGGGTTTGCCGTGTTGTGCGACGTCTTCAAACGTGATGTCTACGGACTGGCACGACACATCAACAATGACTCCGACAACCAGCCCCCCATCCCGGAACGGACCATTACCAAGCCACCCAGTGCCGAACTTGCACCCGATCAACTCGACCTGGACACTCTGCCCGAATACCCCGTGCTGGACGGGATCCTCGAAGCGCTGATCGAGCAGGAACGTTCGGTCGAGAGTGTGTCCGAAGATTTTCCGGGCGAGACGGTTGCCTGGGTCGCCTCGCGACTGGATCGCAACGAATTCAAACGCCGCCAGATGCCACCCGGCATCAAACTCTCTTCTCGCGCCTTCGGCAGCGGACGCCGTATGCCGATGGCCGCTCGTCTGGAAACCGAATGAGACACGAATGATGAACCGCCCAGGAATCCCCACACGATCTGCCGATCTTCGTTACGGTATCGCACACCGTGACGCCACGCCTCCGGTGGGCATCTTTCATCGGTTCTGGGGAGCGGCGAACCACGACATCGCCAGTGGTGTCCATCGACCGATCCGTGTCACCGCCTCGGCGTTGGGGTCCAGGAATCCCGATGGCCCGGCCTGCGTGCTGGTCACCAGCGATCACTGCCTGCTGCGGCCTCACGACATGTCGTGGATGAGGCAAAAGGTGCTGCAGAACACCAACCTGCCGGCCGCAACGCACGTTTCCTTTTCGTTTGGACACTCGCACTCGGCCGGTCATATCTGTAGTCACCGGGCCGATCAACCGGGTGGCGAACTGATTGCCCCGTACCTTGATCTGCTGCTCGCGCAAACTGTCGAGGCGATAACCGAGGCTGTCGACGGCATGCTCCCGGCTCGAGCCACGTTCGCCAGTTCACCCTGCCAGATGGCGGCCAACCGAGATTTCCAGGATCCCGCCGACGGGCAGTTCGTCTGCGGCTTCAACCCCGACCGACCACTGGATCTTGAAGTTCAGGTCGTCCGGTTTCGGTCACTGGAGGATCGCGAACTGGGGTCGTTGGTCAGCTATCCCTGCCATCCGACCACCCTGGCGTGGGAAAACTCGTTGTTGAGTCCCGACTACATCGGCGCGATGCGAGACACAGTCGAAGGCGAAACGGGCGCCGTCTGCCAGTTCTTACTGGCACCCTGTGGCGACATCGGGCCACGACACGGTTTTGTGGGCGACGTACGAGTCGCCGACAGTAATGGACGGCAATTGGGCCACGCCGCTCTGGTTGCATGGCACTCGCTCGACCACGTGGCTGGCGATTTCACCTACCAGGGACCGGTCCTCTCGGGTGCCACGCTGGGAGAATGGAAGTACCAGGGATGGGAACAACGGCAACCCACGACTCCCTTTGGTCACGAACAGTTTGAAGTCGAACTTCCCTATCGCGACGATCTTCGAGACCTGGAAACGGTCGCCGGCGAACTAGCCGATTGGGAACGGCAGGGACAGGACGCCGACAGCAGCAAGCCCGATCGAGCCGGAACGGCACGGGCCATGGCCGAACGCTGTCGCCGCGAAGTTGAACGACTCGAACCGCTCCCTTCGACCAACATGTACCCGTTTCGGGTGGACCTGTTGAGACTGGGTGACGCCATGATTGTGCTGGTCGAAGGCGAACCGTATTTCAAGCTGCTCGACGATCTCCAAGCTGCCACACCGCAGCACACGATCCTTGTCGGAGTCCTGTCTGACGGATCGCGTTGCAGCTACCTGCCAACACGCGACAGTTATTCGAAGGAACTCTACCAGGTCCAGGTCAGTCTGCTGGCTGCCGGTTGCCTGGAAACACTCCGCGATGCCATCCTCGAGCGATTGGCGGCACCGCCCGTTCCCGTGGCCTGACTAACGCTGTCGCCAGAAGACTTCTTCAGCGATCCCCAACTCGTCGAGCCGTCGTCCGACGTCGTCTCGGAAACGTCGGGCGTCGACCGGATAACCCCGTGTTGGACGGATGCCAGGGCAGGCTTCGAGCCAGAACGCGTTGAAGGCGTCCATGGCCAGTTCACGGATGTACTTGGCCAGCATCGAGGCCAATGCAACCGGGAAATGGCGCTCGGACCTCGGTTCGAAAACGACCTCCATCGTCCCCAGTTGGTAGCGACTGCACGCCGCTCCCTCCTGTTGCCTCATCACCAAACGATCGTCAAATGCTTCGCACAACAGTTCGTCGTATCGGTTGCGTCCGCCATGCTTGTCGACCTGGACGAAAGTCGGCCGACGGTCGTCCGGATTGACCAGCGTCGCCAGCAGGCCCAGGCTGCTTTGCGACAGCACGATGGCCTTGTTGTCAGTTTCGGCAACCGCCCGATTGTACACCGCGGCCGTCAACACGGTGACACCTGCGGATGGCGGTGCGATTTCAAGCTGCTCGCACACGCACCGCCACCGCGTGGCAAAACGCTCGACCACATCGTTGCTCGCCGCCGTAGGCAAAGACACGTCATCCGCAGCAAACCAGGGGACGTTTTCCAGGACGCAGTGCGGCTGTCCGCCGAGTACTTGGCAGAGTTCGCCGAGAGTGCGAGGTTGCAGCCCGCATAGCTGCAGAAACGCCAGGACGGTCGTTTCGAGGCGTTTCAGAGAACCACCTGGCTGATACACCTTTTTCGAATCGCCAACGGCGATCCGCGAACCATCGACGGGAGGTTGTCCGAGTACTGTCTCAAACTTGATCCAGCCATCAAACTCCGCGGGTTCTCCCGGAGTGTCCCAGCAGGTGGCGGCGACGACCAGCGGACCAAGATTGGGCCCGTAACCAGCTTCGTCCATCCCGACCAATCGACCCATGTGTGCCACGCTTTGAAGAGGATTCAGGGACCGACGACCGTTCCAATTCCAGCCCGCCGCCTGACCCTTCGGTCGCCCGAAAACGTCAGGAAGCCTGCCCCAATCACCGGTGCACCACGCTGGTCGTACGTGCCACCCCATCCCTGCCAGCCGACTGCAGGAATCGTTCGCACCAGTCGCAGACCCCAGTGTGACCCTGCTGGCGGTCGCTCTCTCACCAATTCCGACCAGTGGATCGCCAACTCGAAACGCCAGGCCGTTTGGTCGCTGTCGATGGCGACGAAAAGTCGAGGGTTCCACGACGGATCCCCACCGCAACTCTCGCTCACCTCGCCTCGCTCGTCGATCGTGATCTCGTAACCGACCTGGTAGTCCCGGTCGGTGTCCAGGAAGATGGTGATTCGGTCAAACCCGGTGTGATCGGCATCAAATGTCCGTGCCGTGGCGAGTTCCGGACTCGTTGTGGTCGCGCGTTCCAGGCGAGCGGCCAGGTACAGGTACTCGTGGTCGCAGGTGGTCACGACAAAACCGCTTCCAAAGGTGGACACGGTTCGCCGGGCACTCCGTAGTCGCATTTCTGGCACAGTTTCCCAACAGGTGTCCGAGATCACTCCATCGAGAATCGGCCGATTTGTTACGGATTGGCAGAGGACCGAATCGACGGGTGGGTTACCGCTACGGTTGGCCAGCCACGTTTCCTGGATAGCGGTCGTTCGCCACGGGCCGGAGCGACCAGCCAACCGGCGATAGCAGGAGTCGGCAGTTCGATGAGAGCCTCGGGACCGGAACAGTGCGGCGAGTGTCAATTGCGTCGAGCCAGCCTCGTAGGCAGGCGTGGCGTGTTGTTTCAGTTTTCGGGCCAACCGGATAGCTTGTGCGACCTCCGCAGCGGTCATCTCGGACTGCCAGTCAGTTTTTCCGGCAATCGCCAGTGGCCGCCTCCGCGTCCTCGAGATCATTTCAGATCCGGCCAATTCCACGCCTCTGCCAGAGACACTTGGACGCGGAGCCACGAGCGTCTCCTGGTTCACGGCATGCCTGATCCGCTGCCAGCGACGTTCGCGACTGACCGTACTGGCCAGCAGGCTGCGTGTCGCAGCCAATGCGGCCTCGTGGTCGGGATACGCCTGGATCAGTTCGTTGAGCAGGACTTCGGAAATCGACAGTCTGCCTGACTCTTGAAACCGGCGTGCCAGTCGCCAGAGATGCCAACCGGCCCGTTCCGGGGACATGGCCTGCAGGAGCGGAGCCAGCTCGGCCCCCAGGCCCGTCAGTGGCCGCGCCCCGGATTCCGCCATTCTGATCCAGGCATCGATGGCCCGGGTTCGACGCCGATGGGATTCGGCCTGTGCCACGGCTAGGGCGTCGGGTTCGGCAAGCGTTCGTCGTGCGGCCGAGCCCTGGGCGAGCCCAAGGCCCTGGCAGGCCGAATCGCCATTGGCTCGACCACTCCCCTCCAACCGCTTCAGTCGGTCACCCTGCCAGTCGAGCATGTCGTCCTGAGTGCGTCCGAGCAGACTGCGATGTACCAGAGTTCCAACCACCTCGCCACGTCGACTGAGCGCCGTCTGCGAATCGACTCGGACAGCCGCGGCCACGTCGCCGTGGGTGCGTTCCAATCGGCGTCGAACGGTCCATGGCGTGAGTCCACACAATGACGAGCGGACTGCCAAGCGGGTGGGGTCGGCGGCGTAACTGGTCGCTTTTCCGATCGCCGCGTGGACAAGTTGGGCCGCTCGGTCGTCGGGATCGGCGGCGTCACAGATCACCACACTCGGCCGCCAAGTGCGAATCAATCCGGCAAAGCGGCCGACCAGCCATTCGTCCAGCCGTCCTTCGGCCGCAGACTGCCAGGATCGTTCGAGCTGGTTGGCGTTGCGAGTCAATTCGGGTTTGTCGAGCCCCAGTCGCCAACCGGCTTCAACTCCCTGGCCGCCCAGTGCACGCACCGTGCGATCTGCCCGTCGCCACTGTCCGGTGGACGCCGTGACAACGACGCCTGCGGAACGGTATCCCAGCTCCCAGCTGTCGCGAGCCAGGATGCCCAAGGGCAGTGTCGCGGTGGTCACATGAATCACCAACATCGCCAGTCGGCGCCCTGCGCCCCGCACGACCTGCCAGTGACGGCCTCGGTCGGTGGTGCGAATGATCACGCCCAGGGCCCCCACGGCCAACCCGACACCAGTCGGACTCATCGAGATCGCATACAGCGGCAACGACTGGCCTGTGGTCTGCCGTTCCCAGCTGCGTCCTCCGTCCGGGGTGTACCAAATGACCGATCCGGGCGAGCCGGCGAGCCAGGCTTCCTGTCCGACTGCGGCGACGCATCGGAATGTCATCGCATCGCTGAGACCAACCGGTAGAGGCGTCGGTGGCGTCTGCCAAGTGGTCGTTCCAGGGGGGCGGATCAGCACGGCGGCCGCGTCGCCAACCAGCCAGCCTGTGCCCTCGACCCGCTCGGCCACGTTGACTCCCAATGCCGCTCCCCACCAGGCACGGCGACCCTGAGGATTCGGATCGTCTTCGAGCAACGCACCGTCGGCCAGTTGTCCCTGCCTGAGTCCCCCGCCTGCAACGACTCCGTAGTCCAGCGACGAAAACGCCGCCGCTCGCCAGTCGTGACTACGATGGCCCGCGACCGTCTGCCAACTGGAACCACCGTCGGTCGTTATCACCACTCCGCTAGGACACCCGTCACCCCCTTCACCAACCAGGATGCCATGATCGAGATCAAAAAAATGCAGGTGACTGATGCGTATCAAGGGCGAAGCGATCGACTTCCACGTGCCGCCGCCGTCTCGAGTGGCCAGTACGACGCCATGACCGTGGCCGGGACGCTCGTCGTTGCCAGCAATCCAGCCGACCCGGTCCGACAGAAAACAGACGCTGCGGCAGGCGATGTGGCCTGGCAGTCGGAGCGGTTCCCACGTTCGACCGGAATCCTGCGATGACCAGGCCAGACCACGGTCGCCGACCACCCAGGCCAGCCGCGTGCCGACTCGTGCAACGGCATGCAGATTCGCGTCGTCCTGCTCGGGACGGACTGCAATGGATCCCCAGATTGCGTCGGTCGACGACAGCAGCAGGAGTACCAAAGAGAAGACGACAACCCGCACCCGGGGCACCTCGGTCGAGGAGATTACGGCAGCGGGACGGTAGCCGATTCAAGGGTCTGTGACGAGAGAGATCTCGAGGGGGCAGACGACCAGTGTTGGTCATTGGTTCCGGAGAGTTTCGAGACAGTCGTCGACGTCTTTCAGCGATTCGCCGAGACTTCCCTGGATGGCGAGGTCTGCCATCGAATCGCAGGGCGTCGGGTCGCGATTGATGATCACCAGTCTGGCACCGTGAGCCTTGGCCATCTCGGGAAGACTGGCAGCCGGATGGACGACCAGCGACGACCCCATTGCCACGAACAGGTCGCAAGACCGAGCCCACTCGGCACATTGCTCGAGCACAGTGGTGTCGAGCATCTGGCCGAACGAGATGGTGGCATGCTTCAACCAACCGTTGCAGTTGGAGCAAATTGGAGGAACCCCCGTCTCGAGAAACTCGGCGACTGGCCCGGTGGCCGAATCCCGCTTCCCACATTCCAGACAACTGACCTCACGGGCTGTCCCATGGATTTCGAGCACCTTGTGACTGCCCGCCGCCTGATGCAAACCGTCGATGTTCTGAGTGATCAGTCCGTCGAGATGATGTTGGGACTCCCATCGAGCCAGGATCTCGTGTCCTACGTTCGGCTGGGCATCGAAGTATTCGCTGTGAGCCTCACTCTTCTGACGCCAGTACTCGATCCTGGAATCTTCACTTGTAACAAAATCGTTGAAATCGACCGGTTGATTGTGTTCCCAGATGCCACCGGGAGATCGAAAGTCCGGAATCCCACTCTCGGTACTGATCCCGGCCCCGGTGAACACAATCGTGGATGTGGATTCGATCAGCCAGTCTGCCAGTTGCCTGGGCATCATGCGTTCCCGTCGAGCGGAGGATTGGCCGGCGTTTCCGCTCCGAGTGCCACGGCGGTGGCCGTAGCATGGCTGCGGCAATGCGAGATACTGAGCAGGTAGCCCGTGATGCCTGCCTGTTCCGAGAGTTCTTGGACTGCTCCGTGGACAAGCACTCGAGGCTGGCCACTGGGGAGCGTCACGATCTCGACATCTCGCCAAGCGATCCCCTTGGCCCATCCGGTCCCCAAAGCTTTCAGGACGGCTTCCTTAGCCGCCCAACGGCCGGCGAAATGCTGGTAACTGGACGCTCGTTTCTGGCAATAGGCCACTTCCTTTTCGGTGTAGACCCGTTGGAGAAACAACTCGCCGTGCCGTTCGATCATCTCGCCGATGCGGACAATCTCGACAATGTCAGTCCCCAGGCCCAGCATCACCAACGCGTCTCCTATTTTGGTCTATCATCCGTGGTTGCCACGAAGTGCTCGCATCGCCCTGACACGGTCTGGCCGTTGGTGGCCGACAGGTGCACAGCATAGGCATGCCATGTCGAGTCGTCCAATCCGGGTTGCGGCGCAGGGGGTTGCGGACAGGGGGTTACTCGTAGGGTTGGTACGGGTCACAGCCCGCAGGCCGCTCGGGCACGACCGAGCACTTCGGCTGCCTTTTTTCGTGCGCGAACCGCACCAGCCTGCAAGATCTCCTCAAGCCGCCCTTCCCGAGATTCCAGATCCTTTCGACGCTCGTGTGCCTGGGCAAAGTAATCCTGCGACAACTCGAACAACGCCTGCTTGGCGTCTCCATAACCGAGTCCGCCGGCACGGTACTGCGAAGCGAGTTGTTCGGCCTGTTCGGGACTAGCGAACAGCTTGAAAAGGTCGAACACGCAACAGCAGTTCGGGTCCTTGGGGGCTTCGATCGGAGTCGAGTCAGTCTTGATCGACATCACTTTCTTGCGGACCAGTTTGGCCGGTTCGAACAACTCGATCACGTTCCCATAACTCTTGGACATTTTTTCGCCGTCGGTACCCGGAACCTTGGCACTCGAATCGAGCACACGGGCCTCGGGCAACACAAATACCTCGCCATAGATCGAATTGAATCGTTCGGCGATGTCACGAGTGACTTCGATATGCTGCACTTGGTCGACTCCGACCGGCACAATCTCGCTGTCGTAGACCAGGATGTCGGACGCCATCAGCACGGGGTATGTGAACAGGCCAGCGTCGGCTGTGACACCTCGCTCCTTTTTGTCCTTGTACGCATGGCACTTCTCCAGCCAACTCAGGTTGGTGACCGTCAGCAACAACCACGTCAATTCCGACACCTCGGGAACATCCGACTGCCGAAACAGGGTGGCCTTGTTCGGGTCGAGGCCGAGAGCGAGCAAGTCGAGTGCGGCGTCGCGCGTCAGCGAACGTAGCCGTTCGGCATCGCGGATCGTGGTTAACGCGTGCAGGTCGGCAATGAAGTAGAACGCCTGGTCGTTGTCCTGCAAGGAAATGTATTGGCAAATGGCGCCGAAGTAGTTGCCCCAGTGAAAACGGCCCGTCGGCTGGATCCCGGATAAGACTCGCATCTGTTTTTTCCAGTCTGCCTCGGGTCAATGGCCTGTGGTGGCAAGTGGTGTTGAGTCGAGCGTGCCCACGATGTCGGTCACCGAATCGAGCTTCAATTCAACCAGGCACGCTTCAAGCTGATCCACCAATCTGTTGGCGAGCCCCGGATCGTAGAAATTCGCCGTGCCAATCTGTACGGCCGTGGCACCGGCCACCAGGAACTGCATCACGTCGTCGAGACAGGCGATGCCGCCGATGCCAATGATCGGGATCTCCACGGCTTGTGACACCTTCCAGACAGCACACAACGCCAAGGGCTTGATCGCCGGGCCGCTCAGGCCACCGGTGACGTTTCCCAGGACGGGTCGGCGGCGTTCCCAGTCGATCGCCATGCCCTGGTAGGTGTTGACCAGCGACACGGCGTCCGCACCGGCAGAGGCGACTGCCTGTGCCACCGCTGTGATGTCCGTCACGTTCGGAGTCAATTTGGCGATCACCGGCAAGGATGTCACGCTGCGGACTCGTGACACAACATCGGCCGCCAATTCGGGATTGGTCCCGAAGTCCACGCCACCGCTGACGTTGGGACACGAAATGTTCAACTCAATTCCCGCCAATCCTTCGGTCGATTCCAGTACCGATGCCATCGATTCGAATTCACTGACGTCGTGACCAGCTATGTTCGCGATGACTGACGTCGGCAGCTCGGACAGGTACGGCAGGTGAATATCGACAAATGACTCCAGGCCGTCGTTGTCCAATCCAATCGAATTCAGCAGGCCAGAAGTCGTCTCGACTGTCCGAGGCGGTGAATTTCCTATCCGCGGCTCCAGCGTGATCGTCTTGGGGATCACCCCACCCAAACGATCAAAACTCGCGAAAGCTTCCATCTCACGCGCATAACCAAACGTGCCCGATGCCACCAGGATCGGGTTGGACAGGCGCAGACGGTTCAGAGCGACGGCGAGCTGGGGCACGCGGGCCATACTAGTCGGCGCCTCGCGCAGCGGCAACGGTTGCTCCCAACCCGACAGACACCAGGCAGACGTTAGATGACGCCGCCGTGAGTCCGGAATGGAGTTGCCAGGTCGGGCATCTCCAGACCCCAGATCCGTTCCCAGATCCGCGGAATGTGACGCAGACCCTCGGAGACGAAGATCAGCTGCTTGGTGCGAATGTCTTGCGACGAATCGTAAATCGGGATAATGCACCCGACCGACATCGCAACCACAAAAATACTCGACAACATCTTCTTACGCATTGGACATCCCTCCATGGATGCAACAGTTCAATGGACGTTGGATGAAACGTCACGACCTTCAGATCGTGCGGATCAGCCACTGTATGTTTTGGGAGTGGTGGAGAACGCAGGTGAGTAGAGAGGAGCCGCGACGGCAAATCGAGGTGAGAGATTATTCGCCGGTGCGATGAGATCGGGAGGATTCTGTTTCGATGGCAGGCGAAGCCGACGGCACGCCTGGAGGACTGATCGGTTGAACCTGTGTACTAGATAGGCTCGATGGCGAGGGAGTGAATTCTGTTGAGGATGTGGGCTGACCTGGGGTTGAGCTTTTCGGGGAGTCGGTCGAGTCTGCTGCCAGGCCGAGTTTGAATGGAACATCGACAAGTTGCCGGATCCGTTCGGCCATCTCTTTCCCCGGTTTGAACGTCACAACACATTTGGCAGGGACGTTGACGGTTTCACTGGTCCGAGGGTTGCGTGCCGGTCGAGCGGCACGTTTCGTAACCTTGAAAACTCCGAAATTACGGAGCTCGATATTGCCGTCCCGAATTAGCGTCGCGATGATCTCGTCGAATGTGCGCTGAACAATCTCCTTGACCTTCAATTGCGTTAGATCCGCATCGGCGGCAATCGTCTTGACGATATCTTTCTTGGTCACGGTCTGGCCTGCCAATTCAACAAAACCGCCATTTCAAGCGGTTTGATGTATCTACTGTCCTGAAGCAGACTTAACCGTACTTCTAAACTCGATTTCATGTCAAGACGGTCCGTCATGGCTTCAGCAACCCACGTTGTATTTATCGGACCGTCGCAACCGTCTCGACCACTAGAATCGGCACATTTTACCAACCCGGGCAGGCTTCGTAGTCCGGTTTGTCAAAGATCGACCTCTGAAATCATTGATTCGATCGTCTCGACGTCAATTGTCGGTCCGCTTCCGATCCCTGGGCAATGTTGTTGAACCTGTGTCCACGTCTCGGGTGATTTGAGATGCGACGTCCAAAACGGCCAGTTTCGGCACTGTTGCGGTCGGACCGGATAGATGGAGCAGCGACGCGACTGCGAGTTGAAGAACGTGCAGTCTCCGTTGGCAAACTCCTGCAACGACGTCCGCCCGGCGTACGGCCGAGTGTGCATCACTCGGACTTCGCCTTCGCCATTCCCGCGGTACTCGGCAATTCGCCGAATGTCATCATCGTCGACCCAGACCACTCCCGGTGCCCCGGTACAGCAATTGCCACACTGCGTGCATTCGAAGCACAGGCCGTCCTGATACCACGGTTCGATTGCCATGAACCGAGTTTAGGTCAAGCAACGAAACGCGTTCAACCCCGGTCGTGGTTCCTTCGTCGCCAACTACCTCTATAATTCGGGGATGCAGATTGATTCGGATCCTCCCGCTGCCCTTCGTGTTGGCGGGATCGTGTTGTGCGGTGGGCACAGTCGCCGCATGGGATCCGCCAAGTCGGCATTACCGTTTGGGCCTCAGACGATGCTCGAACGGATACTCGAAATCGTATCGGCGACAGTATCTCCCGTCGTCGTTGTCGCGGCTGCCAACCAGGCCCTGCCCATCCTGCCGCCCGGCACACTTGTCACTCACGACATACATCAGGATTCCGGCCCCCTGGCGGGCCTCCATGCCGGCCTGACCGCATTGGAAGCACACACCGACGCCGCATTCGCGACCTCCTGCGACGCACCGTTTCTGCTTCCCTCGTTGATCGACGAAATGGTTTTGCGACTCGGAACCGCAGATCTGGCAATCCCGCGAGACGGCGATTACCATCACCCGCTGGCAGCGGTCTACCGCACGGCATTGGTCTCGACGCTCGACGGCTTGCTGACCTCAGGCGTCAGACGTCCACTCGAATTGCTCGAACACGTCCAAGCCAACGAGATCGACGTAGAGAGTCTCCGCGAGGTCGACCCCGAACTCAGCTCGTTCCGAAACCTCAACACACCAGCCGATTACCAGCAGGCACTCCTGGACGCCGGCTTCACACCCCCTGCCCCGAACGATTCGCTCGACTCGTGAACACTCCCTCCCACCCTTCTCGACCACCCGGCAACGTGCGCGACGTCCGTATGACGGGGTTCTCCGAACGAGCTGTTGTCAGCGAGGTTCTCGATTGGCTGGGCCACCAGGCTGAACCACTCGGTACTGAATCGGTTCCAATCGGCGAACTCAGTGGACGTGTGTTGAGCCACCCGATTGACGCCCCCATCGATGTCCCATCCTTCGACCGGTCCGCCATGGACGGATACGCCGTCCAGGCAGCCGCCACTCACGGAGCCAGTCTCTACAACCCACTTGCATTTTCGATCGTCGGTGAGTCGTTGCCCGGTGCCGGGTTCTCGGGCTCAATCGAAGCCAGTACCGCCATCCGGATCATGACCGGTGCGCCAGTCCCGGACGGAGCCACGTGTGTTGTCCCGGCCGAGCACGCCAACGAGGCCGACGGACGTGTCGAAATCACTCGGCCGGTCCCCGAAGGACGGCATATCGGCCGGCGCGGAGAAGATGTCTCGGTCGGCCAACGACTGCTGGAAACCGGCCGCCAACTCAGACCTCAGGACGTCGCCCTGATCGGTTCGCTTGGCCTCGATCGGATCGATGTCTATCGCCAACCACGCGTGCGGCTGTTGATTACCGGAGACGAACTGGTGGCGCCAGGGGAAAGCCGTCGCGACGGGCAGATTTTCGAGTCCAATTCCCTGATGCTGGCGGCTCTGGTCCAGCGAGATGGCGGTCTGCTGGAGACAGCGCCGCCGGTCGAGTTTGTTGCCGATCAACGTTCGGCCATCTCCGAAATGCTGACTCGCCCCAAGGCGGATATCATCTTGGTTTCGGGCGGGTCCAGCGTTGGAAGCGAGGATCATGCACCGACTCTGGTTGCGGAACTGGGCGAACTGACGTTTCACGGAGTGGCGATGAGACCGTCGAGTCCCAGCGGCGTCGGCCGGGTCGGCTCGGCCCTGGTCTTCTTGCTGCCAGGCAATCCGGTGTCGTGCCTGTGTGCCTATGACGTCTTTGCCGGACTGGCGATCCGGAAACAGGGAGGACGGGGCGTCGATTGGCCGTACAGGCCGATTAACGGCGTGCTTTCGGAACGGATTTCGTCGGACATCGGTCGGCTCGACTACTGCCGAGTCGCAATAGATGACAACTCACCCCCAAACATCTTACCCCTGGCGATCAGCGGAGCCTCAATCCTCTCGTCCACGACTCGAGCCGACGGTTTCGTCATGGTGCCCGCCGAGTTGGAAGGCTACGCCTCGGGAAGTCGGATCCAGGCATGGCGCTACGACCACTGTGATCGCGGACCCGGTGATCCCTGATGTCCGGAAAACCGTCACCCGAAACGATCCAGGCAGCGCGTCAACAGCAGTTCCTGGAAGTCATGGACCGCGACACCGCGGAACAGCGGTTCCACGAGCACCTGGATCTGGCTCCGCTACCTTCGGAACTCGTTTCGTTGGCCAAGGGACTCGGTCGCGTTCTGGCCGACGATGTTTTGGCCGAAGTCGACGTTCCCGGTTTCGACCGATCCAATGTCGACGGTTTCGCCGTCCAGGCGGCCGATACGTCCGGGGCGATGGAGGAACAGCCTCGACGGTTGCTGCTCAACGACGAAGTACTCGCACCAGGACTGCAGGCTGCCATCGAAGTCACCGCCGGTACGGCAACGACGATCGCGACCGGAGCCGTCGTGCCAAGGGGTGCCGATGCCGTGGTGATGGTCGAACACACTCGAGTCGATGAGCGTGACGGTTTACTGGTCGAACAACCGGTGGCACCGGGCGCCCGGGTCACGTTTGCTGGCACCGACATCGCTCGGGGAGAAACCGTACTTCGCAGCGGTCAGCTGTTGACGTCGCGTGAGATCGGAGTCCTGGCAGCGATCGGATGCAGCAGCACGTCGGTTGTCCGCAAACCACGTGTCGCCATCATCTCGACCGGAGACGAGATCATCGCTCCGGGCGACCCGATGACTCATGGCGGCGTCTACGATTCCAACGCCGCAATTCTTGCTGCGGCCGTCGAGGAACTAGGCGGCGAACCTGTGGTGCTGGGCTGCTTCGGCGACAACCTGGAAGTGCTCCGTGACGCGATCAACGAAGCTCTGAAGCAGGACATTGTCGTGCTCTCGGGTGGCACCTCAAAGGGCGCCGGCGACCTCTCCTACCACGTTGTCAGCCAACTGCCGCCGCCGGGTATCGTGGCTCACGGTGTGGCGCTGAAGCCGGGGAAGCCCATCTGCCTGGCCGTTACCGGCAGCACTCCGGTCGTGATACTGCCCGGATTCCCCACCAGTGCCGTCTTCACGTTTCACGAATTTGTGGCACCGCTCATCTGTCGACTGGCCGGCCGATTGGCTCAGCACCCGGACCACCAAGCGGCGACATTGCCGATGAGGGTCAACTCGGAACGGGGGCGAACTGAATACCTGCTGGTGAACCTGGCACCCGGCGACGACGGATTGGCGGCCTACCCGATGGGAAAGGGGTCCGGTTCGGTCACAACCTTCAGTGGCGCCGATGGGTTTCTGACCATTCCTTCGCAAACCGAGTACCTGGAAGCCGGCAGCCCGGTTCGCGTACAACTGCTCGGACGCCGGCTGAGTGTGGCAGACCTGGTGGTGATTGGCAGCCATTGTGTTGGGCTGGATTTTCTGTTGGGAGAACTGCAACGACAAGGTTTTGCGGTCAAATCGCTCTACGTAGGTAGTTCCGGCGGCTTGGCCGCTGCCAGACGCAGTGAATGCGACGTCGCTGGCATCCACCTGCTCGACTCCGCAACCGGGCTCTACAACCGACCGTTTCTTGGCGATGACATGCTGCTGCTCGACGGCTATCAACGGATGCAGGGGCTGGTGTTTCGTTCCGACGACTCGCGTTTTGATGTCCAATCATGGGAAATCGCCTTGGAAAAGGCGATCGACGACGCTTCGCTTCGTATGGTCAATCGGAATGCAGGCAGTGGCACACGGGTCGTGATCGATCGATTGCTCGATGGAGCCCGGCCGCCGGGATTCGCCATGCAGGTGAAATCGCACAACGCCGTCGCCGCTGCCATCGAACAGCAGCGAGCCGACTGGGGAATCGGGATCGCTCCGGTGGCCGACATGTATGGACTTGGTTTCCTGCCCATCCAGCCCGAACAGTACGACCTGGTCATCCCCTTACAGAGAAATCAGCGTCCAGCAGTCCAGGCCCTACGAGCCTTGCTCGACGACCCGGCGATCCGAGATCAACTCGAGTCGCTCGGGTTCCAATCGGCCAACTAATTGCCACTCGGCGCCACCTGCCCGGCTTCGATCAGCAATCGCACCTCACGTTCCTCGTGACGCGATACGGCTTTGTTCTCGGGACGAAACCAGACCAGGTAGACGTCCAGAATCTCGTATCCGCCCAATCCGTGGTGCTGCTCGGCAAGTGACACCAGTCGCTCGACCATCTCGCCGACCCGCTGGTCGTCGTGACGTGGATCCTCATGAACCCGAAGCGTGATTCTGAGTATCTTGGGGCTCCCCTTGTGGATCTTCCTCTGACCGCCTTCAACCTGCGGCGACGAGTCCGGAAATTCCGAATCAATCGCGTTACGCAATTCCTGAAACGGGCCAGTGTGCAGCACGGTGTAGAACCAGAGTACGCCGATCAACAGGCAGCCGAACACCAGCAACCCGAGCACCACCCACGCTCCGGATGTCCCAGAAAGTTCATCGCCCGTTTCCACTCGATTCGGCTCGGTCATGACTCAATTCTCCTCGACCACACCAGCCGACTCGGTGACCGGATTGGCTTTCGCCCACCGGACCCGCCCCGCCCGGTCGATCGTAAACCAGCTGGTCCGCTCGACTTGCCCTTCAGCGTTCAACACCCCCCAGGCACGTGCCGCTTCACCGGGCAACTGGCCACGGCGACCACCGAGGTCCGACAGGGCCAGCAGTGTGGACCCATCGGGGTCGTCTCGCTTGGCCAGGTCGTTGCGTATCGTCTGAGGCAGCTGCTGGACGACGATCAGTAGAATGTCCAGATCCGATGCCGCGTTGCCCACAGGCTTCTGCAGCAACCTGTCCACAATCGGCTCGTCGGCGACCGAAACGCCATTGGCAAGAAACACCAGGTCAATCCGATGCCGACCGAGGTATCTGGCCAGTCGCACGGTTCGATTTTTCGAGTCGTAGAGTTCGAATTGCAGGTCCGGTGCGACAGCCCGAAGGCCGCCTGCCGCAACAGGTCGATTGGAGACTTGCCTGCCACCGCTTTGGTTGCTTTCCCAAACTGTTGCGGCACATAGCAACACCGCAGCAACCGGTAGGACCCAGATCAGGCGTCGACTCGACATGCTTTATAGGACCTTTTCGCAGTTGCCTGTCAGTCGTCGCCGGCTTGTGTGAGTGAATCGGCGATCACCTTGTTGAGCGCCTTGAGATACGAACGTGCACTCGCCTCGATGATATCCGTACTGACACCCTTGCCATGATAGTGCCGCCCGCCAACCACGATTTCCACGAGCACCTCGCCCTGAGCGTCCTTTCCCTTCGAAACGCTGCGAACTTCGTACTCCTCGAGCTTGGCGTCGATCCCGGTCAATCTCTCCAGGGTGAGGAACACAGCGTCGATCGGACCGTCACCCGTCGCCGCGTCACGGCACACTGTTTCCTGGTCGTCCTGCAATTCAATCGTGGCAGTCGGAATTGTGTCCGTCCCTGCCGATGTGTGCAAGCTGACCAGGGTCCAGTGATCCGTACCGCTATTAATCCGATTGTCGACCAGTGCCGCTATGTCCGAGTCGTAGATTTCCTTCTTCTTGTCCGCCAGAGTGATGAAGTCGTCAAAGACAGTTTGAAACACGGAGTCGTCGAGAGTGTAGCCCAACTGAACGACTCGGTCGCGGAAGGCATGTCGGCCGCTGTGCTTGCCAAGCACCAGGTTGGTGCCGATGAATCCCACATCCTCGGGCCGCATGATCTCGTAGGTGGTCCGTTCCTGCAGCATGCCGTGCTGGTGGATGCCGGCCTCGTGAGCGAATGCGTTCTGGCCGACAATCGCCTTGTTCCGTTGCACCTTCATCCCCGTGATACTCGACACCAGCCGACTGGTCGGGAACAACTTGCTGGTCTTGACTCCGGTACTGCACCCGAACGCGTCACCTCGTGTGGCGATCGCCATCACGATCTCCTCGAGCGCCGCGTTGCCAGCTCGCTCTCCCAACCCGTTGATTGTGCATTCGATTTGTCGAGCTCCCTGGGCAACCGCCGCCAGGCTGTTGGCCACCGCCAGTCCCAGGTCGTTGTGGCAATGAGCACTCAGGATCACCTTCTCGATGTTCGGTACATTGTCCTTCAAGTGCTGGAAAACCGAACCAAACTGGGCGGGAGTGGCGTAGCCGACCGTGTCGGGAATGTTGATCGTCGTGGCACCGGCGTCGATGGTCTTTTCGACGACCTCGCAGAGAAAATCGAGTTCGGTACGAGCGGCGTCTTCTGGAGAAAACTCGATGTCGTCACAATACTCCGCTGCTCGTTTCACCATCTCCACCGCCGTTTCCACGATCTGAGACTTGTCCATCTTCAGCTTGAACTCTCGGTGAATCGAGCTGGTCGCCAAAAACACGTGCAGCCGACGCCGTTCGGCGTCCTCCAATGACGACCACGCCCGATCAATGTCGTCGACACGACACCTGGCCAACGCACAAATTGTCGCCCGGTCGCCGTAGGTCCGAGACACCTCCTGGACGGCTTCGAAGTCGCCGGGCGACGCGATCGGAAATCCGGCTTCGATCACGTCCACACCCAATTCGACCAACGCATGAGCCACCTCGAGCTTCTCGGCCGTGTTCATGCTGCAACCAGGCGACTGCTCACCGTCGCGAAGTGTCGTGTCGAAGATCGTGATCGTGTCACTGGTCATGATTCCAGTCTCAGTGGGGAAGCCGGGTTTCAGTAACTGAGTCGGCTTAAGGACGGACTGTTGTAAGGGCAGTCGCATAACAACAAAAAACCCCGAGTCCTGCAAAAGGTCTCGAGGTGTGTCTTTGGTCTTCTGTAAGTTCAGAGTGTCGACAACCTAAGCCCTCCCACCTCTCGGGGGGATCCGTAGAAGGCCCAGCAACAATGGCTCGGTCGTTCTCATGGCCGTTGAACATCCAAAACTCGGGTCGCTCG
>CAVOEV010000065.1:0-20109 GCA_963694825.1 Planctomycetota bacterium
AGCGATCTCGTCGGCGGCGAGCATTTCCAACAGCATCCGGTCATAGCCGGTGTTCTGGTTCAGCGATTCGATGATCCAGTCTCGCCATCTCCAGATGTGCCGCTGGCTATAGCGAATTTCGTTGCTCCCGCGTCGTCCGTACCAGTCGCTATACCGCCAGACGTCCATCCAGTGCCGCCCCCACCGTTGTCCATATAAAGGACTCGACAAGAGCCGTTGGACGAGCCGTTGGTAGGCACCGGGTTTGGTGTCGGCGAGGAATCGATGCAGTTGGTCGCGAGTGGGCGGCAGTCCGGTGAGGTCCAGGACGACACGCCGGAGCAATGTCGAGCGGTTGGCCTGAGGTCGCGGCGTGAGATTGGCGGCGGTGTGTCGAGCGGTGACGAACGAATCGATCGGGTTACGTGGCCAGTTACCGGGAGTTTTGGACCGGGGAACGGCTGGTCGGCGGATCGGATTGAAGGACCAGTGTTCGGTCGGATTGTCGGGAGGTTGTTCTGAGACGGGTGACTTGGCTCCTTGTCGGATCCATGTCTTGAGCGTATCGAGTTCTGTCTTGGAGAGCGGTTTGCCTTCGGGAGGCATGCGGTCGGGCAGTTGGGCGGTAATTTTTTGCCACAGCGAACTGTGATCGAGTTGTCCGGCGACGACGACCGGTCCGTCGTCACTTCCTTTGCGGATCAGCTGAGCCGCATCGAGCCTGAGGCCGGCTTCCTGTTTGAATGCCCCGTGACAGGCCCAACAGTGTTGCCGGAGGATTGGTTTGACGTGCTTCTGGTAGTCAACGGCCTGTGGCTCGCGTCGTTCCGAGGCCTCGAGCGGTGGCAGGCCAATGGCCAGGATGGCCAGTGTCGCTGAAACAAGGAGAGGCAGCGGTTTTGGCATCGGTGTCCAGAGGCGGTTCGGATGTTGTTCTCGAGGTATCAAGTGTAATAGAGCTGGCCCCCGGAAATATGCAAGGTGGGGATGTCGGGTGGGACCTTGCGGCGGTTCTGTAAGCAGAGCTTGTCCCGGGGTTCGTCATCCCGGGGGTCAACTCTTTACACTTGAAACTTTGTGGAAGCGGAGTCTTGGGTGTGTTGGTGAGGAGAGTCGAGGGACGGTTGACGCGAGAGATATTGGGAATTCAGTTACGAGAGTTGATGAGACTCTCGAAGGGAGATGCTTGTGCGATGGGTTGTGATGGCGGTGTTGATGTGTGTTGTTGGAATCGGCTGGGCGGATGAGCCGAAGTTTCCTCGGGAGCTGGTTTCGTTTGAACCGACTGGGGCCGGGCCGGTCTTCGTGGCCGGGGGTGAGGGTCGCTGGGACGTGAAGATCCGCGAACGTGGCTTCATTCTCAGGGAAGGACCTCTGTGGCATATGTGGTTCACCGGTTACGACGGCACCCGGTCGGGTCTGAAGATGCTTGGCTACGCCAGCAGTCGCGACGGCGTGAGGTGGACTCGGCACAAGTCCAATCCGATCTACAAGGCACACTGGGTCGAAGACATGATGGTGGTCAAGCAGGGGTCGGTGTACTTCATGTTCGCCGAAGGCCGGGGTGACGTGGCCCAACTGCTGGTCTCGAGCGATGGCATTGGCTGGACCCGCCGCGGCCCGATCGACGTTCGGTTGACCAACGGCAAGACGATTCCGCAGGGTCCGTATGGGACTCCGACCGGGTATTACGAGAATGGCACGTGGTATCTGTTTTACGAGCGACGTGACGCGGGCATTTGGCTGGCGACGTCGACGGACATGCTGATCTGGACCAATGTCAGTGACGAGGCGGTATTGAAGCCTGGCCCGAAGTTGTTCGACCGCGATCTGGTGGCGCTCAACCAGGTGTTTCGTCACAAGGGCCGGTATTTTGCGTCGTATCACGGAGCGGCTCGTGGCGAGGAGACTCCGGCGCTTTGGTCTTCGGGACTGGCTGTCTCGGACGACTTGAAGAGTTGGACCAAGTACTCGGGCAATCCGCTTCGTCCACGGGTGGAGAACAAGTCGAGTGGCGTGTTTGTGCGTGACGGGTCACGGTTCGTGTTCTACACGATGCACGGAGCCGTGCACCGTCATCTGCCGATCAGTGGAAAGTGAGTCCTTTGAGAGCGATTGATGGCTGACGAATCCACCGATTGTGTCACCGTTGCGGTTCCCGGACGGCCTCGCCGTTCGATCTGGCTGGTGGAAGTGGCGTTTACGTTGTTGCTGGTCATGTACCCGTTGAGTTACGGGCCGGTGATGCACCAGGTCAGCCGAGGTCGATTGATCGATCAGTGGCCGGTTATCGACGTGATTTATATGCCGATCGAGTGGTTCGGGACTTCCTCGGAGTTCGGCGAGGCTACGTTGGATTGGTATTTGAGGCTGTGGGGTGCTTGAGGGCGAGGGCGAGGGCGACAGGCACCACTGCCTGCGGCGGTACGAGCGTGGCCCTGGCCTACTTGCCGGTGACGAAGCGGGCGTTGGTGCTGGATTCGTCGATGGTAATGCCGAGCGGTGTGGTGCGGAGGCTGCGATCGATGACCAGGGTCAGGCGGTGTCGGCCTTGAGTCAGCCTGCGTCGGGTGACGGGTTTGAGTTCCAGCGGTTCGGTGCCGAGCCAGGCGTTCAGGCCGACGGTGTCGCCGACATTGATTGTCACCTCACCGGCTGCGATCACCTCGATCTCGCATCTCGCAACACTCAGTCGCCGGTTCCTGATCTCCAATTCTGGCAGGTCCTGCAACGGCAGTCGTCCTGCGACAGTGGCGTAACGGGGTGTCCAGGTGAAGGCCGTATCGTCGGTGGCCGCCTGGCCGTCTCGAGTTCGCCTGATCCGGAATCTTGCCGGCTGTGTGTCTGCCAGCACTCGCCAGCGTCGTGCGGTGGGTCGACGGCTGGCGGCGTAGGGGCCAGGTTTGCCCAGTGCCGAGAGGAAGGCAACGAGGTCGAGCAGTTCGTCTCGAGTCAGGTTCTCGATCAACCCGGCCGGCATCAGTGAGGTGCCGACTACCTGTTCGTCGATCGACTTGCGTGGCACGGCGATCTCGCGGTCGTTGGCGTCACGGAGCACCAGTTCGGTGTCTGTCTGTCTGAGCTTGATGCCGGCGACGACTTTGCCCTGCTTGGTCACGACGACCAGCGAGTGGTAGTTTTCCTTGACCTTGCTATTGGGATCCAGCAGCGAGTTGGCGATGTAGTCGAGGGGGGCACTGGCACCGAGACTGACCAGATCGGGTCCGACTCGTCCTCCGGCTCCGCCGATCGCATGGCAGGCCAGGCAGCCGAGTTTGTCGCGTCTGTAGATCGTCTCGCCTCGTTGCGGATCTCCCTGCCGCGCGACATCGGCGACGAGAGTCTTCATGTCCTGGGCGGACAGTTTGGTGGGCCCGGTTTTCAGGCCGCCGGCAGTACGTGCAGCTGCGACCAACTTGGGCAGTTTGCGTCCCGAGGCATCGATGGTCCTCAGGATGAGCTTGGCGTGATCGGGGTGCAATGTCTTGCCGTCGAGCGAATTGGTCAGCACCGCCGTCCCGTCCTTGCGGCTCAGGAATGCTTCGATGACTCCCGAGGGATCACCCGAATTGGCATCGGCGGCAAGGACTTCGGTCAGCAGTGCGGCCGCGGCCTTGGGGTCGATCGAGACGAGTGCTGCGACGGCCAGTAGGCGGGACTGGGAATCGGGCAGGCTGAGAGCCAGTTGGGAGAGTTGTTTGCGGCTGGCGTCTCCGCCGAGAGCGGCGAGTCCGGCCAACGCGGTGGCTCGCAGTTGCGAGTTGCTTGGGTTGTTGTCGTCGGCAAGGGACTTCAGCGAGGGGCGCAACGACTCGAGTTTCCAGAGCCCGGCGCATCGGACGGCGGCCAGTTGCACGGGCAATGATGGGGATTCGAAGAGTCCTGCGATGGCGGCAAGCGAGCCGGACGGTTTGACGTTTCGGGTGGCTGTGGTCCGAGCCAGTGCATCGAGCAGGTTGGCCACCTGCGGGTCGGGGGTCGTGGTGTCCAGCGCCATGTTCAGGGCAATCCGGAGTTGGGCGGGTCCGCCGAGGTCGGCCAGGAGTGCCACGGCACGGTTTCGGTCGGTTTCGCTCAGAGCTCCGCGTCGCAACAGGCCCAGCACGGCCGGGACGACAGCCGGGTTCTTGATGCTCGAATAGACAAACAACCGTCCGGCGTCGTCGAGATCGGGGTCGATCTGTGGGTTGCCCTGCTGGATCTGGCCGAGCCAATTGGATCGCTGTTCCCAGGCGGTCAGCCAGAGTGCGTAGTCGAGTGACGTGTCGCGAGGTGTGGCCAGTGCGGTCATGGCCAGGGGCAGGACGTCGGTTCCTCGCCGGGCGATGGCTCGGACGGCTTCGAGTCGGACTTGGGGGTTCGGGTCACGAACAAGCTTGGCCAGATGGTTGCCGCCGAGGTCTTTCCAGTAGGCAGCCACTCGACAGGCGGCCGCCCGGACACGCGGGTCATGGGCAGCCAGCAGTCTCTCGAGCAGTTTTGGGGCGGGTGAGTTGAGTGCCTGGAAGGTCCAGATCACCTCGAGTGCTGTCGATTCGCCCTGAGGATCGCTGCCATCTGCGGTGTCTGGCGGATCGAGTGTCTTGAGCAGCGTGTTGAGTGCGGTTTGAATCAGTGGCCGGTCGGCGGTCGGCCGTTCCTGCAGTACGCGTCGCGACTGGCGTCGGACCCAAAGTTCGGGTGCCTGGAGGTTATTGACGAGTTGGGTGATCGAGGAGTGGGTTAGGTTCTGGCGTTTGACGAGTGGCCGTCCCTTGGCGGTGATTCGCCAGATTCGGCCGTGGACGTGGTCGCGTCGCGGGTCGCGAAAGTCGACTTCGCCGTGTTGAATGATCGGGTTGTACCAGTCGGCGATGTAGATGGCTCCGTCGGGGCCCATCTTGATGTCGATGGGTCTGAAGGCGATGTGTTTGGTGCGGATCAGGTCGGGCATGAGTTTCGACTGGTAGCTCGAGCCGCTGGGAGTGATCTTGAACCGGCAGACCCGGTTGGCTCGAAAGTCGTTCGTCAGCAGGTCGCCCTGCCAGTCCTCGGGCAGGTGATTGCCGCTGAGGATTTCCAGGCCGCAGTATTTCGGGCTGCCGGGGTTGAGTCCCCTGAGGATCCTGGGGACATCTCGAGCGGTGCGGTATGCGGCACCGGGCACCAGGTGATTGATGCCGTCTCCGCCGGCTCCATCGGTCACAAACGACTGTCCGAATCGGTCGTGATGGTGTCCCCAGCTATTGACCCAGCCGCGGGCCAGCACGCTCAATCGCATCGTCTCGGGGTGGAATCGCCAGATGCCACCGGCGTTGAGTCGTCGAATGCCCCAGGGGGTTTCAATGTGGCTGTGGATATAGATCGACTGATTGAGATACAGGCGTCCGTCGGGTCCCCAGCGGAGTGTATGAAGGATGTGGTGAGTGTCTTCGGTTCCGAAGCCCGAGAGGACGACGCGTCGGGTATCGGCTTTGAGGTCTCCGTCGGTATCGCCCAGGTGCAGCAGTTGTGTCGAGTTGGCGACATAGCAGCCGTTGTCGCCGGGAGCGACTCCGGTGGGGATCAGCAGTCCGCTGGCAAAGACGGTTGTCTTGTCGGCTCGGCCGTCTTGGTTGGTGTCTTCGACGACCAGGATGCGATCGTTGGCGACTTGGCCGGGTTTGATCTGGGGGTAGGTTTCTGAGCTAGCGATCCAGAGTCGACCGGCGGCGTCGAAGTTCATCTGGATCGGCTTGGCGATCTTGGGGTCGGAGGCATAGAGGTTGACTTCGAATCCGGGGGCGACCTGAAACGACTTGCGTTCGATCTCGGGATCCGGAGGCGGGATGTCCTTGAGGTTGCGCTGGGCGATTGCCGGGGTGGCGATCGTTAGCAGGAGGGCGGCGGCCAGCAACGGGCCGCCGGACATGAGCTTGCGGTGGGGCATGATGGGTCTGCGGTTCTCGTGGGTTATCTGGCCGGTTGAATGGTGATCCGGTTGAGGACCTGGTGTTTCAGCCGGTTGATTTCGGTTTCGTTTTTCGCGACCAGTTTCTCGAACTGTGCGATTTCCTTGGCGTTGTTCCCCTGTTCGTGTTTGCGGAATCCGAAGAGGTAGGTGGTGTTCTGCGGTCTCCAGCGGTGGAAATAGAGGCGATTCTTGGCGATGACGGCTTCGCGGAGCTTGGCGAGGCCGTCTGGAGGATTGGACACTGAGGGGGAAATGCCGGCCGAGAGTTCTTTGGCGGAGACGTTGCCGAAGTCCTGCTGATTGATTTTTAGCGTGTAACGTTTCTTGGCCAGGCCGTGGACTCGCAGTACGAATCGACCTGGGCGTGTGGCCAGTACCAGCCGTCCGTCACGGTAGCTGGCTCGCTGGATGGCCAGTGGTCCGGTGACACGTGGAGGCTGATTGTCGGCCAGGTGAACCGTCAGCGAGCCCAGCGGATACAGTTGGTCGATGACAGCGGAGGCGAGGATCTGGTATCCGGTCGAGTCGAGTGCCCGTCCGTCGACGGTGAACAGCAGTTGTTCGACGTCAGAGGGCCTTTGGCTTTGCAGCCTTTGGAACGGGGCATTGAGATCGAGTACTGCGAGGCGGTTGTGGCTCGCGAAGTTGGCAAGGTCGGTGTTGAACTGGTTGATCTGCCGGTTGCGGGCGACGGTCGAATCGATAAAGAAGCGAGAGAACCCTGGTGTTGCTTCGGCGGAGCGGTTGGTCTTGGTCTTGGTCTTGGTCTTGGTCTTGGTCTTGGTCGAGAAGAGACGTGTGGTGTCGAGTCGACGGAGACCGGGCAGTTGCTGCGGGGGTAAGGTAAGGATCACGACGCGTGCTGAGGGTTCGCTTCGAGATTTCAGGTCGGCGATCAGTTTGCGGTATTGTTCGAGAAACCTGGGAAGCCCCTTTGGGCCGTCGAATGATTCGTTGCTGCCATAGCCGAGAATCAGCACGGTGGGTTTCAGGCGAGCGACGTGTTGGAGCAGTCGCTGGTAGCCTTTGGCGGGGTTGTCGAAGATGCCTCGGGATTCGGCGAACACCGTATCTCCGCTCCAGCCGAGGTTTCGGAAGCTGAGTTTCAGTGGTGCGAGTCGGGCCAGCAGTGCGGTTTCGAGGTGCCCGAATCGCTGGGTTCGTTCGACCAGGGTGTTCCCGATCAGGACGATGCGATCGCCGTCCTGGAACTGAAAACGCGGCTCCGGTGACGGCTTGGGGCTGGCGGCTGGCAGAGTGGGCACGAGCAGCAGCAGCAGTGACGTGGTGATTGGGAGGATGGTTGTGAGGTGTTTGCTGTGGTCGATCATGGCCGCATGGTATCGGCGGGATGATCTGATTGACAGTGCTCGGGAAACGGGGCTATAGTGACGTCGGGTCGGCACATATGCCGATACTTTGATCCGTCGGAACAGTGTAGCGGCGCGTGACTGCGTCGGGGAGAGGCCAGATGCTGGGAATCACCGGACATGTCGGGCGTGATCTGTGCGACGGCGTTTCGCGTCGCGACATTTTGAGGGTGGGCGGTTCGGCGGCGTTGGGCCTGAGTCTTCCCGAGATGTTGCGATTGCAGGATGTGACGGCGGCCGAGGATGCCCGTTACGGCGGTCCGGGTTTCGGCAAGGCGAAGCATGTGATCATGCTGTACTTGCAGGGTGGTCCGAGTCATCTGGATTTGTGGGACCCAAAGCCTGACGTTCCGGACAACGTCAAGAGTGTCTTCAAGCCGATCGCCACGAAGTTGCCGGGTGTTCAATTCACCGAGAACATGCCGAAGCTGGCGACTCAGAACGACAAGTTCACGATGATCCGATCGATGAGTTACACTCCGATCGGATTGTTCAATCACACGGCGGCGATCTACATGATGTTGACCGGTTACACGGCGGACAAGGTTTCGCCGTCGGGTCAGCTGGAGCCTCCGAGTCCGAAGGATTTCCCCAACTTCGGCTGCAACATCACGAAGTTGAAGCCGTTGTCGGTGCCGATGTTGCCCTACGTGATGATGCCTCGACCGTTGCAGGAAAGTTCGGTGATCGGCAAGGCGGGAACGGCTGGGTTCCTGGGCCGGGCTCACGACCCGTACTACCTGTATCCATCGGGCGGCGACATGGACATGGCCAAGATGGACAAGATCAACGTCGACGATTTGAAGTTGCGCAAGGAGGTGCCTTTGGCGCGTCTGCAGCGTCGGGCGTCGTTGCGTGACAAGATCAACGCGGGCCTGGGCGACCTGGAGGTTGCCGTGCAGAAGTACGCCTTGAACGAGTATTACGACAAGGCATTGGGGCTGGTGTTGTCGGGTCGTGCTCGGGACGCATTTGACCTGGGTGCCGAGACGAAGGATGTTCGCGAGCGGTATGGGAAGAACACGTTCGGCCAGAGTTGTCTATTGGCACGTCGGCTGGTCGAGGCGGGGACTCGTGTGGTGGAGGTGAACTGGCCGAAGGTAGCCAATTCGGACAACCATTCGTGGGACGTCCACGTCGGTCTGTCGAAGCGGATGAAGACTCAGAACAGCCCGATGCTCGATGCGGGCCTGTCGACTCTGATTTCGGATCTGGACGAGCGGGGGTTGTTGGACGAGACATTGGTGATTGCCGTGGGCGAGTTTGGTCGCAGTCCGAAGCGTGGCGTATCGACTTCGGGCAACACGAACTCCAACGACGGCCGCGACCACTGGCCTTACTGTTACACGGCGGTGATGGCCGGTGCGGGCGTGAAGCGTGGCAACGTGCATGGCAAGAGTGACAAGACGGCGTCGGCCCCGATCTCGAACCCGGTACATCCTCGCGAGTTGCTGGCGACGATTTACCACAGCGTGGGGATCAATCCTCGCACGGTGGTGCTGAACCACTTGGATCAGCCACGCGATCTGGTCAAGGCCGACGCGTTGACCGGGATCCTTGGGTAGTACGGCCAGGTATGCGACCGGCGTGCTAGAGCACTTTGCCGGGGTTGAGGATATTGAGCGGATCGAGGGCCTGTTTGATGGTCTTCATGACGGCGATTCCGGCCGGGTGTTCGCGTTCGAGCAGGTGTCGTTTACCGAGTCCGATGCCGTGTTCGCCGGTGGTGGTGCCACCGAGATCGAGTGCGATTTCGGCGATGCGATCGCTGATCTGTTGCACCTGGGCGAGTTCATCGGGGTCACCGGGTTGGATGGGGAAGACGACATGAAAGTTGCCGTCTCCGACGTGTCCGAACAGCGGTGATGGGACGTTGGTGCGATCGAGTTCTCGTCTCGTCCGTGTGATAGCTTCGGCGAGTGCGGTGACCGGAACACAGACGTCGGTCACATACCCGGTGCTGCCGTCTCGGAGTGCGAGCGTGGCATAGTAGCTATCGTGTCGAGCCTGCCACAGTCGGTCTCGATCGTCCTGGTCGGTGGCGAAGCGGAAGTCGGATCCGCCGTGTCTCGAGGTGATTTCTCGGGTGGCTTCGGTCTGTTCGGCGACGGCTGTTTCGGAGCCGTGGAATTCGAAGAAGACGGTGGGTTGGATGGTGTTTTGGAGTCCCGAGTAGTGATTGACGGCTTCGATCTGGACCTCATCGAGCAGTTCCATCCTGGCCAGTGGGATACCATCGACGAGGCAATCGATGACAGCGTCGACAGCGGATTCGACGGAATCGAAGCCACAGACGGCGGCCGAGACGGCCTGAGGCACGGGAGCGAGTCTGAGTGTGACTTCGGTGATGACTCCGAGCGTGCCTTCGGATCCGACGAGCAGAGCGGTCAGGTCGTAGCCGGCGACGGTCTTGCGTGCTCGACCGGCGGTGCGAACGACCGAGCCATCGGCCATGACGGCTTCGACGGCCAGCACGCGGTCTCGCATCGTGCCGTAGCGGACGGCGGTGCTCCCCGAAGCCGACGTGGCGGCCATGCCTCCGAGGCTGGCATCGGCACCGGGGTCGACGGGGAAAAAGAGTCCGGTTTCGGTTTCGGAGAGTTGTCGATTGAGTTCCAGGTGTGTGACACCGGCCTGGACGGTGGCATCCATGTCGCGGGGGTGGACGGCGAGGATCCGGTTCATGCGGCTGGTGTCCAGGCACAGCCCACCATACACGGCGACCACGCCCCCTTCGACCGCGGTGCCGGTGCCGTAGGGGATCAGCGGCACGCGGTGCTTGTGGCAGGCATTGACCGCCGCGACGACTTCCGTGGTGGTCAACGGCCAGCAGACGGCCTGAGGTGCTCGCGGCTGGTGGTGGGACACATCGGCAGCGTGACCGGCGAGGTCCGACTCGGATGTCGAGATCCGGTTTGGGAACTGGCTGGTGAGCGTTTCGAGCAGGGCGGCCAGTTGAGCGGCGTCGACGGTGTCGGGTCGTTCGGTCACGTGGCAGGAGTTCCTGGGGTCGTGCGGTGTGAGTTCCATTCTGGCGAATCCGGGCCACATCGTAACCCCTACAGCCGGACCATGTCGGGCAACTTTACGGGTATTGGCGGGTCTTCGGTTTGGTTGGTTATTGCGTCTGGTACCGACTGGAGCGGATGATGGAGTCAACAGAATCTTCTGCCGTGTGCCATTGGGGCCCGGTGTTGGCAACAAACAGGAGTGACCGACCTATGATCGACCGCATCATCTCGCAGGTGACCTCCTTGGTTCTGGTCCTGTCGATCCTGTTACCGGCTTCGGCCATGGCTGGCGACGACAAACCCTACGATCCCGGGGTGAAGCAGGCGGTCACGTGTGCTCGTCCCTTGAAGCACTGTTCTCGGCCGGGCAGTCCGTCGATGGCGTACATGCTGCGTCCGGTGACGACGATGCGGACGGTGGTCGAAGTGGTGTACGAGCCGACCGAGGTCAAAGTGCCGCGGACGGTGTACGAGAGGGTTTATGAGAATCAGCTGGTGACGTTGCACCGGGTGGTCTGTGAGACGCAGATGCAGGAGCAGAAATACGAGGTGTGTCGAACGGTATCGGAGACGAGTCAGCGAGAGATCACCGAGACGTTTCGACGGCCGGTGTGGGAGACGATCGAGCAGGAGTGTCAGTACCAGGAGCGTCGGCTGGTGCGTGAGACGAGTCAGCGGGAGATCCGTCGGAAGGTTTACCGTCCGGTGACCGAGCAGGTGACTCGCACGGTGTGCGTTCGCACGGTGGTACCGGTGACTTCGACTCGGACGGTGACCGAAGACAAGGGTCGTTACGTGAGTCGGAGTGTCTACCACCGCGGTCCGATGTTGCCGGGGCTGGGTCAAAAACCATGCGGTCAGTTGGGTCTGAGATGGTCATCGATGGGCTACAACTCGAGTCGACTCGAGTGGTGCCCGAACCTGGTGACTGGCGAGGTGACCTGCACGAGTTACGTGACGCGGGTTGAGACTAAGGAGGTGCCGGTCACGGTTCAGCGGGTCGAGGTATCTGAAGAAGTGAAGACGGTACCGGTGGAGACGTGCCGCTGGGTGGTCGAGACGAAGACACGCAAGGTGCCGGTTCGACGACTTCGTTACGAGACCAAGATGGTGACTCGGACGGTTCCGGTGACGACGTACAAGCAGGTGCGGGAGACCAGGACGCGTCAGGTGCCGGTGCGGGTCACACGTCGCGTGCCCTACACGGTGACCCGGCGAGTGGCTCGGCAAGTGGCTCGTCAGATCGAAGTCACCTGCACGAAGATGGTGCCTCGTTACATCGAGCGTCAGGTGCCGTGCACGACGACTGAGCTGGTGCCGGTGGTGGTCGAGTAGTCGGCGGGTCGCTGTTTGAGCCGGCGTGCTCCGCGTTGACACTCTTTCTGGATTTCCCCTATCATCCCGCCACGACCTGGGCCCAGCTTACGTGCGTATCAACCAGCGGAACGGCAGAGGAGCGGCAACGATGGCAGAGAACATCCTTGAGATCACGAACGAGAATTTCGAGACCGAGGTCTTGGGCAATGCGGCTCCGGTTCTGGTCGATTTCTGGGCTCCATGGTGTGGTCCCTGCCGCATGTTGGCTCCGGTGGTCGAGGAGTTGGCGAGCGATTACGAGGGTCGAGCGACGGTGGCCAAGTTGAACGTCGACGACGCCAGCGATGTGGCTCAGAAATACAACGTCGGCAGCATTCCCACGGTCTTGGTTTTCAAAGGCGGTGAGGTTGTCTGGAGTTACACGGGCGTGGCGGAGAAGGCCAAGTTTGCCGAGGTGCTGGACCAGCATATTGGCTAGGCCGACCTGGATGTCTGTGCCACTTGGGAAAGGACTCCCACGATGAGCGATCCGGCTCCAGCTTCCGGACCACCACTCGATTCCCAGAATGGCTCCCGGCCTGGCTCTCCCTCCACACCCGAGCAGGATGCGACCCGTTCGGCTCGCGCCGATGGCACTCACGGTTCCGGACCACAGGGTCCGTCGCCGATCGCCGGTTGGCCAGGTACCGATCAGCCCAAACCGGTTGCCCGTCCACCAGCCGAGACAACACCCGAGCCAGCTTCCCAGCCAGCTTCCCAGCCAGCTTCCCAGCCAGCTTCCCAGCCAGCTTCCCAGCCAGCTTCATCGGTGGACTCTTCATCGGCGTCCGAGTCGGCCGTTGGTTCGGGTACGAGTCAGCGGTTGTTGGAGCAGGCCAGCGAGATTGCCGGTCACTTGCAGACTCAGGTCAGCGAGTTGGATCGTCGCGAGAGCAGTCTGAATTCTCAGCTTTCGCAGCTGGACCAGGAGCGTCGCAGCGGTCGTCTGGCGGTTCGTCAGGAGCAGGAGTCCTTGGAGGCTCGCGCCGAGGACTTGTCGCGACGGGAGCGTCAATTGGAGCAGGGGTCCGAGGAGTTGTCGTTGCGTGGGCGAGAGATCGAGTCGAGTTGTCAGCAGTTGGCGGCTCGCAAGGAATCTTTGTCTGCCGACGTCCAGTCGGAACTGGACTTACGTCGTGACAAGTTGGAGGTCCGGTCGGAGGAACTGGTCGCTCGAGCTGCGACTCAGGACGCGGAACACTCTGCACGACTCAAGCAGTTGGAAGCCGATTTGGCACGTCGTGGCGACGAGTTGCGTGAAGAGGTGACCGAGCGGGTGATCGGCGACGAGCTGCGAGCACGGCGCAAGCAGTTGGACCGCGACCAGGACGAATGGAAGCGTCGGGTTGAGAGTCAGCGGCTGGAGTTGGAGAGGAAGACGTCTGAGCACGATCGTGCTGTGCGGTTATTCGATGCCGAGCGATCGGAGCGTGAATCGGGTCAGGAGCAGGAATTGGCTCTGAATCGCAGGAGTCAGGAGCGAGAACTCGAGGAGGTAGGTAGGTCGTTTGCCGCCGAGCAGGAGTCGGCTCGAAGTGAGCTCCAGCAGGAACGGGCGTTGATGGAGAACCGTCACCTGTTCCAGCAAGAGCATTTGGCCAAGGTCCGCAGCATGCTGGAGGTCGATCAGGCGGTGTTCCGGAAGGAGGTTCAGGATCAGCGTGCGGACCTTGAGCGTCGCCTGCAGATGCTGGACGGTTTGCGTCGTCAGTTGGCTCATTGCCGGGGACTGCTTGAGGAGCGTGAAGCGTTGGTCGAGGAGGGTTTGTCGAGTCTGCAGCGAAGGACTCGAGCGGCCGAGGAGTCACTGAACCTGCACCAGCAGCGTTTGGCGACGTCTCGCGAGAACTGGCGGAAGACTCGAGAGGAACAGCGGCAGGAGGTTTCCGGTTTGCGTGAGCATTTGAGGTCCGAGTCACGGGCCTTGGAGTCTCGGAAGCAGCGGATCGAGGTATTGCGTGAGGAGCTCGAGGGGAGTCATCGCGAGAGTCTTGAGTTGCGGTTGGCGGTGGAGGAGTCGTTGGAGTCGTACCGAGCCGAACAGGGTCGCGAGGGCGACGACGTGGCGACGGTACGGCTGGAGGCGGCACGTGATGCGGTCGAGGGTCATTACCGTCAGATGCGTGAGACGCTTCAGACTCAGCGAACCGATCTCGAGGACGCTCAGAAGCAGCTCATTGCCCAGGTGACTCAGCAGCAGAAGGTCTATGTCGAGCACGGTGAGCGGTTGGTGGAGCGTGAGCGAGTGATTGGTGAAACGGAAGAGGAACTCAGGCGTCAGATTGCCGAGGTCCCATCGGGTGAGTCACACTGGGATCAGATGCAGACTCGCTGGATTGCCGAAAAGGACCAGGCCGAGCGGATCATCCGCGACTTGCTGAAGCAGCTGGGCGAAACTCCGGCGGCGTAGGCCATTCTCTCGGTGTTGCCGCTGGTTGGTGGTGGCGAGTAGAAAGGGTGTGGGACCCATTCTACTGATTTTCAAGAGCCTGCCACGATGACAAATGTTCGCGATTTTGGAGCCGTCGGTGACGGCAAGACTGACGACACCGAAGCGATTCAGCATGCGATCGACGAGGGGGTCGGCCGTGTCGAGTTGACTCGAGGCGATTACCTGATCACTCGCACTCTGCAGGTCGACCTGTCGCGGGTCGGCCGCACGGGGATTGACGGGTCGCTGGGAACGGCCAAGTTGCTGATGGCCGGACCCGGCCCGGCCATCTTCTTGAAGGGGACTCATGCCAGTACAGCCGACCCGGCCGGATTCCGGCCGGCGGAGTGGCAGAACGAGCGGATGCCGATCGTGCGGGACATCGAGATCGAAGGGCGGCATGCCAAGGCGGACGGGATTCGGATCCTGGGAGTGATGCAGCCGACGTTGTCAGGCGTGTTGATTCGCGAGGTTCACACGGCCGTTCATGTCACCAGTGGCGCTCGTAACCTGCTGATCGATGGTTGCCACTTTTATCACAACACCGGCGTGGGGGTGCACCTGGACAGCGTGAACCTGCACCAGTCGATCATTGCCGACAGCCACATCAGCTATTGCAGGCTGGGTGGGATCCGGATCGAGAATAGCGAGATCCGCAACCTGCAGATTACCGGCAACGACATCGAGTACAACAACAACGCGTCTCATGGAGTCGAAGGGGCCGACGACGAGCCGACCGCTGAAATCTACATCGACGTGGTGGCTGGCAGTGTTCGCGAAGGGACGATTGTCAGCAACACGATCCAGGCCACCGCCAGTGCCAACGGGGCCAATATTCGCATGATTGGCAGCCCGGGCGGGGATCGCGAGACGGTGAATCACAAGGCGGGGATGTGGACGATCAGTGGCAACCTGATTGGCAGTCAGCGGACGAATATCCACCTGACGAGTGTTCGCGGCGTGGTGATCAGCGGAAACCACATCTACAGCGGCCACCATCGCAACCTGCTGATCGAGTCGTCTCGGAACATCGTCGTCGGGCCCAACTGTTTTGGCCACAACCCCGACTACCGCAAGACGGAACTGGCGACGGGGATTCGGCTGGTCGATTCGCAGAACTGCAATCTGACGGGCGTGTTGATCGAGGACGCCGAGGCGGGGCAGCATACGCTTGCTGGCGCCGAACCGATTCGTCGCGAGGCGTTGGTGGAATTGGTCCGCTGCCGCCGGGTGAACGTTTCGGGTGTGCAGATCCTGGATGGCACACCCAACGGGATGCTGTTGGAGGACTGCCAGGACACGGTGATCACCGGTTGCACGGTGACCGACGATCGCGAGCCGAAGCGGATGGAGCACGCGGTGGTGTGGACCGGGAGCGGTCGAGGGGGCCTGGTGGCGGGGTCGCGGATCGGGCGGGGGACGAAGGGGGACCTGAAGCTGCCGGCTGAGGTGCGGGTTGAGGGGATTGTTCGGGACGGGGAGTGAGCCAGTCCCTGAGGGAGTTTGGGTTAGACCAGTGAGCCGTATTCTCGGTCCTTGATAAAACCGGGCATGGGCACCTGGTAGGTGCCGTCCGGGTTGGATTTCAGGGGTGAGGGTCCATCGAGCGTCAGTTTGTCGACGTTGGGTGCGAACTCGTGCTTGCAGTTGAGCATTTGATCGCGTGTGATGATTTGTCCGGTGTGGGCGGCCATACGTCCCATGGCGGTCACCAGGCTCGCTTCGGCACCTCGTTCGACCTCGTTGTAGGGTTCGTCGCGTCGAATCGCGGTCAGCAAGTCGTCCCATTCGACCTGGTACGGGTTCGGTTCGGGACCTTCCCACTTCCAGGTGATGTTTTCCTTGTTCATGTTCCATCCCTTGTAGATCCGTGCTCGTGAGGGAGCGTGTCCTCGGGACGAGATGACAGCCGAGCCCTTGGTACCGTGGGCGAAGCTGGCGAAGCGTTGGTTGCATCCGGGGATGGTGCGGCCATTGACGAGCAGTTTGGTGCCGTCGGCGTAGGTGTATTCGATCGAGTAGGTGTCGAAGTTCTGGTCGATATCATCACCGCGATAGTGACGGCCTCCGGAGGCTTCGGCCATGATCGGGAACGCGTTCTTCATCCAGCTACATTCATCGATGTTGTGGATCAGGAAATCGCTGACTGCTCCGCCGGAGAGCCAGAGGAATGCGTGGAAGCGGCGGATCTGGTAGAGCAGGTCCGAGGCGCCCTTGGGTGCCTTGCCGGTGGCTGCCGAACCGGTTGGGCCGGCCATGCGGTAGGCTCGGAGCTCGGTGATGTCGCCGATCTGGCCGTCCTGGATGCGACGAAACAGTTCCTGTCGCGCCTTGCAGTGTCGGCACATCAGGCCGACTCCGACCTTGAGGTTCTTCTTGACCGACTGCTTGCCCAACTCGATCATGCGGCGGCTGGCCGGTCCGTCGACCGAGATCGGCTTTTCCATGAAGACGTTCAAGCCCTTTTCGATGGCGTAGGTGAACTGCACCCAGCGGAAGGCGGCCGGCGTGGTCAGGATGACGATGTCGCCGGGACTGAGCACGTCCATCGCTTCGCGGTAGGCTTCGAAGCCTATGAACTGGCGGCTTTTGGGTACGTCGACACCGCCGCGGTAGCGGGTAGTGAGGGCCTGGTGAGAATTGGACAGGCGGTCTTCGAAGACGTCGGCCATGGCGACCAGGCGGGTTGGGCCAGCCTTGCTGGCCAAGGCGTTCGCTGCCGCACCCGTGCCACGACCTCCGGCACCAACCAACGCCACCTGGATCGTGTTGTTCTCAGCCGCGTAGGCGCCCGAATAGGTTGATCCGACCAGAGCCGCTGCACCGGCGACCTTGAGGAACTTGCGGCGTGAGTTGTCGGAGGTCGGATTGGCTTGGCTCATCGGGGCTCTCTCTTTTCTGTCTGCCGAATCGGCTGGTGAGTCTTGCGGTGTGGATTGTACGTCATCCGGCTGACTCAATCACGTCCAACGCAGTTGAGCGTGGACTGTTTCGGTATCAGAGGCCGCCCGGACCAGTGAGTGTACATTTGTTTACATGCGTTCTTCGCTGGAGAAAATGACAGGTCGGAAGATGTTGCGAATTCCGATAGACTGGGATAGGTTGGCGTGGATTGATGCGTTGAGCGAGTTGGTTGATGTGGTTGATGTGGTTGATGGTAGCGGAGGGTGATCGATGCTGACGATACCAGGGATCGAGTCGAGCTATTGCGACGGGATGACCCGTCGCAGTTGCATGCAGATTGGCGGTCTGGCGCTGGGTGGTTTGTCGTTGCCGGAGATTCTTCGAGCCGAGTCTCAGTCGAAGTCTGACCGGCCGATCAAGGGTGTGATCATGGTGATCCTGCCTGGCGGTCCGTCTCATTTGGACATGTACGATTTGAAGCCGCAGGCTCCGGCGGAGATTCGTGGCGAGTTGGCTCCGATTGCGACGAAGGTGCCGGGTTTGGACGTGTGCGAGTTGATGCCTGGTTTGGCGGGCATCGCGGACAAGTTGTCGGTGATCCGATCGCTTCATGGATTCCGCAACGACCACAACACTCACTGGTGTTCCACCGGTTGGGAATCGCACAAGGAGATGGCTGCGTCGCCAGTGATCCCCGGTTTTCCGACAGGCGGCTGGCCGTCATTGGGTTCGGTGTTGTCGAAGCGATTTGGTCCATTGGTCCCGGGAGTGTCCCCGGCGGTGGACCTGGTACCGACCGACGCGGACGCACGTTTCATCATGCGGATCGGTCCGACTCAACCCGGTTTCCTCGGTTCGGCTCATGCCGGATTCGAAGTCGATGCCGTGGACCGTCGCAATTTGCGTCTCAACGGAGTGAGCCTGCGTCGGCTGGGTGATCGCCGGCAATTGCTGTCGAGTTTCGATCGTTTCCGTCGGCAGGTGGAGGTTGACGGTCTGAGTGACGGGATCGACGAGTTCCACAAGCAGGCCTTCGAAGTATTGACGTCAGCGCGATTGGCCGAGGCGTTGGATTTGAGTCGCGAGGATCGATCGGTAAAGCGGCGCTACGGTCTGGAGGGCGAGTACCCCAACGAGCGAACGGGGAAGACGTATTTGCACCAGTTCCTATTGGCGCGTCGCGTGATCGAGGCGGGGGCTCGGTGTGTGACGATCGCGTTTTCTCGTTGGCCATTCGGTCGAATGTTGCAGGGCGACTACAACTGGGACTGGCACAAGGACAACTTCACCGAGGCACGTGGCGCATTGCCTTTGCTGGACTTGGGTCTCTCGACGATGATTTCGGATCTCGACGAGCGTGGGTTGCTGGACGACGTGGCGGTAGTTTCGTGGGGCGAGTTTGGTCGGACTCCCAAGATCAACGGCAACGCGGGTCGGGACCATTGGCCGAACGTTGCCGGAGCGTTGTTGGCCGGCGGCGGCATGAACCACGGGCAGGTGATTGGTTCGAGCAGTCGTCTGGGCGAAGAGCCTCACGAGCGACCGGTGCACTTTCGCGAGGTCTTCGCGTCGCTGTACCAGCGATTGGGGATCGACGTGGCGACGACACAGTTCACTGACCTGGCCGGCCGGCCTCACTACCTGGTCGGCGAGCAGCGTGCGATGCCCGAGTTGGTGGGTTAGCGCGTTGCAGGGTGTGTGCAAGTCGGGACGACAGGATTCGAACCTGCGACTTCCGGCTCCCAAAGCCGGCGCTCTGCCAGGCTGAGCTACGTCCCGTGGGATCCCCCGGTCTTCTGGACAAGGTGATCGGAGTCGAGTCTAGGGACCGGAGCCTTGGGGCGTCAACGCGAAGTCGTGTCGCCCAATCGCGTTTCACGTGAAACGCAGCAAGACCTGGGCCGACCAGTTCGATGGGGCATTTCACGTGCGATGTGCGAACCAGTCTTGTTGGGATGGCGAGACGATCACTAGAATCCCGCGCCCGTCAGTCTCTGCGGAGAGTCCGTGATGTCGTCGATCCCCAACGATCCTACTACTCCATCCTCACGTCAAACCGGATCGGACGTTTCGAGTCGTCCGAGTCGGCTGGGTCGTGGGCTGGCTGGCCTGGTGGGACTGACGCAGTTTGGACCGACCGATGAGGAACTGGTCGCTTCGCACATCGAGGCCGAATCGAGTCCACTCGAGCAGTCGGAGCAAGAAACGATCGAGTTGTCTCGGTCACCGGCATTGGAGTCGTCGGCCGGTGATGGTGAGTTGTTGGAGATTTCCGTCGAGTTGTTGCAGCGGAACCCGTATCAGCCGCGCAAGGATTTCGATGTGGCGGCGTTGCAGGAGTTGTCCGACAGCATTGGGAAGCACGGTGTGCTGAGTCCCTTGCTGGTGCGGCCGGCCGAGGGGAATCGGTACCAGTTGATTGCCGGCGAGCGGCGTTGGCTGGCGGCTCTTTCGGCGGGCCTGGAGTTGGTCCCTTGTCAGGTGCGTCACTACACCGATCAGCAGGTGTACGAAACGGCGATGGAAGAGAATCTCAAGCGAGAGGATCTCAATCCATTGGAGCAGGCCGAGGCCTTCCGTGGTTACCTGAACGAATTCGACGCGTCGATCGACCAGTTGGCGAGTCGTTTGAGCATGAGTCGTTCGGCGGTGAGCAACTTGTTGCGTCTGTTGGAGTTGACTGGTGGAGTGCAGCAGGCGTTGTCGGACCGCAAGATCACGGCCGGTCATGCTCGAACGCTGGTGACCTTGGGTGAGGCGGATCAGCTGAGTTTGTGTGCACGGATCGTCGAGGAGGGCATGACGGTGCGTGCGACCGAGGCAGCGGCGAAGGCGATTCGGGAGGGTGTTGTGCCGCCGAAGGTCCTGGTGATCGATCCGGACGCGAAGGTGGACAAGAAGCCGTCACGTGGCGAGTCGCCGGAACTGAGCAATCATCTTTTGCAGTTGCAGGACCATTTGAGGTGTCAGTTTGGCACTCGGGTTGAGATCCGGCTGTCGGACCTGCAATCGGGCCGCATCGTAATCCCGTTTGGAGATTCGGACGAATTTCAGCGGGTGGTGCGTGTGCTGGAACGTCGAGCGGTCTGAGGCGTTTCACGTGAAACGCGGGCGGGGGATTTCCAG
>CAVOEV010000066.1:0-20064 GCA_963694825.1 Planctomycetota bacterium
CCTCGGCCAATGCCACCAGTTCGTTCGTGTCGGCGTAGGTGCCCGGAACATAAATCAACCCGGTCGACATCCCCCAGGCACCGTCCGTCATCGCCTTTTCTGCCAATTCTCGCATCTCCTTCAACTCAGCCGGCGTCGAAGGTCGTCGATCCGTCCCCACCACCTGTTTTCGCAAGGCCCCGTGAGGCAACAGGTGAATCACGTTCGTACCGGCGCCCGCCCCGTTGATCTTGCTGTAGTAGTCGCCCACGTCGACCGGACCACCCCCGCAGTTTCCCGTCACCACGGTCGTACATCCCTGCAGCAAGTAGTTGAGATTCGCTCGCGTGCCGGGTGCGACCAACTGGCGATCGCTGTGGTTGTGCAGATCGATCGCACCGGGCATCACCACCAATCCCGTGCAGTCCAGCCTCCATTCGGCCGTCTTCGTCTCGAAACTCCCCACCGCCACAACCCGATCACCTCGGATCGCCACGTCGCCAACCACACCCGCGACGCCAGTCCCGTCGTAAATCGTACCGCCAACCAGCAGCACATCGGCCACAACCGGTTCCGCAGCAGGCAACGATGCGGCCGACCACAACAACAGGACCATCAGTACGATTCCATTTCGTCGCATGAGCGCTCTTTCTCTGCAAGTGTTCGAGTTCCAGGCCGTATCGAAACCTCTAGTCTGCCGTCGCCACCGGAATCAGTTCCACCAACGCCAAGGTCGCCCAACAGGTGCCGCAGATCGAAATGAACTGCGACTTCTTGTAAGGGAATCCGGATTCGAAATAGGTCTGAATCGGCTTGCTCCGCGTCGTCACCAGCCACGACCCGTCAGGCTTCACCGTCTTCAACAGGAACCGGCACCCCTCCTGATACGACCGATGCCCAACCGAAACGCCAGCCATCTTCAACGCGACCAACGCCTGTCCGGTTGCGTACGAATCGCTCTCGCGACCAGCCAACTGAGCCCACCCACCATCGTCACGTTGATGCCCGACCAACTCATCGGTCAACCGCTTCGTCTCCTTCGCCCCGCCTCCGGCCCACACCAGGCCCATCAAGCGAAACACCCGGTCTTCGTTCGTCTTCGCCTCGGCCGTCAACAGCCATTCGCGTGCCCGCACAATCCGTGCTGCCAGGTCCTTGGCCTGGTCCTTACCCGAATACAACTGCAGCCCCTGCAGCCCAAGTGCCGTGGCGGTAAAATCGCTGTCCTCCAGAGGAGGCCGATGCGTGCGGATCTGCCAACTACCGTCATCGCGGTGAGTGGTCCGGAGATAGGCGACCAGGTCGCCGGTCACTGAATCGGGCTTGTCCCCCGCCTCGTGCAAACCCCACAACGCATAGCCGGCATTGTAAGCACCGCCCGGCACGCCCTGGCCAATTCGCACCCGCTTCGCCCGCCCGCCGAAGTACTTCAGCGTAAAGGCAGACTGCTGAACGGTCCGGCTCCGATCGATTTCGAATCCCGCCCGTCGCGCCCGAGCCACGGCGACCGCCAGCAGGCCCTGGTGATGGCAGCTGAAACAGGCCTTCTTTTCGATGTAGGTCGCCGCACTGGCCTGCAGCAACGGCACACTCCGACCCACCACTTCGCGAACACGGACCGTGTCGATCCGATCGTCATCGGCCTGGCACGACCCGACCGTCGCAAAAACAACCGTCAACCCGACCATGATCGGCCGCAGCAGCCCAGGCACACCAAGCAAAGATCGTCGCTGTACACTCATCGGCTGCCTACTTGCTGCCACAGCCACCACTGCCACAGCCGCCACCGCCACTGCCACACCCACCCGGTTCGGGGTCGAACATCGGCTGCAGCCGGACATCGCGGCCCATCGTCTTGGACAGCTCGATCGCCACACGCTCAGAGTCCGGACCCACCTCGCTCATGCAATACACCACCACCGTCTGCCCGTCGGCCAGCCATTCGGCGTCCACAGGATCCAGTTCCGAATCCTTTTCGCGAACCGTCCTCATCAGGTCGTCCAGGTCCAGCAACTCTGCCTCGCCACTGGCCTCGACATCCGGCTCGGCCAACCGCAACACCTCGCCAGCGGACGTGACGTCACCGACCAGGTGGTCGGCCACAAAAGAGAGCACGTCACCGAATTCCTGGCCGCGTTCGGTCTGCACCACCACACGATCACCGCGATTGGCCTCGAAATGCTCGTCAATCGTAAACAGCGCAACCCAGCCCAGCCGCCCGTAGCGGACCAAGCACGCGGTTCCAGTCAGCGTTGCTGTGTCGGTGTCAGTCATTCTGGTTGCCGAGTATACCGATCGATCGGAAAACGTGGGCGCTTGTGACACCATTTTCCCACCACAGCCGACGGCGGGAATGGGTCAACTGCCAGGAGTTGACCCCGCAACTCATTGCGTCTTCTTGCTGGAAGCTGGCCCGGCCATCGGAGGTGTTTCGAAAAAACGACCGTTGTCCTTCAATCGCGGGTCGTTGGTGCGTCGTAGTTCCGCCATCAACACTTCGAGCAACTCCACACGGATTTTTGCGTAGGCCGGGTCGGCGGCGACGTTCTTCATTTGGTGCGGATCCGTCTTCACGTCGAACAACTCCTCACGCGGTCGCTTGCCATAGGCGTGTTCGAAATACGGCTTCCATTTCTTGTCGTTACGGCGTCTGACGATCCAGGCCTTGGTGGGCCCAGCGTCTTCGTCGGGCAGCGTCACAAAGGTCGAAGCTTCGAGTTGCTGCACGGTCGGCGAGGTGTCACCAGCAAGCCGGTATGGGTCGCCCAGCGGAAAACGATCCGGTCGAAAGTTGACGATCAGCAGGAAGTCCGAAGTGCGGATCGAGCGTTGAGGATACGGCAGGTTGCCCGCTCGGGCGATCCGCACGTGACGTTCGCGACCGGTGAAGACCTGGGTTCTGTCCGGATCGACCAGCCCGTCACGTTTCGACTTCAACACTCGCCAAAGACTCCGAGCCGTCATCCCGGCCGGAGGTTTCACATCGCCCGCCTCGAGGAAAGTCGGAGCCAAGTCCGGCAGCATCGTGTAGTCATCCACAACACGTCCACCCTGGATTCCCGGTCCCGCGACCAGCAGGGGGACTCGTGTCCCGAAATCGTACAGGTTGCACTTTCCGTGCGGGAACCCGGGCGGTCCATGGTCACCACTGATCACGATGATCGTGTTGTCTTTCTCACCGAGTCTCTCGAGTTCTTTGACCAGCACCCCCAGCGCCGCATCGAACGCGGCGATCTCGCCGAAGTAGTCGGCAAGGTCTTGGCGGACTTCCGGGACGTCGGGCAGATACGGAGGCATCTTGCCCTTGAGCAGATCGGGATTGATGTCCCACAATCGCTTTCCCGAACCCTTCGTCCATTTTCGGTGGACATTGGTCGGACCGAACCAGTAACAAAACGGTTGATCCTTGTTCCGCTTCGCCATGAACGACCCGAAATTCCCACGGACGTCGTCCATCAGAGTCTCTTTGGCTTGCTCGATCGACATGCCCCCGGCGATCAACTGCGTCACCGTTTGCGAAAAGCGATTGAAACGCCCGCCCGACTTCTCAAACGCATGAGTTCTTCCGCCAAAGGGAGCGTCCCGTGGAGTGCCCGGGCTCCAGACCTTCCACGTCTTGCCGATGTGATAGCCGGAATCCTTCAACAACAGCGGCCAACTCGGAATGCTCGAATCCCACACGGCGCCCTGCAGAATCGCGCCGCGACCGGTTTCCCAGAAGTACCTCCCCGACAACAGCGAACTGCGGCATGGCGTACAGGACGGTGCATTGACGAATGCGTTATTGAACAGCACACCGTCCCGTGCGATACGATCGAAGTTCGGAGTCCGAACCACATCATTGAATCCGCCCGGGCCATCGCTGTTCGCATACACGCCGGCACATCGCCCCCAATCGTCGGCGAAGGCGAAGAGAATATTCGGCCGAGTCGCCCCGGACGGCTCGTCAGCCGGGCACGCTGCACACAACACATGCACCGAAACACATGTCGTCGCGAAAATCATTCTCAGCATCGATCGTCACCGTTCTTGGCAAAACACAGATTCCAAGCAATTCACCCGGCGTTTCGATCCGTCTCGGTACCGACCAGGCCCCTGCACGACAGTATCGGTCGCCGCCCCGGACCTGTCGAGCGAAGTGACACCAACGTCAACTCTTGCCACTCCTCGTCACACAACCACGCAGCTTCTCGGCCAGCCCGCCTGCGGCGAACGCCTGGCTCCAGCTGCGGTGCCCCAGGCACATCCTGCCCGACATCAAGCCTGGTAGATCAGGGTCAGCTTGGCGGTGGCGGCATGCAAGGACTGTTCGACCTCGCCAGGAGTCGAACCGGCCGCGAATACGAAACCCGGATACGCTCCGCCCTCGGGCCACGCCTGCAATCGCTGCCCGGGATGTGCCGTGATCGCCACTCGCTCGATCCCCGCCACCGCCTCGGCCGCCTCGACTCCCTCGACACGCTCGAGCACTCCGCCTCCCTCGACACCCAACATCATCACTCCTGCCGCACGGTCCACTCGGTCCGGCAACGGTGCCCGATCACCCAGGGCATGATTCAACAGCAACTCTTCCAAGGTCAACCCGGTGCCAAAACGCAGTACGTCCGAACACAATCCACCAATCGCTCGCGGATTCACCTCTATCACCACCGGCCCGCTGCCAGTGACCCTCAACTCGATGTGCACCGCCCCCTCAATCAGACCCAATGCCGCACAGGCAGCCGACGAGACCTTGGACAACTCCACCTGCTGTGAATCACTCAAACGCGAAGGTGTCACGTAAATCGTCTCCTCGAAGTACGGCCCCTCCATCGGATCAGGCTTGTCAAAAACCGTCAGCACCTCCAACTCGCCTCCTCGCAACAACCCCTCGACAGCCACCTCCGGCCCCGACACGAAACTCTCGATCAAGAATCCGTTCTCCGCCCGGCTATCCATCTCGTCGATCACGATCGCCTCGACCCGTAACACCGCCGCGGACAACGACTCGCCGTCATCCACTCGAATCACACCTCGACTCGCCGAAAGCTCAAGCGGCTTGACCACGGCAGGAAAACCGAATTCCGGTACCCGATCCCGTCCAGGATCGCCCCAACCCCGCCACTCGAACTCCGGGCACGCCACGCAGGCTGCTACCAACCGCTCTCGAGACCGTCGCTTGTCTCGTGCGACCGCTACGGCATCCGGCTGGTTGTGCGGCAGTCCCAACTCGCGAGCCACGACAGCAACGGCCTCGACCACGCTGTCGTCAATCCCGATCACCCCGTCGATCGGAAACCGCCCGGCAAACTCACGCACCAACGGAGCACAGGCTTCTGGATCCGAGAAGGGGAGCGTGAGGAACCCGGAGGGGTTCAGGTGAGCGACCGAACTGTCTTCCTCGGACGCCACAGTCAATTCGACGCCACACCCGGCCGACGCTGCCAACAAGGCCGGCGTGCGATACGTCCGTGTCGGCAGCAAGAGCAGCAGGCGTGGCATACAAGGTCAAACCTGAACCGAACCCGGCTACTTCTTCGACGGACTGTAGTACGGGTTGTCACCCGAGGCGTGATCGGTCGTGTCCATGATCTCACCCACCTCGGGAATCTCAGACCGGATCGCAATCTCCACACCCTGCTTCAACGTCACATCTGCCATCCCACAGCCCTGGCAACCGCCACCCATCTGGACATACACCATGTTCTCCTTCACCTCCAACAACCTCACCACCCCGCCATGACTCGCCACCGACGGGTTGATTTCACGGTCCAGAATTCCCTGGATCCGGTCTCGCAACTCGTCAACCGGCGGGATCGAATCGCGGACGCTGGAGTCAACGGCCGGCTCGCCAGAAGCCACGTGCTCGCGGATCGCCGCACCAACTTGCTTCCCAACCTCCGGCCACGTTGCCGGACCGTGCTTGGTGACTGTCACACGGTTGTCGGTAATCAACACCCCCGCTACGCCTTCAATCGCGAACAATCGACCGGCTAATGGCGACATCTCGGCCGCCTCGGAACTGCCAAAATGAAACGACTGGTCCGGATAAAGCGGACGGTCGACCGTGAATCGACACATCGTCGGGACTGTCATCGGTTCGCCATTGATCTGGATATCGTCGGTCATTGTTCTGGTTCCTTTGGGACGACAGGGGCAGGGGGGGCAGGGGGGCAGTCGCCTTGGACAATCATAGCCAACTCAGGATTCGTTAGGAACAGATCTCCTCGATCACCTTTGCCGGAAAGACTGATGTCAGCCGTTCCTTCAGTCCGTTGCGTTTGATGAACAACTCCTCGTGGTGCATCCCCAACTGGTCCAGAATCGTCGCGTGCCAGTCGTGGACGGTCACTTTCTGATCAGCCGCCTTCAAGCCGATCTCATCAGTCGCACCGTGCACATGGCCGCGCTTGATACCGCCTCCGGCCAGCCACGTCACCATCGCATTTTGATTGTGATCCCGCCCGGCCTTCAACAGGTTCTTGTCACCGGGCAGCTGAGAAATGGGCAGTCTCCCAAATTCACCGCCCCAGGCCACCAGCGTGCTGTCGAGCAACCCTCGCTGATCCAGGTCCTCGAGCAACGCGGCGATCGGTTGATCCGTCTTGCGGCACGCCGAGGGCAGCGCCGTACCGATATTGCTGTGATTGTCCCAGATCTGGAAGTTGATGAACAACTGCACAAAACGGACACCCCGTTCGACCAACCGCCGAGCGATCAAACACCGTCGGCCGTACGAATCGGTCTCCTTGCCGCCAATCCCATACCGTTTCTGCGTTCCGGCTGTTTCCGAGGAAATGTCCAGGGCGTCCGACGCCGCCACCTGCATCCTCGCAGCCAGCTCATAACTGGCCAGACGCGCGTCCAACTGAGGCTGAGCGGTCCGAGGGCGACGATGGATACGGTCGAGAATCCCGATCAGATCTCGTTCCAGCTTCACAATCGACTCGGCCTCCTCGTACTCGCGGTCAAGATTCAGGACCGCCTTGCCCGTCGAACGGAACCGAGTGCCCTGGTACACCGGCGGCAGGAACCCCGACTGCCAGTTCTGTACACCGTTGACCGGCAAACCCGCCGGATCATCCAACACGATATAGGCCGGCAGATTCCGGTTCTCGCTGCCCAACCCGTAAGTCACCCACGCCCCCAGGCTCGGCAATCCTGGAGTCATTCGGCCACAATGAGCGATGAACAACGCCGGCTCGTGAGTCAGGTTGGTCGTGTACATGGACCGCACCAGGCTGATCCGATCGACCTGGGTCGCCAGGTGAGGCATCAGTTCCGAAACATCCATGCCGACCTCGCCATGCCGACGGAACCGGAACGGGCTCCGCATTAACGCCCCTGCCGCCGCCGGGTTCTCGACCTCACCGGCAATCTTGTCGAAGTACGACTTGCCATGACTGCGAGTCAACTCGGACTTCGGATCCAACAGATCCATCTGGCTCGGGCCACCGTTCATGAACAAGTGGATCACCGCCTTGGCCCGCGGTTCGCTATGCGGCGTCTTGGGCGACTGGTTGGGAATTTCTTCCAACCCGCCCGTCCCACCAGCGGCCAGCGACTCGGACGCAAGCAAACCGTTGGACTGGTACAGATCCTCGCTCAACAAACCAGCCAATGCCGCCGTACCCAGGCCGCCTCCCAGGGACCCAAAGAAATCTCGTCGCGAAACGTCCGCTTCTCGATTCGGCAATCGTGGCAAGTGATTCGGAAACATTGATCAGTCCAGATAAAGAAAAGCCGCCGTGTTCATCACGGCATGACACAGATTACCCAACGCCCGTCGCGAGGCCGTCGGATCACCGTCCTTCAACTTGGCCGCCCACTCGTCTCGAAGTCGACCCAACATCGTCACACTCGCAGCCAGCTCCTCGGGATCGGGAGCCCGCCCCAAACCAATCCGGTACACCCGGGTCACCTGCAACCGAGGATTCTGCCCCACCTCTCGCTCGACCCGTTCGGCAAATCGATCGGCCAACTCGCGGATCAACTTATTGTTGAGCAAGTGAAGCGCCTGGGGAACGACGTTGGAAATCGGCCGCTTGACACAATTGGGGTTCATCCGCGGCAGGTCGAAATTCTGCAACAGGGTCGAGATCTGAGTGCGACGCTGAAGAAGAAAAATGCTGCGCCGCCAGCCCCGCGAGCCACGCACGGCCGTCACCAGACCATCGGGCCGAGATGTGACTGCGTCGCCGGGGCCGAACTGACTTGTGTCCAATTCGCCGCACACCGACAGCAGGCTGTCACGAAGACTCTCCGCATCCAACCGCTTCAACCGCATGCGACTCAATAATCGATTCTCCGGATCCAATATCAACTGCCGCTTCGTCACCGCCGAAACTTGGCGATAGGCGGTTGAGGTCAGGATCAGCCGATGGATCGATTTCATCCGCCAGCCGTTGTCCATCAGTTCCGTGGCAAGCCAGTCGAGCAGTCTGGGATGAGTCGGCCGGTCTCCGGTCTGGCCAAAGTTGTCCAGCGTGCCGACAATGCCACGTCCGAAGTAGTTCTTCCAAATGCGGTTGACGATGATCCGAGCCGTCAGCGGATGCCGGTCCGAAGTCAGCCAGCGACCAAAAGCCAGTCGCCGTCCGGTCGACTCGGCTCCGGGGTAGGGGGGCTGTACATCCAGATCGAAGCCCTCCGGTGCCAACACCTCAGGAACACCCGGCTCGACCTTGCGACCCGGTGTCAGGTAGTTGCCACGAATCAGCACATAGGTCGGCGACGGCGAACCGCGATCCCACAAGGCTCGCACGAAGGGCTGCTCCCGCTTCCCGCCACCTAACCGCTTGACCCGCTTGGCCGTCTCTTCGGCCGACTTCGCGTACGCAGGGTCCAGCGTCTTCAAGGTCGCCTCGTCAATCTTCGAAAGCGACGCAAACTTGTCGGCCAGGTAACGCTCGACGTCGGTTCGCCCGGCCGGATCACTCGCCAATGCCTTCCTCACGTCCTGGCGAATCGCGGCAGGCAACTTGGCCAACCGGACCTCGAACTGTTTCTCACGAGCCGACCTGGCAGTCTCGGCCAACTGCGATCCAGCCGCCGCAATCTCGGTGTCGATCGCCGCATTGTGACTCGCCACCGCCTGTCGCTCGCGTGTGCTGACCACGTCCATGAACCGGAACCCGACCGGGCCACTGCTGAACTGCTTGGTGCCATAGGGCTTCAACCAGTCGTTCTCGTCCAACGCCCCCTTGAAGACCGCCGCCAGGCGGTAGTAATCTCGCTGAGGAAGGGGATCGAACTTGTGCGAATGACACTTGGCACATTTCAAGGTCAGACCCATTACCGAGGAGGTCAACACTTCCAGCTCCGAGTCGATCACTTCACGACGGTCGGGAACAAAACCAGTAATGTTGGCGTACGTCGCGTCGGGCACGAATCTCAGGAAACCGGTCGCCACCAGGTTGTCGGCCATCTGCTCGGTCACAACCTTCGCTCGCCGGAAATCCGCCAACTCGTCACCGGCAATCTGTTCGAGCAGAAATCGGTTGTAGGGTTTGTCGGCGTTGAAGGAACGGATCACATAATCGCGATACCTGTACGCCGCCCGACGGATCGGATCGGCGTTCTGGATGCCGTCCGAGTCCGAGTAGCCGGCCAGATCGAGCCAGGATCGAGCCCATCGCGTCCCGAAATGCGGTGAGGCCAAAAGGCGGTCGACCTGCCGACCCCAACTCTCCTGCGAACTCGTCTGCAATCGATCAAGCGAATCGATCGGCGACTCGCGCCCTTCCAACCGAGCCATCTCCTCAACGGCCGGTGGCAACCCGGTCACATCGAACGTGGCCCGTCGCAGCAGGCTCAGCGGGTCGGCATCAACAGAATACGACAACCCGACCTCCTCGAGCCGTTTCAACACAAAGGCGTCGATCGGATTCCGGACCCGACCCGGGGCTCGAACCGACGGCACAACGCCACCCTTGGGCCTCTGAAAGGCCCAGAACTGACGTTCCTTTTCGGTGACCACCGGAACCTGCCCCGAGGTCGGCGGATCCGGAACCAGCGGCATCTCATCATCAATCCACCGAGCCAGCTTCTCGATCTCACTGGCTTCGATCACTTTCAGACTGGCCGTCACCAGATCGCGACGCGGAGGCATCGTGCCATCGTGGATCTTCTCGAGCATCACGCTGTCTGCCGATTTGCCCAGCACGGCAGCCGGACCCGACTTCCCGCCTCGAAGAATCGACTCGCGCGACCTGAGATCCAAGCCTGCCTGTTTCGTCCGGCCGCCATGGCAGACGACGCATCGCAGTTGCAGGATCGGATAGACATCGTGCTGAGTGACAATCGTCGGCAGCCGACCACCGGGTCCAAATGGAGCCCCGGCTTCGATCCAAGCCTTGATCGTCAGAGTATCCGCCGCGTTCAACCGCTTGTCTTCCTTGGGCGGCATCGAACCGTCCTGCACGTGCTGAAACAGCAGACTCTCGAGTGGTTTGCCCGGAATGATCACTCGACCGGTTTCCCCGCCCCGGACCAGGGCGTCTCGAGTCGCGAGGCTGAACTGGGCCTCGGGTTTGTCACCCGAGTGGCACTCGTGACACTCCGTCTTGAAAATTACCCGGACCCGAGTCTCCAAACGCCCGACCTCGCCCGGTTCCGCGCCCGGTTCCTCGCCACGGACTTCGGTTGCCGAGAGGCCCACGGCCAGCAGGCCCACGGCCAACCCGGTCCATCTGCATCTCAAGTCGAAAAATACGTTGCGGTCCGTCATTCGCTCATCATACCAAACCCAAGCTCGATCACCGGATTCCCGGCAATCATTACCACGGCAACACTCACACAATACAACATCTTAATGGCCAAGAAGGCACGCAAGACCTCGCGCCACGACAAGTCGAAGGCCACCAACCCATCGATCGGCGAGTACCTGATCCAACGCCTGCAGGACTACGCCGTCGACGACGCCTTCGGTATCCCGATTCGGATTGAGTAGCGAACGGGTCGAATTGGCCGAACGCCACAAGCTGCCAATCTGTGCCACGCTGCTGGGCAATTCGGTCTTCAGTGAAGCCCATCCGCTGTTCGTCGGAGTCTACTAAGGGGTGATGGGTCGCGACAGCGTGACCCGATATGTCGAACAAAGCGACTGCATCATCCTGCTCAACGTCCACCTCGAACCCACAGACATCTCTCCCGCTCTCGAGCGACTCGCCAAACGCATGGCCGAAACCGTATAGTCATCCGTCCCGTAGACGCACAAGGAAACCACCATGACCCAACCCATCGCCCGCCGCGACTTCCTGGCCGGTTCGCTGGCAACCGCGACCGCCGCCACACTCGCCAACAACGCAACCGCCGCCAAACCCTCCAAAAAGACCGCACAAGAGTACTACGAACTGCGAATCTATCGCTGTGCCTCCTCAGACAAACAAAAACTGACGCTCAGTCATCTCGAAACAGCACTGATCCCGGCACTCCGCCGAAGCGGCGCATCCCGCGTCGGCACCTTCACCGTCATTAGCGACACACCCGAACACTCGATCCACGTCCTGATCCTCTACCCCACTCTCGATGTGCTCGGCCAACGCAACGAAGCACTCGCAAAAGACAAGACCTTCCAAAAGGCTGCCGCCGAATTCTTTGCCATCCCCAAGAATGACTCTGCCTACACGCGGATCGAAACGCGACTGATGAAAGCATTCACCGGGATCCCCGTCGTCGAGCTACCCGACTCGTCTCGAAAGAAAACCGAACGCATATTCGAGTTGCGGATCTACGAGGCCCACAACGAACACAAGGCCTCGCTCAAGGTCGCCATGTTCAACGAAGGCGAAATCGACATCATGCGAGACGTCCAACTCGGACCCGTCTTCTTCGGCGAAACTCTCGTCGCCAACGACGTCCCCAACCTCACCTATATGCTCTCGGCCAACAACGACCAGGACCACAAGGAACACTGGAAGGCGTTCATCGCTCACCCGGAATGGAAACGGATCAAGGTGCTGCCACGCTACAAAGACACCGTCTCGAAAATTACCAGCGTGATGTTGGAGCCGACTGAGTTTTCTGAGATTTGAGCAGGGCAGCAGGGCAGTGGGATAAGTCGGGACAGCCACTCCCCGGGATTACTTGAACAGGTCGTCGCTGGGCCACTCTTGGATCGCGTCGATCGCCTGGTGGACCAAGGGATCGATCGCCGAGCCGGGGTTCTTTCCGCCACAGGCCCGACGGCTGTTGAACATCACGGCCCACGCCATCCCGTCGTGACGCCGCACGAGAAGTGTCGACGTGCCGGCCAACGAACCGGTGTGAAACTGGTTCATTCGCCCCTCTCCGAGCCGGCGAACCGAAAAGCCCAACCCGTAATACACCGGCTCGACCGATCCATCATCGGTGCGTGATACCGGAGCGGGCGGCGGAGCGAACATCTGCTCCAGAGTAGCCGGCTTCAGAAACGGCTTGCGGCCCGGTGCTTCCAACGCCGAAGCAAACCTCGCCATGTCGATCGCCGATGCGATCCAGCCGCCGTGCGAATCCATCGCCTCGATATGCCAAGCCCCGTAGGCCCGCGACACACGCATCCCAAGGTCCTCCGCATACACACTCAACCCCACCTTCTCGCCATCCACGTGATACCGCACCTCGCCCTCGGCACGCCCAACCTCTTTAGTCCGCCCGATTCGCATCCCCGAAATTCCCATCGGCTTGAGTACGGACTCCCGTACGTACGACTCGTAACTCTCGCCCGTCACACGCTCAATCACTCGACCCAACAGGCAGTAGCCGTAATTCGAGTACGCGTATCGAGTTCCGGGATCAAAATCCAACGGCCATCTCTGCATGAACCGGATCACGTCCCCGGCACTCGCCGGCGGCTTGGTCTTCAGGACAGCGGCAATCCGGACCGACTGAAACATCGGGTCGAACGAATCGCCACGGTCCCAACCGCCCGTGTGTTGAAGACACTGCCGAATCGTCACTCGCCGATGCCGCTCGACATCCAACTCAGGCTTCAAATCCAACACCTCACCCACCACATCGTCCAATTTCAAGCGGCCCGCTTCAACCAACTGCAGGATGGCGACCGAGGTGAGAGGCTTCGAGAGGCTGGCGATGCGAAACAGGCTGTCGGGCTGAACCGAAGAACCACTCTTGCGATCCGACACTCCGAACCCGCGTGCATAAACCAAGCGACCGTGACGAGCCACCGCCAGCGACGCACCGGGCAGCTTGTGACGCTCAACGAACCCGGTCATCAACCGGTCCAACGCAGCCAAACGCTTGTCAGCTCGGCCGGTCACCGACAGTTTCGAGCCCTCCGCCGGCCCCGCCGGCCCCGCCGCATTGGCCTCGACCCACCCCGATGCACTCAGCAACAACATGTTGCCCAGGAATACAGTTCTCAAATGCACGGCACATCTCCCTTTCCGAAACTCAACACTCGACCCGGTACTTCTCCAACTTCTCCGGATCCACGTCACATCCCAACCCCGCCACCTCAGGCACGACGATCTTGCCATCGCTGATCACGAACGGATCGATCGTCACGTCGTCTTCGAGTCCAAAATACGTCGAGTCGTTGCCCAGCGAGTAGGCCGGGCAGGCTGCGGCCACATGCACCATCGCGGCGGTCTTCGGTCCCAGGTCGTGACCACAGTGCATGATGCACGGCACGCCGGCGGCGTGCCCAAGATGTCCGATCTCGACGCATGGCCAAATGCCTCCGGCAATGTGCGTGTCGGGCAAAATGAACTCGGCCGCCCCCGCCTCGAGGATCTTCCAAACACTCGCCGGATCCACCACGCTCTCGTTCAACGCGATCGGAGTCTTTGTCTCGGACCTCAACCGCACCGCATCCGTGAGCGGTTCGGCCATAATCGGCTGCTCCAGGTACTCCAACTCATACTCCTCCAACCTCCGGCCCAACTCGATCGCCTCGTCCAGGGAATACGCCCGATTCGGATCGATCCTCAATTTCAAACGATCCCCCACCGCGTCCCGGACGCCTCGGACCATCTCCAGATCCTCCTGCATGTCGCTGCCCGCCTTCGTCTTCAGGCTCCCAAAACCCTGCTCGACATAGAACGACGCGATTTCACCAGCCCGCTGGTAAGTCTGAATCCCCATGCAAGCCGCCACCTCGACCTCGTCTCGGATCTTTCCCCCCAACAACTCGACTACCGGCACCCCCAACGCCTTCCCCTTCAGATCCCACATCGCCAACTCGATGCCGGACTTCAATCGAGTATCGAGCCGACAGTTTTGGTGAAATGCCTGGAGATTCAAGGCGTCGCGGCCGATCATCCACGCTCGAGCATCCGCCTGCATCCTCGCACCACTGACGTCCGGCAAAAAGTTCACGTTGTACTCGCCCCAACCGACCAACCCCTCGTCGGTCTCGAGCCTCACGATCGCACTCATCGTTGTCGAACTACTACGAACATGAGATCGGTAGGGCGCGATGGGGGCAATCTGAGGCACCTCGACCACCGTTACGCCAACATCGGTCACTCGCATCACACACCTCTTCACTGCAGGTCCATCCGGCTGATTCGCAGTGTTCTACCACGCCACGCCACCGCCTCCAAAGGACTCTCGGCAGAAGGACACACTTTTGCCTACAATCACGCCGCTCCCCCGACTCTCAACCGTACGCCCACTCGCAGTCAGGCCCAGCCAGTTGTCCGACACACCACCCGGACTGTTCGACCCGCCCCGCCCGGTCGCCACGCTACCGCCGCATCCGTCCACTTTCCGTTCGCCACGCCAGATCAACACCCGCCCCAGGTTGGCTCTGTTCCTGTTCCTGGCCACCTGCCTCAGCACCACTTACGCCGGCTCGTTCCTTGCCGATCTCACGCCGGGCATGACATCGTCGCAGATCACCTGGGCCATGATCGGCTCGGGGCTGCAATTCACCGTCGCCGTCATGGCCATCCTGATCGCTCATGAAATGGGCCACTACCTGCAGGCGCGACGCTACGGGGTCCCGGCCACGCTGCCGTTCTTCATCCCGATGCCGATTTCTCCATTTGGCACCATGGGCGCAGTGATCCTGCAATCGGCCCGGTCGGCCGACCGCAAGGTGCTCTTCGATATCGCAGTCACCGGCCCGCTGGCCGGGCTGGTCCTGACGATCCCCATCCTCTTCTGGGGACTGCAGTCGATCCAGATTGTCGACCTGCCCAAGAACCCCGACTTCCCGATCATGGTCTACGGCGACCCACTGCTGCTCGAGTGGATGATCGAATGGATTCACGGGCCACTGGGCGAAGACCAGACCGTGTTGCTCAACCCGCTCGTCTTCGCTGGCTGGGTCGGGATCTTCATCACCGCGCTCAACCTGCTGCCCATCGGCCAACTCGACGGCGGCCACATTCTCTACACCTTGATCGGCCGCCGGGCTCACCTGGTGGCATTCGGCCTGATCTTCGCCATTGCCGGCTACATGGTTTACTCGCGCGACCCGGCCTTCCTCGTACTCCTCGTACTGCTCGTGCTGATGGGCCCGCGGCACCCTCCCACATCCGACGATCACGTGCCGCTGGGACTCGGCCGACACCTCGTCGGCTGGACCACTCTCGCCTTCCTCACCATCGGCCTGACTCTCAACCCGATCGACGTCATCGAACCCGACGCCACCCCACCACCGTCAGACACCGCTCCCGCCAACGTGCCGACTACCCCTCCCAGCGACGCTTCATGAACGCCAACGCGTCAGTCGCCAACTGCTCCTCCGACTCGTACATCCGACGCCAGATCTTTGTCGCCGCCGCAAGGTCGGGTAACGACAACCCGAACGCCTCAACCACCATCCAGCCGTCGTAGTCGACTTCCTTCAACACATCAAACGTCGCGTCCCAATCGACTCCGCCCGTCCCGGGCGTCGAACGGTCGTTCTCGGAGATGTGGACGTGAGCACACACGTCGATGCACGATCGTACCGCTTCGGCAACATCCTTCTCCTCGATGTTCGCGTGAAACGTGTCGTACATCATCCTCAGGTTCGGATGATCCACCTCACGCACAAACCGGGCACAATCCTCGGCACACGTCAAAAAATACAACTCGAATCGGTTCAGGTACTCCATCACCAGCGTTACGCCGTGCTCGCCAGCGTAATCGGCTACCTCACGCATCGTGGCCTTCCCGTTCTCCCACTCCTCGCCAGTCGGCAGGCCGCCCGAGAAAGCACCCAGTGCCGAGTGCAACGGGCCACACAGCATCTCGACTCCAGACAACCGACACATGTCCACGGCTCGCTTCAGCCGGACGACGGCTTCGGCACGGATCGACGCATCCGCAGAAATCGGGTTGGCGTCCTCGGTCGACACCGTCACCGCAGTCCGCTCCAAGCCCAACTCGTCCAGCTTCTCACCCACTCGCTCGAACGCAGCCGCGTCGTGCTCGAAAATCGGCAACTCGACGCCGTCGTAACCGATTCGCTTGATCTGCTCCAGAATCGCGTCGTGCGACTCGTCGACCGCCGTGGCCCACAACAACAGGTTCATGCCGTACTTCATGATGACTCGGTCCTTTGCTCGGTACTCTCATCCCCCCGACCTCGTAATCCTCGCGGAGGAGCGATGCCAGTGTGATTCGCCACACCGACTGATTCAAGCGAATCCGCAGTCCCCAACCCGGCAACTCGACCCGGAAACCTCCAACCGACACCCAATTTCCGCTCAGAAACCGTTGCCGTGGCCCCAACCATCGGGGACAATTTCACTGCATCTCCCACTCCTTATTCTCCGAATCCACCCAGGCACCAGGCACCACACTCCACCAGTCATGCCCGAATCAGAACTCAAACTCGTCGTACTCGCTCGCGATCAGGGCACTCGTGTTCAGGATGCGTGGTCCGAGTTGTCCGAATTTCTCGAGGGGCAGGCTGGTGTCGAGGTATTGGCGGCGGCGGTGACCGAGGATCTCGAATCGGTTCCCCCTGACACCGATCTCGTGGTGGTCCTCGGCGGAGACGGTGCGATTCTGCGAGCCTGCCGTCAACTGGCCGCCGCTCAGCGACCGATCCTCGGAGTCAACCTTGGTCGACTCGGGTTCCTCGCCGATCTCTCGGTCGAAGAGTTCCGCCACAGCCTGCCGGCCATCCGCGATCGACAGTACACGGTCACCGAACACCTGATGTTCGAGTGTCAGCATGAAACGGCCGAAGGAGCAACCGAAACGATCACCGGGGTGAACGAAGTGGCGGTTTCGGCCGGTGCCAGCCTGACGATGCTCGACGTGCGGCTCGAAATCGACGGCGAAGAAGTGACGACCTACAGCGGCGATGGAGTGATCATCAGCTCCCCGGTCGGCTCGACCGCACACAGTCTCTCGGCCGGAGGCCCCATCGTACGCCAGGACCTGCAAGCCTTCGTCGTCACTCCACTCAATCCCCACACTCTCAGTAATCGACCGCTGGTCGATCGAGCCGATCGGCGATACACGTTGACGATGGACGAAGCGCCCGAAGGAGTGACCCTGGTCGTCGATGGCCAGATCCGCCGACCCTTTGGCGCTGGCGACAGGATTCATGTCGTCCGCTCGGAACTCGCCTTCCAACTCGCGAGGATTCCCACGCACAGTTACTACAAGGCTCTCCGGAACAAGCTGGGTTGGAGTGGCCAGGTGCGAGGCCCGGCGGGACGGTAAATCTCCGCGGATTCGCCTCCCACCCTATTCCCACTTCTGCTATCGTCCCGCGCCACCAAGTTCGCGCGGAAACCCCCTGGTCATGGTCCTCCTCACTCGCACCTTCGCGACACTGCTGCTGCTCGGCTGGATGACCGCCGCCGCAACGGCAGCCGAAAAGACCGGTGAGGCCAAACAACCGACCACCTGGTCGCTGGCCTTCAAGTTCACCGCCAACCAGACGGTCCACTACCACGACCAACTCCACAGTACGATTCGCCTGCAAAAAGGCGACAAGACGATTCGGATTCTCAACAACCGCGAAAGTCGAAAACACTACCGGGTGCTGTCGGTCGACAAACAGGGCAAGGGCCTGATCGAAACCGTTATCGACCACGTCAAGATTCACGCTCAAAAGGGCGACGAACCAGCCATTCGCATCGACAGTTCCAACAGTCTCGACACTTGCCCTGCCAACTTCCGGCCGCTGTTGGCATCAGTCGGACGACCCATCGCACGCAGTCGCTGTGCCACATCCGGAGAACTCGTCCGAGTCATCTCGGTCAGCAAGTCCTGGCTCAACGCCCACCCGGGAAACTCGAACCAGTCGATGGCCAAGTCGCTCCAGAAACAAGGGTTTCTCGTCCCACTGCCCGACAAGCCGGTGGCGATTGGAGACACCTGGGACGAACTGCTCGAAGCCACCGCCGCCGATGACGTTGGCAAACGATACAAGATCTCGCTCAAGAAAATCTACTCGCTGAAACAGGTCAAAAACGGTCTCGCGACGATTGTCTGGAAAACCGTCCGGCTGACACCGATCACCGACCCCCGGCTCCTCGCTCAACTCGTACAACTCATCTCGACAGGCGAGGTCGTGCTCGACCTCAAGCAAGGCGTTGTCGTTTCCAAGACCAGCCACATCGACCAGACACTCGTCGGACCGTTCGGAGCCGACACGCTGATGACCGCTCGAACCAAACACGAACTTGTGCTCCGCAAGGGGAATTGACCTCGCCGCGGTCGCGATTAGAATTGAACATCAAGACCCACAGACCCAACGAGCACTTGGCCCTTCGGAAGACAACCGGTCGCCACAACTGACCCCGGGCAGTCCGCATGAAACGCAAGCCGCTTTCCGCCGCCGTCGCAGGCCTTTTGGCCGCGGCGCACCGAGTGGCCAGTGACTCGGACGCGTCCGCCATCGTGATGCTCTCGGAATTTCCCTACGATTTCGTGGAAATCCGCAAGAAACTGCGGAAAGTTCGGCTGCTCGTGGCCAGCGACAACCTGGATGTGCAACGAGCTGCAACCGCCGATGACGTCGATCTCGTTCCACTCGACTCGTCCTCCAGAACCCGGCAAATGCAGCTCAGCCAGGCACTCATCGAAGCGATTGCCGACGAATACCTCGAAAGTGGCGACACGATCGTTGCCCTCTACTCCGGCTACGAACGTGACGCCATCGATTCTCTTTCCGTCATCAACCTCCGCGATCACCTCGCACGACTCACCTCCCGTGACCTCCAACGACTCGAAACCAAGGTCCCACTCGAAACACTCCGCTCGGTCGTCGACCTCGCGGTCGAGATCGGACGCGAAGGCCGTGAAGGGAAAGCCGTCGGGACAATGTTCGTCGTTGGCAGCCATCGCAAAGTCCTGCCGCTTTCACGCGAAGGCGTCCACGACAACTTTCGCGGTTATCCGCCGAAAGAACGAGAACTCAGTAACCCTCGCGTCCGCGAAAGTGTCAAGGAAATTGCACTTCTCGACGGAGCCTTCATCGTGTCGTCGTCCGGAGTCGTCCAGTCGGCAGGTCGCATCCTGGTCGCACCCGCCCGCGGACTGACTCTCTCGAAAGGCCTCGGAGCCCGACACTGGGCCGCCGCTTCGATCACCAAGACCACCCCAGCCGTCGCCATCACCGTCTCGGAATCCAACGGCACCGTCCGGATCTTCCAGGACGGTCGAGTGATGCTCAGGATCGAACCGATGGACCGAGCCATGACCTGGCACGACGTCGAAACCGAACCCTCCCCCTCAGGCGACTAACCCCCGCTTCAACCCCGCTATCCCCACCGCACACAACACATCTTGGAAACACACCAGCATTCTGGTAGCTTTCCACCCTCTGGAAGGATTCCAAGCGCTCGTTCGTCCCCCCCCGGGGGCGACTCGAACGACACAACTGCCTGGCCAATTCGGGAAAGGACTCCCATGCTTCGTGGTCTCACCATCTTTACCGGTCTTCTCGGAGTCGTCCTGCTCGGCGCTCTGGTGGTCATGCAGGTCCAACGCAGCCTCGAAGACGACGCCCCGACGGCTGGCTTCGAAACCGAAGACACTCTCGAGGACGCGGAGATTGATTTCGGTGAAGCCGAACCGCTCGGCATCGACGAACTGATCGACACACCGCAATCCGAACCCGAACCCATATCCAGCCCCATCCCCACCTCGTCATTCGAAACGACCCCCCCGGCCACTTCGATCGGCGTCGAACACAACCTGCCGCCG
>CAVOEV010000067.1:0-19878 GCA_963694825.1 Planctomycetota bacterium
GCAGAATTCGAGCGAGCTGTCGAGTTGGATCCCGAGTACGAGGACGCTCGAGCGAATCTGAAGGCGGTAAGTGGATTGGCCGCATCAGGAGGCGGCTCATGATTTCGGCGATCCACACCACGGGTTCAAGTCGAGTCGTTCTGGCGACCCTGGTTGTTCTCGGGTGGTGCACTCTGGGCGTGTTGGAGACAGTGACGGCACAGGCCCGGCTTGGGCCGGTGTCTGAATCGAATGATCCCGTTCATCAGCGGGTTGCCAAGTTGGTCTCAGACCGTGGCGGTCGCATGGTGGTGACAGCGGGGCCGGCCGGTCAGTCGCTGGTGTCTCTGGAGCTTGGTGGTTCGCAGGTATCCGACGTGGATCTCGAGCCTTTGCTCGCGATCCCCGGTCTGACGCGTCTGGATCTTTCGGCGTCTCTGGTGACCGACCGGTGTCTGAGTCATCTGGCTTCCCATGCGACTCTCATATCGCTCGACCTGTCGCGGACCCGTGTCAGTGACCGGGGTCTGTCGAAGTTGAGTTCGCTGACGACACTCCGGACTCTGCGAGTGGGATTCACTCGGGTCGGCGGTCGCGGTTTGTTGGGATTGAAGCAACTTGAGAGTCTTGTTCTTGACGGTCCCCAGGTCACCGACAGGACGCTGGAAGACGTCGCTCGCCTGACGTCACTCAAGCGTTTGAGTTTGAATCTTACGCGAGTCACCGATGGGGGCTTGTCGCATTTGGCCGCCTTGAAGAATCTCGAGAGTCTTGGTCTATGTGGCACTCGGGTGGGTGATGCGGGGATGGGTCACTTGTTGCGGTTGTCGAAGCTGTCGCGTCTCGAGTTGTCTGGCACACGAGTTGGGGACACGGGGATGGTGGCGATTGGTCGTCTGGCGTCCTTGTCGATCCTGCATTTGGATCGTACTCGAGTGGGTGACGTGGGAGTGTCGCGTCTTGCGAGTCTTGAGAATCTCGAGGTGTTGGGTTTGGCGGCGACTCGGATCACGGACAAGTCGGCTGCGACCTTGGCTGGGTTGCCCGAGTTGAGGCGTCTGTCTCTTGGTGCGACTCGAATCAGTGACCGCGGCCTGGAGTTGCTTGGCGAGGCGTCTGGGTTGCAGCACGTCGAGTTGACTTTGACGTCGACGACGCGTCTTGGTCGCGAGGGATTGTTGGGGCACGGTGGTGGGTCGTCGGATCGTGAGCCGTAGGGACAGGCACCCAGCCGCCGGTGGCGTCTGGAGAGCCAGTCCCTGGTGGTGGCCTGGAGCGTGCGTCGGCCGGTGCTCATTTGTGGACTGCTTGAGTACACTCACGCTTGAAAACCCAATTCGAGTTCTCGATCGGAATGGTGGTGATGAAGGCGTTGGTCAAGTCGAAGTCCGAGCCGGGATTGTGGCTCGAGGAGGTTCCGGTTCCCGAGTTTGGGATCGACGACGTGTTGATCCGTGTCGAGCGGACGGGGATCTGCGGCACGGATCTTCACATTTACGAATGGGACGAGTGGGCTCAGAAGACGGTTCCCGTGCCGTTGGTGATCGGCCACGAGTTTGTCGGTTCGATTGTCGAGATGGGTGAGAATGTCAAGGACTTCAGCCAGGGCGACATCGTCAGTGGCGAGGGTCACGTGGTGTGCGGGCACTGTCGCAACTGCCTGGCTGGCCGCCGTCATCTGTGCAAGGACACCCAGGGCATCGGAGTCAATCGCCAGGGAGCATTTGCCGAGTACATCGTGTTGCCCAAGACGAACGTCTGGTACCACGACCAGTCGATCGATCGCGACGTGCAGTCGATTTTCGATCCCTACGGGAACGCGGTTCACACGGCGTTGTCGTTTCCGGTGCTTGGCGAGGACGTTTTGATCACGGGTGCTGGTCCGATCGGGATCATGGCTGCTGCGGTTGTCCGTCATGCCGGAGCCCGCTACGTCGTCGTGACCGACGTGAATCCGTACCGTCTGGAGTTGGCCAGCCGCATGGGTGCGACTCACACGGTCGACGTCCGCAGCCGTTCGATGTCCGATGTCCAGGCGGAAATCGGCATGAAGGAAGGGTTCGACGTGGGGTTGGAGATGTCGGGCCAGGCGGCGGCGATGCAGGAGATGATCGCCAACATGTGTCATGGTGGGCGGATTGCGATGTTGGGGATCCCGACCGAAGAGATGTCGATCGACTGGCAGGCGGTGATCTTCAACATGTTGACGATCAAGGGGATCTACGGTCGCGAGATGTACGAGACGTGGTACCACATGACGGTGATGTTGCAGAGTGGTCTGGACATCAGCGGCGTGATCACGCATCGGCTCGACTGGAGCGATTTCGAAGAAGGTTTTGGGGCGATGCGTTCTGGCGATTGCGGCAAGGTGGTGTTGGACTGGTCGAGTGCGACCTGAGTGTCGAGCCGGTTATTGAAAGCAAGGGGGCAGTGATGGTTCACACGATTCGCGAGCATTTGGAGGGCGAGATCGCCGAGATACGCGAGCAGGGTTTGTACAAGTCCGAGCGTATTCTCGAGTCACCTCAGCGGGCCCGCATCAACGTATCCGACGGCGAGGTGTTGAACTTTTGTGCGAACAACTACCTGGGTCTGTCGAATCATCCCGAGGTGATTGCCGCTGCTCGCGAGGCGTTGGACCGTTGGGGTTTTGGGTTGTCGAGTGTCCGTTTCATTTGTGGCACTCAGGCGGTGCACAAGCGGCTGGAGGATCGGTTGAGTGTTTTTCTTCAGACCGAGGACACGATTCTGTATTCGTCGTGTTTCGATGCGAACGGGGGCTTGTTCGAGACATTGCTGAGTGCCGAGGACGCGGTGATCAGTGATTCGTTGAACCACGCGAGCATCATCGACGGTGTGCGATTGTGTAAGGCCGAGCGTCACGTCTATGCGAACAACGACATGTCGGATCTCGAGTCGAAGTTGCAGGCGACATCGGGTGCTCGTCATCGTCTGATTGCGACCGACGGCGTATTTTCGATGGACGGTTTCATAGCCAAGCTGGACGAGATCTGTGATTTGGCCGACCGTTACGACGCGTTGGTGATGGTCGATGATTCTCATGCGGTTGGCGTGATCGGAGCGGGCGGACGTGGTTCGATCGAGGCTCGTGGTGTATTGGGTCGAGTGGACATCGTGACCGGGACATTGGGGAAGGCGTTGGGAGGTGCGAGCGGCGGTTACACGAGTGGTCGGAAGGAGATCATCGAGATGCTCAGGCAGCGTTCTCGACCGTACCTGTTTTCCAACTCGTTGGCTCCGATGATCGCAGCAGCCGCGTTACGGGCATTGGAGTTGTTGTCGGAGTCAACGGATCTGCTGGACCGATTGCACGCGAATTCCGCTCGATTTCGCAGCGGCATGGAGTCCCATGGATTCGAGTTACCCGAGGGCGAGCATCCGATCGTCCCGGTGATGCTCGGCGACGCCGTGCTGGCTCAATCGATGGCCGAGCGGTTGTTGTCGCGGGGTATCTACGTGATCGGTTTCAGTTTCCCGGTCGTACCACACGGAGCGGCCCGAATCCGAGTGCAACTGTCGGCCGCTCATTCACTCGACGACGTCGATTTCGCAGTCGAGCAGTTTGTTGCTGTCCGCGACGAGTTGGCTGGGGAATAAGTGAGTGTGGATCGCGAGTCTGAAGCGTGACAATTACTTGGGATTCTGGTCATCGCTATTGGAGTTTTTCGTCCTGCAAGTTAGCCTCTGTCTCTGTTCTAGGCCTTTTGAGACCAGATAAAGTCCCGCGTTGTCTTGTGGTCGACCTACTGGTCGTTCCTTCGAGTCGATCCCGCCGATGTCCGAGTCCACAGCGATCCTGCTGCTGTCCGTCTATACGGTTGTGACCGTGTTGTTGGTCGTATGGCGAGTGCGTCGCTACGACGTCAACGGCGTGGCGTGGGTGCTGTACTGCGTCGAGCGGGTGTTTGTGGGGCTGATGTGGCGATGGCGATCGAATCGTCCCTGCCCGTTTCCCAGCGATGGTGCGGCGTTGGTAATCGCCAATCACAGCAGTGCGGCGGATCCGATGCAGTTGTGGATGAACCATCACCTGGGGTCCGGCCGTCGCAACGTGCGGACGATCAGTTTCATGATGGCCAAGGAGTATTACAACGTACCGGGCATCCACTGGATTTGCCGTTCCATGCGGTCGATCCCAGTCAGTCGAGACGGCAAGGACACCGGTCCACTTCGAGACGCCCTGCGAAAACTTCAGAAGGGTCACCTGATCGGGATTTTCCCCGAGGGTCGCATCAACATCGACGGCAACGGGATCCTGGACGGCAGTCTCGGCGTCGGTTGGCTGGCACTGAAGTCTCGTGTTCCGGTCTACCCCGTCTATCTCGACAACGTCCCCGGCGGTTCGAACATGATCGCTCCGTTTCTGACTCGCAGCCGGGTTCGAGTCACCTACGGCGAACCGATCGACTTGTCGGAATTCTACGATCAGCGGCCCAAGGGTGTGGTGCTGGAGCAGGTGACCGAGTTGATGATGACTCGGTTGGCCGAGTTGGGTGGTGTCGAGCGGGTGCGTGAGCGTGAAGTTGTGGAGTCGGAGTCGGATGAATCGATGCCGGCGACGATCCCGGTCACGACTGTGGTGTCGCGTGCTGTGGGAAGCTGATGGCTCGAACCGAGAGCCATCGCGAGGACCTGATGGCCGAGGCGACGGCGTTGGTTCGCCGTGCCGAGTTCCTGGACGCTGATGGTCGATCGGTTTTGGTGGCAGGCTACCGCCGTGACGGCAGCCTGTCGTTGTACCTGGGCGAGGATCTGGTGTACCACTTCGATCGGGACGGCCGTCTGAAGCGAGGGTTCGTCGACGGCCTGCTGTATCGCACTCAGCAAACCACCTTGGCCCGGTTGACTCGAGATCGCTCGAAACCGGACCACGTCGGCTTGCTGCGTCATGATCTTGGCGACGACGAATCGGATGCGTTTCGGGGTTCGATGAACGCAACGGTGTCCGGCTTGGTTGCGGAACTCGACTCGGGGCGGTTGAATCAGTCGGCCGTTGTCCCCGAATCGGCGGACGTGGCGGGCGAATTGATTTTGACGCTCAAGGTGGTGTTGGCGGCAGACGAGTGGTTGGCACCTCGGTTTGTGGGGAAGACGTGAGTTGAGTGTGAATCGGGAGTTTGGGTAATGGCATCAGTCCGCGGCAATTCGGTGAAGAGCATTCTGGCATCCGGCGGCACGATTTATTCCAGTTCGGTGCGTCTGCCGGATCCGGGGTTGTGTGAGATACTTGGGTACGCCGGTTTCGACTTCGTGTTGCTGGATGGCGAACACGGGGCCACGGATCCGACTTCGATCGATCGCCAAGTGCAGGGTTGTTTTGCCGGCGGCACGGTGCCGGTGGTCCGCGTTCTGAAGAACAACGATCCCGAGTCGGTGATGCACGCCTTGGATCTCGGCGTGCAGGGCGTCCTGATTCCTCATTGCCGTTCGGTCGCAGACGCACAGGCTTTGCGGACTGCGGCGATGTATTACCCGGAGGGCAATCGGGGTTACGGCCCGGCTCGGGGTACGAAGTGGGGGCGTGTGTCTGTTGAGGACTATTTCCGTGAGATCAACGACACGGTGTTGTTGTTGGCGTTGATCGAGGACATCGAGGGTGTCGAGCAGATCGAGGAGATTGCGGCGTCGGGGTTGTTGGACGTGTTGTGGGTTGGCACGGGTGACTTAGCGATGGCCTACGGGCATCCTGGCAAGCGAGATCATCCGCAGGTGCAGGCTGCGGCCGAGCGGATCCTGGCGGCGTGTCTGGAGCACGGGGTAGCGGCCGGGTACCCGGCGCGGAGTCCCGAGGAAGCGAAGTGGGCGGCGGAGCAGGGGTACCGAGCGATTGGTTACGCGGGTGCCGAGGTCTACGTGATGACTCAGTCTCGAGCGTTCCTGGAGTCGGTGGGCCGGTAAGGGACTGGCTCTCCGTTCGCCGATGGCGTCTTTGTGGGCCAGTCCCAGGGGCCAGTCCCAGGGGCCAGTCCCAGGGGTCAGGCGATTGCGGCCAGGGTGTCGCGTGCGGCGGAGATGGTGTTGTCGATGTCCTGATCGGTGTGAGCGGCCGAGAGGAAGTTGGCTTCGAACTGGCTGCACGGCAGATAGATGCCTCGGTCGAGCATGCCTCGGTGGTAGTCGGCAAAGCGGGCCGTGTCGTTTTGTGCCGAGACCTGGTAGTTGGTGACCGGTTCGGGATTGAAAAACAACGTGAACATGCTGCCGACTCGGGCGACCTGGTGTTCGAGTCCCGCGTCGGTGGCGGCCAGGCCGAGTCCTTCGGCGAGTCGCAGTGTGGCAGTTTCGAGTTGGGGGTAGGGGTTGGATTCACGGAGCACTTTGAGAGTGGCGAGTCCGCAGGCCATGGCGAGTGGATTGCCCGAGAGAGTCCCGGCCTGGTAGATGGGTCCATCGGGCGAGATCGAGTCCATGACATCGGCTCGTCCACCATAGGCTCCGACCGGCATTCCGCCCCCGACGATTTTCCCCAAGGTGGTCAGGTCGGGTGTGATCCCGTACAGCGACTGGGCGCCTCCGTAGGCGACTCGGAACCCGGTCATCACTTCATCGAAGATCAGCAGCGTTTCGTGTTTCGAGCAGAGTTCTCGGCAGGTTTCGAGGAATCCGTCGGCGGGTGCGACGACACCCATGTTGCCGACGACTGGTTCGAGGATCACGCAGGCGACTTCGTGGCCGATCGTGTCCATTGTTTCGGCCAATCCCACGGCATCGTTGTAGGCCAGCGAGACGGTGTCGGCGGCACAACCGGCTGGGACACCGGGGCTCGAGGGCACTCCATGTGTCAATGCTCCGGATCCGGCTTCGACGAGCAGGCTGTCGACGTGTCCGTGGTAGCAGCCGGCGAACTTGATCACCTTGTCGCGACCCGTGTGTCCTCGAGCCAGTCTCAGGGCACTCATCGTGGCTTCGGTCCCCGAGTTGACCATGCGAATCTTTTCGATCGACGGCACGGCCTGGATCACGGCTTCGGCGAGTTCGGTCTCGAGTTTCGTGGGGGCCCCGAAGCTGGTTCCTTTGGCCAATGCGGTTTCGAGGTCGGCGATGACCTGTGGGTGTCGGTGGCCGAGAATATGCGGTCCCCAGCTGCCGACGTAGTCGATCAGGCGGTTGTCGTCGATGTCCCAGAGGCACGCCCCATCGCCTCGATCGATGATCAACGGATCGCCGCCCACCGCACCAAAGGCTCGAGCCGGACTGTTGACTCCGCCGGGGATCGACCTTCGTGCTCGAGCAAAATGGGCTTGGCTGTTGTCGCGGGACGGGATCGTCATGAAGGCCTCAAACGAGCCCGAATCGTTCGAGCACCATGTTGCGGACCGGGTCGCCGGTCAGGGCGAATCCGGCGAGTTGTCGATCGGGAGCGGTCAGCGAGACGACCAGTTTGGCGGGACCGGTTGGGATCGAGGGGATCAGACCGGGCGGCAATTTCAGTTGCCAGATCGTGGCCGGTTGGTTTTCGAGTGGTGTGTTGGGGATTGGGACGGGATGGCCCGAGAGGGACAGCGTGACGTTCTGGAGAGTGGCGGGTTGTGACCAGCGGATCAGCAGGTTGGTGTAATCGAGGTGATTCCAGAAGATGCCAGTGTAGGTCAGTGTTGCAGCGTTGTCTCCGAGCGGGCGGCCGGGCGTGTTGGTTGGATCTGTGCCGGGTGTTGTTTGTCCGAGTTCTTCGAGCGACCAGTATTTTTCGCTGTCAGGGTTTCCGGTTTCCAGGCAGAGGAAGCGGTTGCCATTTTCTCGGAGTGTATGTTCGAGTGATCCGAGAGTGGGTGTTGGGATCCTGGTTGGCGGTTCGGGTGCGGGCGTAGTTGGGCAGTGACCGCCGAGCAGCTTGTGGATGGGTTCCCCGAGTGCGATGGAGTGTGGCCGTCCGAACCGATCTTGGACTCGAGTTTCGGCTTCGAGTCCGAGCAGGTGATAGATGGTGGCGGCAATATCGTCCTGTGTGACTTTTTCGGTTGTCGGATAGGCGGCCTGTTCGTCGGTGGCACCAAACACCTGCCCGCCGGGGACTCCACCTCCAGCCATCACCACGCTGTTGCAGGGTCCCCAGTGGTCGCGACCTGCGTTCTTGTTGATACGTGGAGTTCGTCCGAATTCGCTGTTCCAGACGACGAGGGTGTCTTCGAGCAGTCCGGAGTTGTGGAGGTCTTCGAGCAGTGCGGCGATGGGTCGGTCGGCGGAGGGCAGCAGTCGGTTTTTCATTTCCGAGAAGTTCAGCAGGTGCGTATCCCAGCTCGAATCGATCGTCTTACGTTCCCGGTGCCAGTAGACGGTCACCAGTCGGACTCCGGCCTCGACCAGCCGTCGGGCCATCAGCACGCTTTGACCGAAGGCGTGGTATCCGTATCGCCAGCGTTGCTGGTCGGGGACTTTGGAGAGGTCGAAGGCGTGTCGAGCCTTGGGCGAAAGCACCATGTCGAGTGCTCGCTGGTAGAACTGATCGAGTGATTGGCTGGTGTCGGCCCGATCGGCCAGTCTTGCCGTACGGTCGACTGTGTCGAGCAGAGCTCGCCGTCCTTGCATGCGTCCCAGTCCGACTCCTTCGGGCAGCTTCAGGCTTTCGATCGAAAAACCGGGTCGATCCGGGTGTTCGTTGATCCGAAACGGATCGAATTTCCGACCCAGCATTCCTCCACCCTGTCCGGGCGTGATGGCTCCATTTGTGGTGTGGATCATTTCGGGCAATGCCACGAATGTTGGCAGGCCGTCTTGATTGGGTTGCAGGTAGCTGAGCACCGAGCCGAAGTGGGGGAAATCGGTTTGGCGGGCGTTGAAGGATTCCTGTTTCAGTTCGTGTTTGCGACCGGTCAGTCCGGCGTGTGCTCCGGTCGAGTGGTTATTGTCTTCTTGTCCGACCGAGCGAATGACGGCGAGTTTGTCGGCGTGTTTTGCGATCAGTGGCATGTGTTCGCAGACGTGGAGTCCCGAGACGTTGGTTCCGATCGGCCGAAATTCGCCTCGAGTGGCCGCTGGCCCATCGGGTTTCAGGTCCCAGGTATCCTGGTGAGCGGGTCCGCCCCACATGAACAGCAGGATGACTCGCTTGGCGCTACCAAACGTGGCGTCGTGGTGATTGGTGTTGTCTGCGGCTTGAGCGAGTAGTCCGGGCAGCCCGATCCCGGCGGTTGCCAGCGACCCGACCTCGAGAATTCGTCGGCGAGGAATGCCGTCGCAGAAGCCTCTGTGCGTGCTGCCGTCGATGTGGAGCATCGGGTATGCCGTTGTGAGTGGCCGAGGTGATGGATTGGTCGCCGGGTGCTGTCTCTATCGTATCACCGTCTCGAGGCCGTCGCGACTTGCGAACTCGGCTATCTCCGAAGCGGGCTTCTGGTTGGGGCGCCGGGTGGGGTTGTCCGAGTGGCTGCTCGTTTCGGGTCGGGTCCGATCAACAGCACTGGGACTTGGACTTCGGGGTAGTCGGGGTCGTCTGTGGTGATGTTAACAAACAGCTGGTGTCGTCCTGGCGGTACGTCTGCGACGGTGATCAGGACTTCGGCGGTTCTTTGCCCCTGCGAGTTGATGCGATCGCGACCGATGGTGGCCTGAGCCAGTTGTGAGGACGTAGAGACATCCAGGACGTTGATCCGGCCGTCGTGGTGTCGTGTGAGCGTAATGGGTCGGGTGACCGGGTCGGGGGTGTTCTGGTAGATGATCAGAGCCTTGGGCGACACGACCAGTTTCTGTTCGGGCAGATTGACCTTGAGTCGCAGCAGGGTTTCGCGTGGTTGACCGTCGTTGTAATCGACCCGGCAGGTGTATTCTTTGGGCCCGGGAGGTTCTCGGGTGGCGAGCACCTTGAGCGAGAACACGGCCCGTTCGCCTGGTTGCCAAGTGGATTTCTTGAGTCTGGGATCGAGGCATCCGCAGCTGGGTTTCAGGGCGGTGATTTTGACGGGCGTGGTCCCGGTGTTGGTGAAGGCGAAGTAGGCCCGGTGTTCGGCTTGGGGTGGGACGGGTCCGAGGTTGACGAGGTATTGATCGAAGGCGAGTCCGGGTCGTGAGTCGTGCAGTTTGGCTACGGGTCGTGGCCGGGTGCCGGCGACATCGAAGCCGACGGCGGTGGCGACCGGGATCAGAGCGACCAGGCACCAGGCGATTTTGTGGCGTGATGTGTTGAGTGGTGAGTTGGAGTGCGGCATCGTTGGGTTCCCGCTGTCGGCAGGCGGGCTTTTAGCAGGAACCGGCGAGGTGATTCAAGAAGAGAACGGGGCTGGGCAGCCGGTCGCCGGAGGTGGAGAAAAAAAGGGACTGGCTCACCATTCGCCGGAGGCGTCTGGTGAGCCAGTCCCTGGGTTTTGTGGCGGTTGTGCCGGTTGATGTTTAGACGTCGTTGGCGGATGGCACGACGAACGGTTTGCGGTAGTCGCGGCTGAGGTACGGGTTGGCCTCGGCGGCTGCAGAACTGATGAAGACTTCCTTTTTGGGGTCGATCTTGAGATCGAGACCGGAGGTCAGTTGTTGCGAGGCGAGGTCGACCTTATTTTTGCCGAGGTGCGAGACGACTCGATCGAAAGTGGCTGTGGCTTCGTCGTCGCCGTCGAACCGTTTCTGGATATCGGCCACCGGGATGGCGTGACCGAGTCGATAGGAGACGTTGCCGAGGTGGCAGAGTGCACTGGAGAGGTGCCCTTCGAGGATATCGGCGTTGAGGTCGGTGTGTTTGCGACTTCGGACGGCCGAGAGGAAGTTGGCGAAGTGGTCGCCACCGGCGCTGAACTTCTTGACCATCTTGCCATCGGGATCGAATGCGGCTCCGCCGTTGTAGCTGGCGAGGACGACATAGCCTTCGGATCCTTCGAAGATGACTCCGACGCCGGCCCCTTTGTGTCGATCGGTCGGCAGGCCACGGACCTCGAAGACGAGTCGTTTTTCGCCGTAGTCGTGGATACTGACCTGCGTGTTGGCGGTATCTCCGGCGTCGACGTATCCGAGTCGTCCGCCGTAGCTGTAGACCGAGTTGCCGATGCTGTCGACTCCGAGTCCCCAGCGTGCGATGTCCATCTGGTGGATGCCCTGGTTACCGAGGTCACCGTTGCCGTAGTCCCACTGCCAGTGCCAGTCGTAGTGGAAGCGTGGTCGGCTGAGTGTTCGTTCGGGAGCGGGTCCGAGCCACAGGTTGTAGTCGATGCTGGACGGCACATCGTACTTGCCGCGTGCTCCGATCGAGCCACGTGGTTTGTAGCACAGGCCGCGAGCGACGTTGACGTTGCCGATCTTGCCTTGGTGCACATGATCGATGGCCTGGTTGGTGCCGCCCATCGACCGGCACTGGGTACCGGTTTGGACGATCTTGCCGTACTTGCGAGCGGCCTGAACGATGCGTCGTCCTTCGCTGACGTTGTGACTGACGGGCTTTTCGACATAAACGTCCTTACCCGCCTGGATGGCCCAGATGGCGGCGAGTGCGTGCCAGTGGTTGGGGGTGGCGATCGAGACGATGTCGATCGACTTGTCCTCGAACACCTTTCTCATGTCGGCGAAGTACTCGGGCTTGCGACCGGAACTGTTGGCGACTTTTTCGGCTCGCTGCTGACCGATGGCTTCGTCGGGATCGACAACGGCCACTACCTCGGTGTCCTTCCGTCTCGAAAAAGCACTCAGGTGGCTTTGCCCACGGCCTCGGACTCCGATACACGCCACCTTCAACCGTTCGTTGGGGCTTGTCGACTGAGCGTCTTCGGCGGGCACAAACGTGGGTACTCCAGCAACAGCCGCAGCGGCGGCGGTCAGCATGGACTGTTCGAGAAAGTCACGGCGAGTCTTTTGAGCCATCGTCTGGATCTCCTGAACCGGGTGGTCTGTGTGTGGGTCTGTTAGACGGGTTGGGTCGTTGGATTGGAGCGTTCAGTCTAGGCGTGTCTCGTCGAGCGAATCAACCACCGAAGGGTCGGTCGACTATTCTGATACGACCACAGGCATGTTGAGCGTTTTCGACGATCACGCATTGTCCTGGTTGAGCGAACAGCAGGATGCGACTTTCTCGGGTGACGAGGTTGCTGTCATTTTTTGTTTCCGGCCGTCGTCGGGTTGGGGGTGGTGGCCGGGTTGGCCGAACCGGTCACGACGCGAGTCAGGTCGTTTCCGAGCAGTGACGGGCACCAGTAGGTTTCGATGTGTTCGACGACCAGCTCGGTACCTCGGGTGTGGCTGACAAAAGGGGCTTCGCGAGGGTCGTACATGGCGTCGGTCAGGTCTCGTGCGAGTGCGACGCGGAATCCGAGTCGGACCATTTGTCGGATGCCGAAGGGTCGTCCGAGGACGCACATGTTGGTGTGGACGCCCATCAGGACGACATTGCGGATGCCTTCGCGTTTGAGCAGGTTGAAGATTTCCTGCCCATCGTGGCTGACTCCGTCGAACCCGATGATCTTGATGGCATCGTGTTGTTTGGAGAAGCGTCGGACTCGCTTGCCGACCACGGGATCGTCGCAGGGTTCATTCGAGACATTCACGGGCAATTCGGGTTCGCGTTCGGGGTCGCGGTAGCACCATCCCTTGAGTGGGAACGCGGTCTTGCTGGCCGGTGCCAGCTTCATTCTCAGGCGGTGCGCCGTCTTGGCATAGACGTCCATGCAGCCACTGGGTGCGTGAATGATGAGTGCCCCATGGGCTCGAGCGGCGGTGATCACGCGGTTCATTCTTGGAGCCATTGCGTCGACGCGTTGGGCGGCCAGTTGGCAATAGTGGTTGTCCCACATGTCGCAGATGATCACGACGGTTTCGGACACCTTCCACTGGACGACTCGGTTTCTTTGACGGATTTCGCCCGTTGCGGTCTTCTGTCGGTCGCGGAGCGTGATGGCCATGACACCGGGCACATGCGGCCGCTTGGCCAACGCTTCGGCTTTCAATTCGTCCGCCACGCTCACCGTGGGCGTCGTCTTGTCGGTCGCATGCGAAGCGGGTGTGTGGGTGAGGTTGGGCAGGATGGCGACGGTGGTGATGAGCAGAGTCAGCATCAAGGCGTGGATTCGCATGGCGGGGGGTCTCGGTTTGAGAGTCGTGTTCTCGGGACTGGCTCTCCGTCCGCCTTTGGCGGTCGGGTGCCTGTCCCGGGGGGAGTTCAGATCGATTTGAGGAATGCGATGAGGTCTTCTAGTTGTGTGTTGGAGAGTTGTTTTCCGGTGAGTTGTTCGGGGCGGTGGTGTCGGGTGAGGACTTCGTTGAGGCTGTGGGCTCGGCCGTCGTGGAGGAACCGTCGTCTGGCGTGGATGCCTCGAAGTGTCGGCGGGTTGAATTCGGGGTAGAAGAGTCGAGGCGATTCGAGTCCGATCTTGTAGGTGTTTGGTGAGGTGTAGTCGTTGCCGTTGTGGCAATCGGTGCATCCGGCGGTGGTTTCGAAGAGGTGTTTTCCGCGTCGTGCGGCTTCGTCGAGTTGTCCGTCGTGCTGGCGGTGTGGGCTGGCGGGGTGTTCGAGAGATCCGAGAAAAGCGGTCAGTGCCAGAATGTCTTGCGGTTTGGGTTCTGTGGGAGTCGAGAGTGTATCGGACAGTGATTTTCGGATGCTGGCCGTCAGGTTGTTTTGCCAGCCGTGCCAGGTCCACGGCCCGGTTCGCGTGACGCCTCTGAGCGACGGTGTCAGTTTGTAGGTGTCGTGGTTTCCGTCGTTGAGTGTATCGAAGGCTTGTCCGCTGGTGTGTCCGTCGGGGTGACACGAGTGGCAGCTGAACCAGCCATCTCGCGATCGGTCGGCGTCGTAGAAGATCTGTTCCCCTCGGCGAACGAGTGTCGGCGGTGGCGCGTTACCCAGCGAGATGGTTTTCACGAGACGTGCGGAGTTGGCATCGACAATTTGGAGTGTGTCGTGGAAGTAGTTGGCGACGATTGCATGTTGGTTGTCGAGGAAGGTGGGGTCGAGCGGTCGTCCGCCGAGTTCAATTCGTCGAAAGAGTTTCGGGTTATCCCGCATCGCTTCGGGCAGAAAGTCACCGGGGTCAGCCGACGGCCAGGGGAGTTCGGGGAATCGCAGCACGACCAGTTCGTGCGATCCGCCACAGCTGCCAACCAGCCATCGCCCCGTGGGGCTCAGGGCCACGGCATTCAGGTCGCCGGCTCCGGCGGCGTGTTCGTCGAGGTTCATCTGTTTCTGCTGCCAGTGTTCGCCTCGGGGCAACGGCATGCGGGTCAGTCGATTGTCGATCACCCAGCCTCGTTTGATGTTGGTTTCGTTGACTGGAAAGCTGCGATTGATCGGCGTCGGCAGGATAATCGTTTCGCTGTTGTCCAGGACGACGGGTCGTCCGAGGCTGAAGCCATCGTCGAAGATGGTCCGGCGGCTGAGTGTTTTGCCGGTGTCGACGTCGTGAACCCAGACCTCGCCGGGCACGTTGGCACACACGACCAGCCAGCGTTGGTTGTCGGTCGCTGTCAGCCACCCGGGTTGTCCTCCGGTCGCGAACCGTCGGACGAGAGTCCCGGTCGTGACGTTGATTTCGGCGATCTGGTCGAAGCCCGAGAGGGCGACAAAGGCACGGCGGGTGTGGGTTTTGGCGTCTTGAGTTGGAGTGAGTTGTTTGCCGGAGATGGCCAATCCGCGTGGTGCATCGCCGACGGGGATGGTCCGGATCAGTTCGAGTCGGTTGTGTTGCCAGCGGAGTATGGCGACGGCGTCGTCGTCGAGCAGGCTGACGAGCAGTGTCTGGGAATCCCACCAGGCGATATCGACGGGAGTCTGGCCACAGGCTGTTTCGAAGAGCACTCGTCCGGAGGCGAGTTCGACGAGCGAGACGGTGTTGGCGGTGTGGTTGGCGACGGCGACAAGAGTCTTGTCGGGCGAGAGGCTGAGCGAGATCGGGCTGCGATCACAGACGGTCTTGGCGAGGTTTTCGGGCGAGCGATACGAGTTGGCCGAGAGCAATGCCGGCAGCAGAGCGAGGCTGATCAGGAGTGGGGAGAGTCGTGGCATGCTGGGTGTCATTGTTTCAGTAGCCGGCAGCGGTTCCGTCCTTGCGGGGCTCGGTGGCTCCGTGCAGGACGCCGTTGGAGTGATCAATGCGAATGGCCTGGTAGCCTCCGAACGATCCCGGCGAGCGGACGATGCGGTGTCCGAGTTGTTCGAGTTTTCGGATGGTGTCGGGGCTGATGGCGGTTTCGAGGGCGACGAAGCCACCCCGGTCATTGGCGGGTTGTCCGGTGGGGGTGGCCGAGCCGATGTGTCGGATTCTGGCGGCGTCGCCGGCCTGCTGCACGTTCATGCCGAAATCGATGATGTTCATCAGCACCTGCACGTGTCCCTGCGGCTGCATGTCTCCGCCCATCAGCCCGAAGCACAGCCAGGGTTTCCCGTCCTTGGTGACGAAGGCGGGGATGATGGTGTGGAAGGGGCGTTTGTGGGGTTCGAGTCGATTGAGGTGTGTGTCGTCCAGAGCGAAGAGTTGGCCTCGATTCTGTAGGCAGAATCCGACCTGGCCGGGGACGACCTTTGATCCAAACCCGTGGTAGTTACTTTGGATGAAGCTGCAGCAATTGCGGTCCTTGTCGACGACAGTCAGGTAAACCGTATCGCCATGTTGGAGTTTGGGGTCACCGGCGGGGACGTTGGTCGCGGCCTGGTTCAGGTCGATTCGGGCGTTCTGTTTTTTTCCATACGGGTCGGAGATCAATTCGGCCGTGGGCAGTTTGCCGAAGTCCGGGTCGGCGTAGAACCGGGCCCGGTCGGCGAACGCCAGTTTCTTGGCTTCGACGAACAGGTGGATGTGTTGGCTGGAATTGTGTCCCAGCGACTTGATGTCGTGGTGTTTGAGGACATTGAGCATTTCGAGAGCGGCGATGCCCTGTCCGTTGGGTGGCAGTTCCCAGACGTCATAGCCTCGGTAGTTGGTCGACACGGGTTCGATCCAGTCGCCGTGGTGATCGATGAAGTCCTTGCTCGAGAAGAACCCATTGTTGGCGTTGCTGAAGTCGACGATCCGTTTGGCGATCTGTCCTTTGTAGAACGCATCGCGACCGTGTTCGGCGATTTGCGAGTAGCTCCAGGCGAGGTCGGGGTTGGTAAAGATCTGTCCGACCCGGGGTGCCTGTCCATCTGGCAGGTAGGTGCGAGCCGAGTCGGGCCAATTGGCCAAGGCAGCCTGGCTGGCGGCCCAGCTGCGACCAATGATCTCGCTGACGGGGAATCCGTCTCGAGCGGTCTGAATCGGTTGGGCGAGCAGTTCGTGGAAGTCGAGTGTTCCGAATCTTCTCCGCAGCATATCCCAACCATCGACGCAGCCCGGGACACTCCAGGCGAGCGGTCCGTTGATGGGAATTTCGTCGAGTCCCTTGTCGCGGAAGGTTTTCCGTGAGATCGAGTAGGGGCTGCGTCCGCTGCCGTTGAGTCCGTAGAGTGTTTTGGTTTTGTTGTCCCAGTAGATGACGAACACATCGCCGCCGATCCCGCAGCTCATTGGTTCGACCAATCCGAGCATGGCGCTGGCTGTGATAGCGGCATCGGCGGCATTGCCACCTTTCTTGAGCACATCGAGTCCGGCTTCTGCGGCCAAGGGGTGGCTGGTGGCGACGATGCCGTGTTTGGCGATGACCACGGATCGGCTTTGGTGCGGGTCTGCGGCCGGCCGGTCGAATTGTCCGGCCAGTGCAGTTTCGGCCAGGTCCACCGCCACGAATTCCTCGGACATCCAGACGCTCCAGGCAATGAGGATCACCAGGGCTCGGGCGGCGAGGTTGCCGGTTGAGCGTATCATGGTGAGACCTTGTTGTTGAGTTGTGTCGGCGCGGGTCGAGTCAAGCGGTGGGGAGTTTTCGGGCCCGGCTGTGCCGCATCTGAGTGTGGCATCATCGTTCGCGCAATCAGCCGATGATGTCGGTGATCGGGTTGCCGTTGCTGATAAAGAACGGTCGATCGGACTGGTCGTGCACCTCGGTCCGCGGATCGATTCCCAAGCAGTGGTAGATCGTCGCGGTCAGGTCCCCGGGCGAGACCGGTCGATCTCCGGGAAAGCCGCCGATTTTATCCGAGGCTCCATAGACCTGTCCGCCTCGAATGCCGGCACCTGCCAGGACGACGCTGAAGACATGTGGCCAGTGTTCGCGGCCGGCCGTCTTGAGTGTGATCTTAGGGGTGCGTCCGAATTCTCCGGCCACGACGACGAGTGTATCGTCGAGTCGTCCTTCGCGTTCGAGGTCACTCATCAAGGTCGTGAACGCCAGGTCAAAGGGCGGAATCAGGTCATCGCGGAGTGCCTGGAAGTTATTCCAGTGGCTGTCCCAGGCGTATCCCATTTGGCCCTGAGTCCTGAGCCAGCTGACCTGCACCAGTCTCGTGCCTGCTTCGAGCAGTCGTTTGCCCAAGAGCACGGACTGTCCGAAGAGGTTTCGGCCGTAGCGGGCTCGGAGATCCTGGCCGGCGGTCGAGAGGTCGACGGCACGTCGGACGGCGTCGGAGGTGATCACGTCCAGGGCCTTCTGCTGGTTCTGGTTGATCGTGCGGGCCAGTGGGTTCTCGTTGAGGAACGCGAGTTGGCTGTTGAACTGGTCGACCAGTTTCTTACGTCGATTGATGACAGCGACTGGTCGATTGGCGATGAGCGGGAGATGTTTGAGTCGAAAGTTGTCGTCATTGGGGTTTCCGCCGGTCTGCAGCGGGTCGTACTTGCCGCCGAGGGACCCGGCCCACTGTCCGGCTCGCCGTCCGCTACCGGCATCGAGTCGACGCGGTACGATGCAGAAGGGGACCATCGGTCCGGGTCCGGGCGAGATCTTGGAGAGTACGGATCCGACGTGAGGCGCTTCGTCGCGGCCCATGAAGTTGGCGGCCCCTTCGCCACGCGGGTACTTGTACCCGGTGAACATGTGGTAGCCACCGCCGGCGTGACCGGAGGATGTGTGAGTCATCGAGCGAATCAGGGCGACGCGGTCCATCCACTTCGCCGTCTTCGGCAGGTGTTCGCCGATCACCAGGCCGGGCACCGAAGTCTGGATCTGCCCGAACTCGCCTCGGACTTCAGCCGGTTCGTTGGGCTTGGGATCGAACGTATCGTGGTGCGAGGGGCCTCCGGAGAGGAACAGCACGATGCAGTTCTTTGCCTTGCCGAAACTGGCTGAATGGTTCGGGCCGCTGTCGACGTTCGGCTTGGCAGCAGCGATACTGGAATCCAGCAGCGCGGGGAGCGAGAGGCCGGTCATGCCCAGGCCACCGATCTTCAACGCTTCGCGTCGCGTCGTCCCGTCGCACAACTGTGGAGACAAGCCATTGATCGAGAACATCTCGGTACCTCGGAGGTCGGACGTCGATCCGTTTTCAGGAATCGGATTGTCCAGGTCTTGGCAAAACGATGAGGAAACTCTCTGTCAGGCAGATTACTAGAATGCCGCAGAGCCCTCAACACAAATTGACAAACGCCGATGCGTTCTCGAGAATGGGGATTCGGGCCAATTGGCTCGTGTCGGCTATTTTCTGTTCTATCTGAACCGGACAAAACGGCATGCAAAACCGGATCGCCCTTCATTCTGTCTTGTGGGTCTGTTGTCTGAGTGTCGGCCTGTTGGTGGCTGGGTCGTCACGTTGTTTGGGCCAGGCATTTGTCGAACGAGTGGATCCGGCGGCGGTGGTTCGCGGCGAGTCGACTCGCATAGTCCTTCATGGCAGCGGGTTGGAGCGGGCGACTGGGCTTTGGGTGTCGGTACCCGGCGGGCGTCTGAAGGCGACTCGAGTCGGTGCGAGCACGCCAGAGCGTGCTGAGTTCGACATCGCGGTGTCGGCTGATGTGCCGCTGGGTTTTTATGGCCTGAGGCTGGCGACCGAGAGTGGCCTGTCGAATGCTCATATCTTTCTGATCGACGAGATTGCGACATTGCCCGAGGAGGAGATGTCGGTGCCGGAGGGCGTTTCGCCGATGGTGGCATCCCAGGTGGTCGAGTTGCCCGTGTCGATTTCCGGCTCGATTCTTGACGAGGACGTCGATCTGTTCACATTCGACGTGACGGCCGATCAGGAGGTGACGTTCGAGGTGATCGGCAGTCGTCTGGGCAAGGGGCTGGATCCATTGGTCACGGTTCGAGACGTTGGCGGCCGGGTGATTGTCCAGAAGGACAACGACGTTGGTCTGTTCTTTGATCTCAGGTTTGCTCACAAGTTCTCTCAACCCGGTCGATACACCGTCGAGCTCCGGGATTCTCGATTCCGCGGTTCCAAGCACTGGGGTTACCTGTTGCGGATGGGTCGATTTCCCGCGGCACGAGCGGCTTTGCCGGCGACGGTCCGGTCTGGCCAAGCGACCGTGCTGACGTTTCCTCAGCTGGGCGTGCTGAAGCAGCCGGGTGCAGGCCGAGTGATTCCGACGGGCGTGAGTGATGGCCGGATGCTGTTCGCGTTGAAGCGACCCGGCGACGACCTGGCGGCCTGGTTCCCGTTGCGGGTCGGTCGGTTGGCGCCGGTGATCGAGGCCGAGCCGAACGACGTGGCCGAGACGGGCACGGTGGCGCAGGTGCCCGGAGCCTTGCACGGCGTGATCGACAAGCCGGGCGACGTGGATCATTTTCGCGTGTCGTTGAAGAAAGGTCGGCTGTACCAGGTGCAAGTGGAGACTCAGACGATCGGTTCTCCGGCCGACATCGAGCTGATCCTGCTGGACTCATCGGGGCAGGAGGTCAGCCGTGCCGACGATTCGGGGCTGGATGAAGCGCGGATGACCTTCAGTCCGAAGTCTGATGGCGAGTACACATTGGTCGTACGTGAACTGGCCAACTGGGGCGGTCCGGAATTTGTCTACGCGATCCGTTTCGCCCCGCGCGTGCCGTCTCTGGTCCTATCCTCGGGCGTCACTCGTGTGGCCTTGCCCCAGGGCACTCGTCAGCCGTTGCCGCTGTCGCTCAACCAGATCGATCTGAGTGGCGATGTCAGCTTGAGGTTGGTTGGGGCACCCGAGGGGATCACGA
>CAVOEV010000068.1:0-19790 GCA_963694825.1 Planctomycetota bacterium
TACACTGAAGAGGAGTTCTCTGTAGAGGCGTTCTCTGTCCTGGCCATTCTCTCTGAGCTGTCTGGATTCATGCCCGACTCGTCCCGGCAATTCGACGTCCGTTTTGACGTCCCCTTCACTCATCGCCTGCGGTTCACCTCGGACGTCTTTGCCGCTGATGGGGATACGTTGTCGGACCTGTTGGAATCGAGTGACACCAATCCGGCTCGGGTCCAATTCTGGCTCGACCAGAACGTTGCCGACGCCCGGCCCGACCTGGAAGCCTTGATCCATAGATTCAGCGACTCGCGAACGGACCGGATCGAACGAGTGGGCAAGGTGCAGTTGGTACCCGGTGGCGAGCAGGTGAAGAACGACATTCATCTGCTCGAGCAGATGCTGAAGGTCATCAAGGTGGCCGAACTGGATCGTCGCAGTTACGTGGTTGTGATCGGCGGCGGAGCGGTTCTGGATGCGGTCGGCTTTGCGGCGGCGATTGCTCATCGCGGCATCCGCCTGGTCCGTCTGCCAACCACCACGTTGGCCCAGGGCGATTCGGGCGTGGGCGTGAAGAACAGTATGAACCTGTTCCACAGCAAGAACTGGATGGGTAGCTTTGCCGTGCCCTGGGCTGTGGTCAATGACACCGAGTTGCTGACATCGTTGAGCAACCGCGATTTCATCTGCGGGTTCTCAGAAGCGGTCAAGGTATCTCTGCTCAAGAACATCGACCTGTTTGACCGCATCTGTGCCAATGCCACTGCCATCCGGTCTCGTGACATGTCGGTGGCTGGCCCGGTTATCGGTGAATCCGCCAAGTTGCACCTGGACCACATCACGCTGGGTGGTGACCCGTTTGAAATGCTCGAAGCCCGGCCGCTGGACTTTGGTCACTGGTCGGCTCACAAGCTGGAGACCATGAGTGGTTTTTCGTTGCGGCATGGCGAAGCCGTCGCGATCGGTGTGGCCATCGACTCGGTCTATTCGTCGTTGGAGCTTGGTCTGGATGCTGACTTTGCTGAGAGGATTTTGCGGAGTTTCGTGGATTTGGGTTTCCGTCTGAATGATCCGTCGATCGACGATGTGGACGTATTGTTTGATGGACTCGAGGAGTTTCGCCAGCACCTGGGTGGTCGACTGACCTTGACCATGCTGCCGGTGCCGGGCCAACCCGTCGATGTTCATTCGGTCAATCGCGACAAGATGCTGGCAGCCATCGAGCACGTCAGGCAATTTGCTCGGACCGAAGGCGCGTTTCGCCGAGACGAATAGTTTGGCGTTGATGAACTCTGTTGCTGGTGCAACCGGAATTCAGGTCAGGCTGTGCCTGGCAGTCACGGGGTGGTGTTGGTCTTCCCGAGTAGCTTTCGGGTCAATTTCAGCAGCTTGTCGCTGTCCGGGTCGGTGTCGGATTGGTTTTCGAGGAGTTGGATCGCTCGTTGCAGGTGATCCCGGGCTTCTACCGGGTGTCCGGTTTCGAGTTCCAGGCGACCCAGGCCGACGTGCACGGCCGGGAGATCGTTGTTGAGTTCCAGGGCCCGCTGCAGGTGCTGCCGCGATTCGTCGTGCTCGCCTCGTGCCTGCAGAGCCAGGCCCAGTTGAACGTGAGATTCGGTCCGGCGGGGTTCTCGGGACAGCACGATCCGGTGGTGTCGGATCGCCTGATCGATGTCCTGGCTGGTCGAGAGCAGCATGGCCAGTTGGAAGTGAGCTTCGGTGTTTTGGCCGTTGCTGAGTTTGAGGGCGGTGTCGAGTGAGGATCGAGCCTGGTCGAGTTGTCCTTGTTTTCGGAGTTGGATGCCGAGTGTCAGGTGGGCGTGGTCGTGATCGGGGACGACGTGGGCCAGGTGGTGGTACCGCTTCAGGATCTGGGCATCGCGGGCTGGTACATCGCCGAACACGTAGTCGTTCCACCATTGGGATGCGGCCATGGCGATCACGGCCAGCAGGAACGGGGTCCACTTGAGTGCATGGATGGATCCTTCGGTCAGTGGCCGTGTAGCCGGTTGTGCTGCGGCAGTCGAAATGCCCAGTCCGGCTCGGGTGTCCTGCTCGCGGACCTTCCAGATGAATCCGTCGAGATAGAAGTGGAGCAGGGTGGAGGTCCAGATCAACGCGACGACGATCTCTTCGAGTGATTCGGCTCCAAGATACTCGGGCAATCGCGACCCGGCACCGTAGGCGGCCACCAGCGAGATGTAGGCCAACAGCATCCACCGGCTGCGACGAAATAAGTGTCGGGTCAAGTGACCGACCGGGGCCGACTGTTCGACTCGCTTGCGGTTGAAGACCCAGACGATAGCCAGGTACTGGATGTCGTGGAAGATCTCGAACAGCGTGATGCCGATGATGATGTTGTCGATCATGACCATGGCGAACCACCAGAAGGCAAAGCTGATCGACATGGTGAGCAGTCGGATGGCGGTGGCGGGCCGGAATCGCGACCTCTGGGAGAACTCGTGAGCCAGGAACACGACGGTGACGACACCGGTGCCGATCAGCCACGCCGTGCGAAACCCGTAGACCCAGTCCGCGGGGATCAGTGAGCCTCCGGATCGGTAGAACGTCTCCAGTAGCAGGAAGACTCGGCCATCGGAACAAATCATCCCGGCTCCGAACCAGGCCACGCACATCAGCCAGTCGAGTCGAGCCGAATGGTCTGCGGAGGTGGAGGATGTCTGAGGCGTCTTGGCGGCATAGATTCTCAGGAATCCGTAGACCTGCATCAGCCCGTGCCAGAAGCCCCACAGTGCGAGGATCACCCCCATGCCTTCACGTAGGTTGGTGAAGAGCAGTGGGGCCGAGATGCCCAGCAGCAGGATTGGGCCGACGGTCAATCGTGTCCGGAATCGACGAAAAAGTGCACGGTCACCATAGGCTCGCAGCAACCCCGGCAGGTGATGCCCGGTGGCTCCGAGTGTTCCGACGATCGCGTAGAGTGCCTGGTCCGAGAGTTGTTGTCGCGAGAGCAGGACAGCGGGGAGGATCAGCAGCGGGGTGGCGACGAACAGTGCCAGGTCAGCGGCCGGTCCGAGGATCCAGGCCGATGGCTTTGGTGGTGACGCAGCGGCAGTGCGTGAGGCTGTTTCGTTTGAATTCACTTGGTGGCGCCGTCGCCCGAGAGTCGTGTTCCGCGATCAACTGCACGTCGCGGAGTCGATATCGTGCAGCGACCTCAGTCAGCCTGACGATCGCAAATGCATGACCGTCAGCCTAGCAGAGGGACGACCGGTGGGTGACACTTGCGTTGCCGTTTCTGGCAGGATCCGAGTCGCTCTGGTCCACGGGTTTTCACGCCCGCCAACCTTTTTCTGATTCCCACTGGTCCATTGGGATGGAGCAAGGTCATCCAGTCGCAGCTGCGAGCACGACTAGTTCGCTTCGGACAACGCCGGCTCACGGCTTGTGCGGTACAGGAACGCATCGGAGGTCAGCAGTGATACGAGCATCGCTTTCATGCTGCCACCGCTGTCTGTGTAGGCTCGATACGCATCCTGAAGAACAGGAGCGTCGTTGAGAGTTTCGTTGCGGCCCATCCAGAACCGGAAGGCGTGGCGGACGAACACCTGTGTGGCGAGTTGGCTTTCGGCGAGCTTTTGAATCAACTCGATGGCGTTGGCGACCTTGCCGTCGAGCGTGGGGTCGCCGGAATCGATGATCTCACCCCGGGTGTCGACGGGTTGGCCGAGTTCGGTTTCTCGATACAGTCCCGCGTGGTTGTACATCTCGAAGGGCAGACCAAGCGGGTCCATCTTCTTGTGACACGTCCAGCAATAGGCTTCCCGTGTGACCCGCATTCGCTCACGCAGTGAGGTGCGTGGTTCATCGGGCAGCATCGCGTCCACGGTGATCGGCACATCGGGAATGCCGCCGCCGAGCAGCCGTTCGCGAATCCAATGGCCTCGACGGATGGCGTGATTGTCCATGGCATCCGAGTGCGAAACGAGCCAACTGGGATGCGTCAGGATGCCCAAGCGTTGGCCTTCAGGCACTGTGGCCAGGACACGGCCTGGTTTCATCGACCCGTTGCCAAAGCTGCGGCGACTGACTCGGGCGAAGATCTTCGGACCCGACAGTTTTGCCACGGTGACGTTGTGATTACCGTTCGCTCGTCTCTTTTTCTTGTTCTTTGCCTTCGACGGTTTTTTCCCGGGGTTGGCCTTCAACCACGCTGCCAGCTCGGCTGCCGCCTTCTTCGCCGCTTCGGCCGCTGCCTTTTTCGCCGCAGCCTGGGAGGCTGCTACCTCTTTTTTGGAACGCCTCTTGCCGAAATACACCTTGTCTGCCCCGGTCGTGACGACCTTGCCCGTCGTCAGCAACCGCTTGAACACGTCTTTGTCTTCGTGCAGGATGAGTTCGATCAGGCGATCGGTGCTCGCCGTTGCATCGAACATGGCGCGGTAGTGTGACTGTCCGCGGGCGTTCACTCCGGTTTGTGCCAGGGCTTTCGAGTCCTTGCAGATGTAGCCGCCACGGTCGAAGTCGAAGTAGTCGCGGAAGAAACGCAGGGTACGCGGCTTTCGGACACTGTCGTCGGCCAGCATGCGTTCGACTTCGCGTTTGACATCGGCCTTGGTCCTCATACGGCCTGCGACGATTGCATTTCGCAGTTGGTCGTCGGGCTTGATGTATCGCAGCGCGTGATTGACCGCCAGGCCCAGTTCCCAGTCCTGGAGCATGACACGTCCATGGCGATCTGGTTTTCCGGTCCCGGCAAGTTCGGCCCGGAAGACCGCGTCGCGGTCGAGAAAGATCGACGACAGGCCCAGGACAGCCCCGTTTTCCTTGCCGAGTGTCTCGATGGATTGCTTGACGATGGTTAGGTAGGCGTCGGTTTCCTTCTTGCTCGGAGGACGAAACGTCATCGCTTCGAAGATATAGTCCACCGCAGCGGTCAAACGCTCGTCGGTGACACCTTCGTCCTTCATGAGGTCGTAGACGGGCGTCAGTGGACGCAGGACCTTTGTGCCGTAAACGATGCTGGTCGGCAGGCCTCGAAGATCTCCCTTCATCTTGTCCGCGATAGACTTGGGATCGTCGGTGATTTGATACGGCTTGGCGATGCTCAGCGGGCCATAGGCCATGTAGCGAATGATATCCTCGGCGATGCCCATGATCTGTGTCGTTTCGGCGCTGTTGACCGTGTAGAAGTCGGGATAGTTTTCCAGCCCGTGGTTTCGCGCTGACGACAGGACGGCGGGCACGCTCTTGACGGCTGTGGCATAGGCGACTGTCCCTCCCTGCCACTTGATGATGCGATCCGTACCGAAGTAGAGCTTCAGTTCACCGCCGTGGTTTGTGGGGACGACATCACCGTGCGTGCGAAGACCTGGCTTTTTCGGATCGAAGTCCGGTTCGCTGTTGATCAGTTCATTGAGGCGAGTGATGTGTTCTTGGGGTGTCACGCGCCAGAGGCGTGCTGGCGATGCTGTTGGTGCGAGCTTGATGCCATCGGGCAGCGGGCCGAACAGCAGGTCGTGATCGACGAAGTTGCCCTTGTTCGGATCGAGGTGGGCACGGAACCCGCCCTTGTCTCGCATGACCCGTTTCAGTTCGCTGACGATCCAGTCCGAGAATTGCAGCCGATGCACGACCGTTGGATGCTCGGCATCCTTGGGCGGCATCTCTTTCAGGGTGACCTGGGCCCAGACTCTTCTCCAGGTCCCGGAGTTGCCTTCATCCACAGGCCCCAGGTCAAGGAGCGAGAGATTGCCGGCGGGTTCTTCCGAGCCATGACAGTCCAGGCAATGGCTGGCAAGAAACGGTCGAGCGAAGCTGCCAAAGTCGTAGCTGGTCTTCTGGCCTGGCGTGTAAGTCTCGCCACTTGCCGCGGACTGCAAGCCGGAGGCGAGCATGACGACCAGAGCCCATCTGGCCGTGTTCATGCGAGCACTTCCCTGAGCGGGCCGGTGCTGCTGTCGAACTGTTTTGCCAGCTTGGCGGACATGTTGAAGCGGTCGCAGTTCTGCCCGGCGGCTTGCAGGAGTGTTGCGTAGAGCGAGTTGATGGGTCGTTTGCCATCGAGTTGCGTGAAGCAGCCGGTCTTGAAAGTGCCGTCGAGGTTGCCCAGGAGCATGACCGGCCAGTTGGCTCCGTTGGTGTGCTGCTTGTCGGCGTTGTTGCTGGTGTAGACGATCAGCGTGTGGTCCATCATGGTGCCACTGCCTTCGGGCACGCTTTCCATCGCTTCAATGATCCGCACCAGCATGCGGCTGTTGTACTGACGAATCTTGACCCAGATCGGATTGTCCGGTTGCTTCATGTGCCCAAGGTTGTGGCCCTGTTGCTCGATGCCCAGCCCCTTCCAGGCACCAAAGATCTCGCCGCGACCCGAGCCAATGGTCAGCGTATTGGTGATCCCCGACGTGAGTGCCGAGATGCCGAGGTCGAGCAGAACATCGTGCCAGTCGGTCTCGAACTTCGGGTTTGTGTATCGCTCGTCCACCGTCGGCGCGAAGTTGCGCAGGTGATCGGCGACCGTGTCGAGGCGATCTCGCAGGCCGTTGACATCCTTGAAGCCCTGGACGAATTGCCCGTAACGCAGCTGGTCGGTGGTCGGAATCGATCGCCCCTTGGCGGTGGCCAACTTTTCGATTTGATTCAAGACGTTGGATCTCGCGTCGAATTGGCGTCGAATGTTGCCTGTGGAGATGCCGCCGTAGAGCATCTGGTAAAGCTGATTCGGATTCGAATGCATGAAGATTGGCTGACCGGCGCCGCTGGCCGACAGCGTCGCGGTCGTGGGCTTGGTCGTCATGTTCTCGATCGAGTCCATGCCGATGCACAGATGCGGCAGCAGGGTCTGCGGCAGAGCCTTGCTGAGTGCATAATCGATCGTCGATGCACTGGGCGGCACGCCGTCGCCACCGCGATAGCCGCCCAATGCGCCGAAGAACGCGCTGTGGGTTGGGCTGGTGTGCGTGCCGTGCAGTCCGTTGATGATGTGCAGTCGTTCCTTGTAGGGCTCGAGTGCACTGATTGGCTCGGGAAGCTTGGCTTTTGCCAGCGAGCCGCTGCCGGTCATCCCCTCGGGAATACAAGTCTTCGGATCGAAGCCCTGGTTTTGCAGGAAGAAGATGATGCGTTTTGGAGTCGAGTTCCCGGCGGGCGACGCGATGAGACGTTCGGGAAGCAGTGGGGCAGTCAAGGCTGCACCGGCGCCGGCAGCCATTCCTTGCATCATCTCTCTGCGATTGAGCATGATCGAGTGTTCCGTAGAAAGGCACCGCGGGGGGAATTAACCGCGAGTCGAAATGTGCAGTGTTCTGGATCAGGATTATGTCAGATGGACGCTGGTGGCGACACAGTCATCTTGGCAGTTGCGTAAAATTGACACAACTGTTGGGTTGTCAACATGTTGTGACGCAAGCCTGCCGTGGCCTGGACGACGCCTCCACCGGACTGTGGCTGATCAAACTGCCACGCCATCCACACATCGTTGTCCGTGCGATATGCCGTCAGTGGAGAGTAATCGCCTTCATAGTACCGCACGACTTGTCGGCACTGGGACAGCAACCGTCGACATCCCGCATAGTCGAGATCGTGACGGCGAATGTCTCAGATCAGGTGATTCGCCGGCGCCATTTGGCTGCGAAACGTATAGGTGTCGGAGGTGTTGATACCCGTGCCGAAGTAGGGGATCCATAGCGACATTTCATAGGTGAGCGTCTGCATCCCCGTCGTTTCGTATGCGTAATCACTTCTCCACAGAGGAACGGCGCGATGCAATGTCTCCAACCCCTTGCTCCTTGCTCCTTGCTCCTTGCTCTGCTGGTCGATGTGCTCGGTCATTCCCCGCGCCACCTCGGGGCTACCAACAACAGGCCAAGCAAGGTGACCGACCCGAAAGAGCCCAATCTCGGACCACGACGTACAATCGGCCCACATTGTGCTGTTAGCAGGGCGTGGTTCGGATCCCCAGTGGGTTGAACGCCGGGGCTTGGGTGGGGAGACTGGGTGGGGAGACTGGGGGGTCCGTGTCCGAGTCCCGGAGGTGCGATGTGGCGCGGATCGAGTCCTGTTGGGAATTGGCAATGAAGCATTGCGTGTTTGGTCATCTATGTGCCGCTCTGACGTGTGTGGTTGTGGCAGTCGTTCTCATCTTCCCGTCGGACGTGTGTTGGGCTGAAGACAATGGAGGGTTGGACTGGAGAAGACCGTTTCGGCCCGATCAGCACACCGTTGTGCTCTACCATTTTGACGAGGGCCGAGGTGACGAGGCTCACGACGCGTGTGGCGACCGGGCACTGACACTGCGGGCTCACAAGACAGCGATCTGGGGTTCACGACCCGGGTTTGGGACCACGGCACGCTTTGCCCGTCGAGCCGACGACGCCGACTTGCGTGTGGGGCCAGCCGACAACGACAAACTCCATCTGCGGACCTGTACTCGCGAATGGACCATTGAGGCCTGGATCCGCTACACCGGCCCGGGCGGGCAGGAAAAAGGTGGCCGGACCTATGCTGTGATCTGCAGCACCGATGACGAGGGGTTTGGCCTTCCGGTGGGTCGACGTGGCGGTTTCAGCTTCACGCTCAACCTTGGCCGAGGTGGTGTCGGGAACCTCAAGGACGGACTGCTGCCCGCCGCACGCTTCATCGCTGCGTCCAGTTCGACAAAGAACTTCGGGACCAGCAACTTCCTGTTCCCGGGACGTTGGCCCAACAAGACCAAGGGGCAGCACATCGCCGATCACCAATGGCACCATGTGGCCTGGCAGTTCCGCTACAGAGATCAGCTCAACACCTTCTTCCTCGACGGAAAACGCGTCGCCCGGATCACTCTCCACAACCCCGCCGCACCGGGCATCATTGTCAACAACGTCAAGGATGTTGTCACTCCGTTCATCGTCGGCGGCTGGATCCACTCGCAGGATCCCCCCTTCTTCATCAAGTCGGGGAACTTCCAGGGAGAAATCGACGAGTTGCGGATCTCGAGCATCATGCGGTATCCGGTCGCACAGACGATGGCCATCGTGGGCCAGAAGCTGCCCGACGCCTCGTTGAAGATCCCCTACTCGGTCCACCTGACCACCGATGCCGCTGACGGTGATGTCGCCTGGAAGGTGTTGGCCGGAACGCTTCCCAAAGGACTCGATCTTGACGACACGTCTGGTGTCATCTGCGGAAAACCGCTCGAGACGGTCGAGAACCGGACCGTCAAGATCAGAGCGACAGATTCAGCCGGGCGGACCGACACGCACACGTTCTCGTTGAGCGTTTTGAAAGGCCGTTTGATCACCACTTCGCTCGCGCCGGCGTTTGTCGGCTCGTCCTACCAGGCCATTCTGCAAGTAACTCACATGGCCAAACCGCTGCGGTGGGAGTTGGTCGATGGGGCTTTGCCCGACGGTGTCACGCTCGACGGCAAGACCGGTCGATTGCAAGGTGTGCCGGTCGCGAGAGGGCGAATGCGTCCGTCGATCCAGGTCACAGACGCCAACGGGTTCCGGCACAGTGTGGACCTGGTTCTTCGAGTGCTCCCGAGTCACCTCAGCGTCATCCAGCCCGACAAGCACACCGTCGTGCTTTACGACTGGCAGGGCCCCAATGGGAAGTTGATCCAGGACCGGATGGGCGACAAGCAACTTACCTTGACCTGGACCAACATGGGCGGGGACATGCGGATGTCGTGGCCCGGGCGAGTGGGTCGGTTTCCCTACGACAACATGGGGCACGGCGAACACGGCTGGGGGATCAAGGGTCGGGGCAACGCCAAGCTGGACCTGAAGACATGCACGAAGGAATGGACGGTGGAAGCCTGGGTGCGACGGGCCGGACCGATCCAGGGACATGGTACAAAGGTGGACCGCACCCACCAGCTGTTTGACTATGGACACATCTGTGGCAGTTACGACAATTCGAAACGAGGCGTCTGGGAACTCTATCTCTCGGACCACGATTCGCCCGACGGCAGCATGGCACCGGGTGTGCATTTCCTGGGCGCCCGGCCAGAAGAGGCGTTGATGGATCTTCATCCCTGGAAACGGCCCAAGGGGATCGTGGGGGATCCCAATCAAGCGGGGATTCGGGACACCGAGTGGCATCACGTGGCCTGGCAATACAACTATGCCCAGGACCTGCACGAACTGTTTCTGGACGGTCAACTGGTCTGGCGGATGAAGAGTCCGGACGGACGTAAACTGGTCAACAACCGCGAGCACGAAGCTCAGTTCAGCGTCAGTACACGGCTCACCGGGTACTCGCGTTACGGAGGTGCCTTCAATTTCCTGGGTTTCGGAAATTTCTTTGGCCAGATTGGTGAAATCCGGATCTCCAACACGCGAAGGTACCAGTGAGACAAGGTTGATGGTTTCTGGATCGCGCAATGGCTGCATGGCATTGAATCGCCAGACCTTGACCGGCCGGTGGGCCGGGCTGCCGCTGGCGTGATTCGGATCTGGCGGGTTGAACGCTTGGGGTGGCGGTCAACGGCCCTGACCCTGAGGGGCCTCGACGATGGCCAGGGCGGGTGAGCGTGTCATCCAGATTCGGAAGTGTTGGAGTGAGAAGTGGTATGAGAAAAATGATTGCGGCACTCCTGTTGTGTCTTCTGCCTTGTTCGGTCGCCGCTGATGACTGGCCTCACTGGCGTGGGATTGGTCGTAATGGAGTCGTAAACGAATCCTCCCACTTTCGAGGCGGCAACTGGCCCCCCGGCAAGCCGCTCTGGAGCATTAACATCAACTCCGGTGGCAGTGGGCCCATCGTGATCGGCAACCGTCTCTACACGATGGGCTGGAAGAATGGCCGAGATTACGTCTACGCCCTCGATACGAAGACGGGGCAGGTTGTCTGGCAGCAATCCTACGCTTGCCCTGCGTATGGTCGCGTGAGTGACGGGGACAAGGGACTTTATTCGGGACCCTCTTCCTGCCCGAGCTACGACAAGTCAACCGGCTATCTCTATACGCTCAGCACGGATGGTGACTTGAATTGCTGGAATACTCGGCAGCGGGGAAAACAGGTCTGGAGTCTCAACCTTTATGATGCTTACCGGGTGCCACAGCGTCCCAAGGTGGGCCGCAGGTCACTTCGCGACTATGGGTACACGACCGCTCCGTTGTTGTCCGGTGAGACAGTGATTGTCGAGGTGGGGGATGATGAAGGGAACCTGATGGCCTTTTCGAAAAAGACCGGTCAACGCCGTTGGGTCTCGGAATCCAAAGATCCTGCTGGCCACACCGGCGGACTGGTTCCACTGGTTGTGGAGGGTTTGCCCTGTCTGGCCGTTCTGACAATTCGAAATCTGCTGGTGGCCCGCTTGGACCAGGGCCACGAAGGCGAGACGGTTGCCGAGTTTCCCTGGGCCACGGATTTTGCCAATAACGTGGCCACGCCGGCCGTGTTGAAGAACTCGGTCATCATCTCCTCCGAGTACAACCAGTATGCAACCACGCGAATTGACATCACCCGCTCCGGAGCCAAACAGATCTGGAAGCAGCCTTATGCTTCGGGCCTCTGCCCGCCGGTGATTCACAAGGGGCACGTCTACTGGTGCTGGCGAGGACTGTATTGTCTGGATTTCAAGACGGGCAAACCGATTTGGCGAGGAGGCGTGTTTGGAGATACGGCCTCGTGCATCGTGACGTCGGATGACCGACTGATTATCTGGGGACGGCGTGGCGATCTGGTACTCGCCGAGACGGCCGATCGTTCTGCCAAAAAATATACGGAATTGGCCCGCCGAAAAGATCTGATGGAGAACGATGCCTGGCCCCATATCGTTCTCTCGGGGGGGCAGCTTTATTGCCGGGATCGCGACGGCAATATGCAGTGCTTTGTCCTGTCTCGGTAGAGCACGCGTTACCGCTGGATCCAGAGCTCGGCACCGATCAGGCTGGCCCCTGTCTCTTTGGTTTTCACCATCACCCGGTTGGCACCCTGCTTGATGGCCTGCAGGGGCACCGTGCAGGTGTAACGTCGGACCCCGTTGACTTTCTTCCCTCCGCGGGTCGGTCCGAAGTTGGCCGAACCAAAGAGGATTTCCGGCGTGCTCTCTTTCTTGAGCCCCGTGAAATCGAGCCGCAGTTCAGCGGTCACGTTGAAACCGACGCCACTGAGGTCTTCCGGAACATGCAAGGGACGCTGCCGGAACTCATTGGGCTTGAGCGCCAAGGGCAGGGCCTTGGCGAATTCCGCCACGTCCTTGGCCCAGTGATGCGAGGGCATCCAGAAACCGGCATCGGAGATGGCATACTGGATGGGTTGGGAGGTCAGTTTCTTCGGTGAACCGAGGCTGCTGAGGATCTTGCGGGCATAGTCCCGATCAGCAGGTGTTCCCGGTCCGGGGAACAGGTTGAACACGTAAATCCCCGAGGCGCCGTCATGCCACAGACGCGAGGCTGCTCCCAACCAGGACTCGGCAGGCTGCTTGTTGCTCTTGCCCCGTGGCGGTCGGGACATCAGGCCGGACTGGCTCAGGCAGGGGTAAACCGGGACGTCGTGTTTCTGTCCCAGGGTGACCATTTCCTTGATCGGCAGGTCGAACGTGATGTAACCGCCGCCGAGTGCCACCGTGTCGAGCAGTTTTTCTTCTAGCCAGGCCTTGGTGTCGATACCGATCTGGCGACCATGTTTGAGTGTGGATGGTACTCGTGCCGCGAGCAGGAAAGGCTTCCCCTGGCGAGCACTTTCCTGCAGCACGACTTGGCGGACGTTGCGTACCAGCCGCGTGAGGATGGCCGTTTGGGCAGCGGTTGCCGGCCGGCCCTCGAAAGTTGTGCGGAAGTAGAAGGGAGCGCGGAGGAAATCAAGTTCGACACCATCGACCGGGTAATTTTTCAGGACCTCGCGGATGATCTCCAGCAGGCGGGGTTCGACATCCGGGTGTTCGAAATCGACCAGGCTCCAGAGGCTGCGGCGATCGTTGTGTTTTTGTCCCTCGGCCAGCGTGGACATGATGCGGCGGGGATCTGTCTTTTTCCACTTGGGGCGGAATGGTGGCGTAAAGGCGTCATGAATATCGTTCATCCGTAGTGTCCAGATCGTTTCCATTCCGTGTTTGCGGGCAAACTGGCAGGACATCCGCAAGCCGTCGGTATCCTGTCCAAGGAACTTGGTCAGGTTGTTGTTGGCGAACGAGCCATCCTTGGAACGAAAGACCTCGGCCACCTGGCTTTGGTGGGTGAAGAAGTTGAAGCTTTGGGTAGTCGAATAGAAGATGCTGTCGACATGCGTGCCCAGCAGCGGCGTGTGCCGCACCGCCAGGAACTTGTCGACCGTGTCAGCTCCCTTGGCCCAGATGTCGTCCCCGTCGTTGTTGAAGATGACGCGCCGCCTGCGATGGGCAGCCTGACGGCGGGCCGCATCGAGAGCGTCCGTCTGGACCGCTGCCATGCTGCGGTTACCCAGCCAGCCGGATCCGAGGGAAGTGCTGCCGGCGACCAGGCCCAAGAGGAATTCACGACGTCGACTTTGCATGGTTCGGTCCTCAGTCCGCCGGGAAAGCGTGGTTGAGGCGGCGGCCTCGTTGCCACAGAAGGAGTCCTAGCTCGCCTTTTTCTTTGTGTTCTTCTTTTTCTTCGCCGGCCAAAGCTCAAAGGCCACGCCACTGGCCGCCTTCCAACTCGTCCGCTGTTCCTCGGTCAACAGCTTGACGGCATCCTTTCTCGCCTGGGCCAACTGGGCGTTGATATTGAGTTGCACTTCCCGGAGATTGTCGTCGTTGCGTGATTCGCGGAACTTGTGGACTTTTTCCTGCGATGTCTTCGAGACTTCACGAATCTGCCGCCGCTGCTGATTCGTCAACTTGAGAATGCTGGAAAGCTCCGGACGCATCAGCATCCAGGAACCGGAGGTGTACTGGATCTCGATCTGCAACAGTCGCTTCTGCTGCTTGTCGTTGCACGTGGCGGAAATCGCGGCCCGAAGTTTCCGGGTTGCCTCGCGGTTCTTCCTGGCCCGTTCCGGTTCTTCCAGGGCCTGTGCCGCCTTGGCCGCCGTTCGCGTTGCGGTAACAACTTTCTTCAGAGTCGCCTTCTGCTCGTCACTCAACTTCAGTTCCTGGTGAACAAGTGGGTTGCCGGCCAACGTGCCAATCCCCAAGTTCCTGCTCCGAGTCCGGCCTTTCTGTGCTTCGGCAGTCTGCAGGACAAGCAGGATGAGTAACAGGGACAGCGAAAAACGGACGCGGTGCATGAGTTGAGTCCTCTCGTTCCATCAGGCAATGGTCAGTCTCGATCATAACCAACGCCTCTCTGTGTTTCTTGTTGACTGGGCGGTCCGCGGCGGCTTTGTCGATCCGTGCTCTCGAGCCCGCGGCCCCCGTTAATCGAAGGAATCAATGTGTCATGGACACGTTGTTCGGTTCACCTGAAGTTCACACGGGATTTCGTAAATACGCCCCGGTTCTAACATCGCCAAGGCCCACAGCCTCTCAAGTCCGGGAGGGGGTTCTCACTGTTCAACACGTCGCGAGGTTTAGCCATGGCGCGAACGGCCACTGTCATCTGCTTACTGGGGATGGGGATCTGTGTCGGTTTGGGAGCCGCTCATGATCCGGCGTCAGAGCCTCGTCTGGGATCAATCATCGTCACGAACGTCGGTGATTTCGGAGCGGTCTCCAACGACGGGAAGGATGATACGAAAGCCGTCAACGCGGCCATCGCCGCGTGCAAGGGCAGCGGCACCAGGACCCTTTATTTTCCGGGCGGGACGTTCAACCTGTCGGACATCACCTTTCCACCGACCATCAGCGTGGTGATTCCCAACGGAACGGTGCTGAAGGTTCTCGACAAGGCCATCATCAGGTTCGACGGGCCATTCTCAGCCGGCCTGCACCAGGTCTTTTCAGGTCTGGGGCGGGCACAGTTCGGTACCGGCGCGGTCAGCGAAGTGTTTCCCCAGTGGTGGGGCGCTTCTCCTGCTTCCTCGGACAGCAGCCCCGCCATCAACAAGGCGATCCGCTCCGCTCCGCTCCGTCTCTCTCGGGTGTCAACGTCAGGCTGTCCGGCACGTTCAACTGCCAGACGATCATCCACGTCAATCGACACCGGGTGAAACTCGTCGGGGACGGGATGTACGCCACCCGGCTCACATTCAACCCGTCCACCCCAATGGCGCTGTTCGAATTCTCTCATCCGGACAAGAGCGTGATCGCACAATGTGCCATCAGGGACATCGGCATGGTCGCCGCGGGAGCCTACGAGGACAAGAAGCGGGTTCAGAAGATCGGCATCCGGATCGTCGACGCGGACATCATCGAAGTGCGGAATGTTGCCATCCACAACTGGGGGGGCAGTCACAGCATTGGACTCCAGGTGCAGGGACGACAGTTGGTCTTTGTCGAAAACGTGACCATTCTCGCCGACCTGCCGATTCTCATCGACAAGAACCCGGCTCTCGAATGGATTTCAATTGACCATTCCACCTTCCGAAACACCTACCTGCTTCCGATGGATCCCAACGGCCCGTCGGTGAAGATTGCCTCGGGTGTAGCCCTGCACAACGTGGTCTTTGACGGAACCAATGCCTGGGTCGGAGGCAAGTACGGCCTGTACTGGGAAGACACCGAGACCAAGGGGGTCAGCATGAACCTCTCGGTCAAGAACGTACGAATGGAAAATGGCAGGGCACATGGCGGCGCGATCATCCACATTGCACACAACTACAACCTGATGAATCTCGTCCTGGAGAACATCTACGGGTGCGGGGGCGGCGTCGGTGGCATTCACCTGAGACGGTGCACCAACGTCACGCTACAGAACATCTTCTACACCCCGATTCGAGGAGGAGCTCCGGAGGGATATATTCCCACGGCACTGGATATCGATGAGAGTTCCTCGAACATCGCGCTCATCAATGCCTTCTGGAACGGTGGCCTGGTCAAGACCGGAAAGCTGATCAAGCCGTTCGGGACCAATTCCAATCCATCCCGGTACAACAACCGCTTGATTGAAGTGTACGACCGGCCCAATAACGAGCAGGGTGAAGGACTGGTCATTTATGGAACCAAAACCTGGTCCCACAGTGGCGAGTTGGCCGATGGCGCCGCAGTGTCCTTGCCCGTCGGTTCTGGTTCGAAAACCCGGGTGGCCACCGTCACCGTCTCGGCGTCCGACGGTGCGGCGGTCAACGAGTCCGCACAGTTCATGGTGGGCGGTACGGGAAAGACCATTCGGGTCGCCGGGACCCAGAAGACGAGCGCCACTTCCACAGGAGGGAGCCTGTGCCTGGTGCCGGGAGACAAGGTGAAGTTGATCAACCGGCTGGGCGCCAAGGTCGACGTCGTCGTTACCATCTCCTGGAGGTGAATCCGAACTGAAAGATCAATTCGGAACCCTCATTCAGTGGGCCTATTCGTGCCGCAGGGCTTCGATCGGATCCATGTCGGCGGCGCGTTGGGCGGGATAGACACCGAAAATGATCCCGACGCCGAGTGAAATCCCCACAGAAAGTGCGACCGACCACGGCGCAATCCGCGGCTCGAGAGCGTACACCTCCTCGGGCAGCATGTCGGGGTTGATCAGTGTCGCCAGGCTCCGCAAACCACGAAACAGGGGGCCGCAGAACAGGCCGAAGCACACGCCGAGCAGACCTCCGGTCGTTGTCAGCACGACCGACTCGACCAGGAACTGCTGAATGATGTGGCTGCGGGTCGCGCCCAGGGCCCGGCGGATGCCGATCTCCCTGGTCCGTTCGGTCACGGTGGCCAGCATGATGTTCATGATGCCGATGCCGCCGACCAGCAGGGAGATTCCGGCGATGACCACCAGCAGGATGTTGAACATCGCGCGGGTCCGCGCGGCCTGTTCCAGCAGTTCCTTGGGGACCACGACGGCGAAGTCTTCCTGGTCGTGATATCGCTGAAGCAGCGTCTCGATGATCGAGGCCGTTTCGTTGACGTACTCGATCGCACTGACCTTGACGGTGATCTGGCTGAGTTGGACCTCCTCGCCGTACCAGTTGCTGCCCCCGATACCGACGCGTTTCATCACCATGTCGCCGATTCGTTGTCGCATGGTCTTCAGTGGGATGTAGGCATCGAGGTTGTATTCGCGAGCATCGAGGCTGCCGCCGATCGCGGCCGACGCCGTGCGGGGCTTGGTCTGGCCGATGATCACGTAGTACTCGGTGCCGACCCAGACGGTCTTTCCGATCGGGTTCTCGTACGGAAAGAGCTTGGTGGTGGTCTCGTGACCAAGCACAACCACCTTCTGTCCCCGGTCCCGCTGAGTGAGCCATCGGCCTCGGGCGATCTCCAACTGGTTGAGCGCCAGGTATTCCTCCATGCAGCCGACGAGCTTGGAGTCGGTGGTCAGGTTTTTGTTCCGCAACTGGAACCGCAGCTCCCGCATCGGCACCGAACTCTCGATGCTGGGGATGTTCGACTTGATTCGGCGAAAATCTGCACGGGTGAGTCCGAAACGTCTGACCTGCGAACTGGCGTCGCCGCCGCTGGATCCGGTGGGCTTCTTGGTTCGGACGATGATGTTCCTGGCGCCCAGTTCCAGTATCTGCTGCTGCGCGCGGTAGCTGACACCTTCTCCCATGGCCACCAGCCAGATGACCGTCGTCGTGCCGATGAAGATGCCCAGTGCGGCGAGGCTGGCTCGCATCTTCTGGACGGCCAGCCCTTTGAGTCCGAGCTGGATAGTTCGAAGAAATGAACCACTCACGACGTCATTCCCTGTCCGCAATGGACGTTCAGGTCGCGGGCCAGTGTCTGGTCAGCTCGTTTCGGCAGTCCGGCCGATGTGGAGGTTCGGGTCACCACGACGAGAACGCTACTCCCTGACCCTTGGGGGCGGGTTTCTTGGGCTTGGGTTTGGGCTTGGGTTTGGGCTTGGGTTTGGGCTTGGACTTTGAGTTGTCAGACTTCGACTTTGCCGAATCGCCCGGCTTGCTGGTCTTTGAGGACTTGTCGTCGGCTGTCTTGGCGGATCCCCTGATCTTCAGAGCCTCCTGCTGGGCTTCGGGGATGAAGGCAAGCGGATTCAACACGACCTCGTGTCCTGCCTCCAGTCCGGAGAGGACCTCGACGAACTTGTCGTTGTTTTCGCCTGTCTGCAGGGTTTGCTTCTTGATGCCCTGTGGCGTGGTGATCCAGCAGAGTGTCTCCTTGTTTTCGGTTTCCACAATCGCGGCGACAGGGACTGTCAGCACGTTCTTCCGTGATGCGATCATGATCTCCACCTCGGCGCTCATTCCTGGTTTCAGATTTCGGGACTTTGGCAACTGGATCACGGCGTCGTACTTCACGACGTTGCCGGACCACCAGCCTGCCGGACGCGCCACTTTGGCCACCGAGATGACTTTCCCTTGAAGTGTTCGGTCGGGCAAAGTCACCTTGGCTTCCAGTCCGGGCGTGATTCGTTTGAGGATCGACTCATGGATGCCGATCTTGATCTGCATCTTGTCCAGGCTGGGCATCAGCAAGAGGATCTGGTTCTTGTAGACCGTTGCCCCTTCCCGAACCTCGGGAGCATTCTTCCATCGAGCGGCATTGGGATGGATCACCATCCCGTCGTGAGGCGCCTTGATCCGGCAGTGCTTGAACTCCTCGATCGCGACATCCCGCCGGTGCTCGTCGGCGAAGGTCCGCTCGGCAGCGGCCTTGTATTCGGCTGTGGCCGATTTCAGTTCCCCCTGGAGTCTCTCCAGGCGTTCGGCCTTCGTGAACCTCTTCAGGACATCGATATTGGTTTCCTGGATGACCAGGTTCATCTTCGACTGGGAAAGTTGGAACGCTCGTTGCTCCACCTTCAGGTTACTGACGTAGCCGCGTTCGGCCATCATCCGGTCATGTTCCAGCATGTTCTGAGCGGTCAGAACGCTGGACTTGGCGATCGAGAGAAATTTTTTGAGATCCGTCAGCCGTTCGACGAATTCCCCTTCCAGGTACGCTCTGACGGCCAACTCCGAGCGGTTCATGTGAGCCTTCTGTTGAACCTCGCTGGCCTTGCACCAGTGCGCGTACTTGGTTCGCTCGTGGATCTGTTCCTCGATCAGCAGCGTGTCAAGTCGCAGGAGTTCTTCGCCTTCCTTGACGATGCTGCCGCTTTCGACGACCGACGTGATCGTGTTCTGCCCCCGGACCTTGCAGCGAATCTCCGTGTTCTCAGAACTCTCAAGAGTCCCGGATTCGGTGACTGTGACGTCCAGGTCGCCCAACACAACCCGGTAGGTCAACTGCGGGCCGTCCGGCGTGGAGGGAAGCAGGAAACTGACCGCGACTCCCACGACGACGAGCAGCAGGATTCCGGAACCGAGGGCAAACATCCACCGTCCTGCTCGACTGCCGGAGGCAGCGAACGGGGCAGCCTGTCCGGCCGCGGGGCGGTCCATTCCGGAATCGGAGGAGGCCCCCCGGGGGGCCGGGAAAGCCTCAGTCACCATGGTCGGGCTTCCGTGTCAGGGTCTTGCTCTTGGTTTTGCCGGAGGTTGGAGTGTTCGGTTGTGTCTTGATCGCCTTGGGAGAGTCGGACTGGCTCTCTTCAACGTGTCCTCGTGGATTGAGCAGGACCTTGTCGCCCTCGTTCAACCCGGCGAGAACGACGATGAACTCATCATTGCTGTCGCCCAGTTCCAGCAACCGCAGTTCGATACCCCGCGAGGTCTTGACCCAGCACCGGTGGCTGTTTTCGGCGTCGACGACGGCGGCGACCGGGACCGACAGGACATCCCTGTGTTCAGCCACCACCACCTTCACGACAGCCGTCATTCCGGGCCGCAGTCCAGCGACGGAAGGCAAGTCGATGACCGTTTCGTATTTCACCATGTTGCCGATCCACCAGGCGGCCGGTCGAGTGACGCTGGCGACAGAGGAGATCTTGGCTTCGAGGGTCAGATCAGGGAGGACGACGGTGGCC
>CAVOEV010000069.1:0-19613 GCA_963694825.1 Planctomycetota bacterium
AGACGTCTCAGCATCGATTCCCCACTGCCGGGGAAGCCCTGTCCGTCATTGAAAAACGGAAGTCCGTGTGGCCAGTAGATGTAGAAGGCCTTGCCGACGAGTGCCTTTCGAGGCACCGCGTGTCGCCGGGAGGCACCACGGCTGTTTCCCCAGAGCCGCCCATCCTTGCTCTTGGGCGAATTGTCTCCAAGCATCAGGAACTCGTCCGGCCCCAGTCGAAACACCGCTTCCCTGGCCGAATTGCTGTAGCGTTGGTGCCAGGTACGGGGGTCTGCGAGTGCAGCGAGCAGCCCGTTCTGGTCGCTGCTTTCGTCTCGCCACGGCGGGTTCACCGATCGCGTGTCGGGATCGCGAACCACCTCGCTGCGGTAGTAGATATCGCGAGAGATGCCGAGGTGCGAGACGGTCAGGCGGGCATCTTGAGCGGCGATTCCCACCGGAGCCAGGTCGTCGATCCCCGGTCCGGGGAAATCGGTAGCATCCTGTCGATACGAGACGTCCGGGCCGAGTTCGACCAGGTTGCCGTCGACCCACAGGCAAAGCCGATCGTCGACGTTGGCGAACCGAAGGGTGTGTCGGCCGTTCTCGAGTCGCACGCCTTGGGCTCGACCCAGTACTTCCTGTTCCTCCCCGTCGCGGTTCAGATCGATGCGGGAGGTCATGCGAACCGTCGCCTTAGCCAGGTCGAATTCGGCCCGAAAACGACGGCGGCCTTCGATCAATTCCAGCCACAGCAACCCCGACTTTCCGACCTGCTCGACGTGGATCTCGCACGACAGAGTCAGGTCGCCCACCCAGTAGCAGTCCTGGTCGCGGCCCGGCAGATGGCCTCCTTCGTACGTGTTGTAGCCGCAGAAGTCGGTGATCAGCCGAGGCCGGGGCAGCGATTCGATCGCTCCTTGCCCGGTCCATGTTTCGGGTTCAGGCAAGAAGTGTCGGTACTTCAGCCAGTTCAGTTGTTTCGAAGCGGCGAGTGAGAACGAGCGGGCGTCGTCCGAGACCGTCCAGCCGGTCTTGGATTCGCTCCAGCCGGCCACCGCACGCGGGTTGTCGAGGTCGCGTTTGACGGCGGACCAGCGACTGGGCCAGCCCCGAGCGTGCAATCCGGTCTCGGGGAAATCGTTGTCAAAGACCGGCAATTGCAGCACGTCCTGCTTGTCCGGGTCGGATTTTCTGAGAATCTGGCGGCTGCCGTCGGGGTTGGCCACGTAGAGATTCCCCTGCCGGATCACGATCGTCTCGTTGGGCAACCCCACCATTCTCTTGATGTAGTTGACGTTGGGCTGCTCGGGGAACTTGAACACCGTCACGTCCCATCGCTTCGGTGGACCGAACTCGTAGGGAAACTTGTTGACCAGGATCCGGTCGCCCTTGAACACCGGCAGATCCTTGATGTCGTTCTCGTTTCGGCAGTTGGGGCAGTAGGAGGACGTGAGTCGGAGGTTGGGCTGGTACCAGTCCTCGTGCAACTCTTCACTCGCTCCAACCGCATAGTTGTGCCCGCACGCCTCGCAGTCGACATCCTTGTGTCGGCCGTAGAGCGTCGGAGCCATCGACCCGGTCGGAATCACAAAGGCTTCGGCCTCGAACGTCTTGAAGACGAAGGCCAGGATGAACGCGATCGCAAACGACTCGATCGTCTCGCGCCAACCACCTCGCCGTTCCGGCTCGACACCGGTCAACAGATCCGAAGCACTGCCCGAAGGCCGGGTGCCGGGTTGGGTGCCGGATTGGGTGCCGGGTTGGGTCGAGTCATCCGACGGAGTCATAACGGGTGTTGTCTTGGAGTTGTTCTTGCGAGGCTGACGTTTTGCGAGTTGTCGTTTGAATCAGCGAATATACCGGATGCGTTGGACGTCGGGAATGCGGATGTGTCGCCGCCGACCGGCGAGATCGACCTCCCATTGCCTCGAAGGCAGGTGGACCAGCAGTGGCCGGCCGATCACCAGTCGTCGTGGAACGCCGGGGTTTGGCCACGAGCGGCTGTCGAGTGACACGGGGCTGTTGTCGCCCAGCATGAAGAATTCGTCCGGACCCAACTGCCAGGGCGATGTGGTTCCGTGTTGTCCGTGCGAACCGCGGTAGTACACGTCGCGGTCGATCCTCAGGCTGTGGATTTCCAGGTCCCCGGCGGCGGCGCCCAGACGAAGCAGTTCGTCCGGTTCGGGTTGTTTTGGTGCGACGGGTTTCGAGAGGGCCAATGGCGGGAGCACAAGTTGTCCATCGACGGCAGCTCGCAACGTCTGGTCGATCGTCGAGAACTCGAAGACGAGCCGGTTGCCAGGTTGTGGTTTTTTCAGAGGCACAGATTTCACCGTCCGTCCATCCACACTCAGCGACTGCCTCCTTTCCGCGGAATCGCGGGTCCATCTGACCCGGTGACTGGTGGTCAGCAGCTCGATGAAAAACCGAGCCGGCGAATCGCCCGCAATCAACTCGAACGTCACCAGCACTTCATCCACCGGCCGTGTCCGGCTTCTGGGTTGTCGCGGGTTGTAGGCGTAGCGGTCGCGGACGGAACCGGGTTGCTGGATGTCGAGGTGGTGGTGAGTCAGCCAGCTGATCGAGTTGCCCATCGCCGCGAAGCGGAATCCGTTGTCGTGTTCGGACCATCCGGGGCCAGTCGTCCAGCGGCGTTGGCCGTCGGGTGGGCGGAAGTTGTCGTCGTAGACTGTGACGCAAAGGCCTCGTTGTTGTGCGAGAGTTTTTCGGCAGAGTCGATCGCCGGCATAGATGTTGCCGTCAACAATCTGGATCGATTCGCCCGGAAGCCCGACCACTCGTTTGACGAACGCGGTGGTGGCCTGGCCGGGACGTCGAAACACCATGGGTTCGAAGCGTTTCACGTCCGAGAAAACCCAAGGCAACTTGTGGACCAGCAGCTGGTCGCCTTCGTTTCGAGGCACGTTTGAGACGTCGATCCCGGTCCGGCCGCAGTTGACGCAGGTGGCGACGGCCGGTTGGTTCGCTGGTCCGTCGACGTCGGTGCCTCGAGCAAACTCGAAGCCGCACTCGGGGCAGACGACTCGTTTGTGGTAGCCCAGCAGGTGTGGAGCCATCGAACCGGTTGAGATCAGGAACCCCTCGACCAGGAACCCCTTGAGTAGTGATACCGAGATGGCCGTGCAGGCGATCAGTTCGAGCAGGCCTCGAATCGGACTGCCGCGGCGTGGCATCTAATGGTCTCCGCTGGAATCGAGGACCGAAAGGAATGCCTTCTGAGGAATCTCGACCTCGCCGAACTGCTTCATTCGCTTCTTGCCAGCTCGTTGATTGGCCCACAACTTTCGCTTCCGCGTGATGTCGCCGCCGTAGCACTTTGCCGTCACGTTCTTCCGCATCGCCGGAATCGTCTCGCGAGCGATCACTCGAGTTCCGATCGTTGCCTGCAGAGGAATTTCGAACTGGTGCTTGGCGATTTCCTGCTTGAGTCGTCGGACGAGTGAGCGGCCGCGGCGTTCGGCCTGGGATCGGTGAGCGATCGTCGAGAGTGCATCGACACGCCGCTCCTTGACCAGGATGTCCAGGCGAACCAGGTCGGCGGCGTTGAAGCCGATCGTGTCGTAGTCGAGTGTGCCGTAGCCCTTCGTGGCACTTTTCAACTTGTCGTACAGGTCGTAAACGATCTCGGCCAGAGGCAATTCGTAGACCAGTTGAGCTCTTTCGGGGCCGAGGTATTCGGTGCTCTGGTACCGACCTCGGCGGTCCTCGCACAGAGTCATGATCGTGCCGATGTTCTCGGCCGGCAGGATGAACGTGGCCCGAGCCACCGGTTCTCGCAACTCGTCGATTGTTCCGGAATCGGGCAGCTCCTGAGGATTGTCGATTCGGATAATGTCTCCGTCGCGCTTCAGCACCTGGTAAGTGACATTCGGCGCCGTTTGTATCAGCTCGATCCCCGCTTCACCCTCGAGCCGCTGCTGGATGATCTCCATGTGCAGCATGCCCAGGAACCCGCAGCGGAACCCGAATCCGAGTGCATCGCTGGTTTCCGGCAGAAACGTGAAACTCGAATCGTTGAGACTCAACTTCTGGAGTTCGCTTCGAAGCGTTTCGAAATCGGTGGCGGACGTGGGGTACATGCCGCAGAAGACCATTTGCTGAGGTTCGTGGTACCCCGGCAGCGGTTCGTGGGCTGGTTCTTCGGACCCGGTCACTGTTTCGCCGACTCGGACCGCGCCCAGTTCCTTGATGCGGGTGACGAGGTATCCGACCTGGCCGGGCCCCAGTTCCTGGCAGCGGGTCATGTCGGGCCGGAACTGTCCCAGTTCGAGCACTTCGTGTTGACCTCCAGCCCGCATGAACCGGACCCGGTCACCGGTGCGGATGGTTCCTTGCATGACGCGGAGATGGATGACGATGCCGCGATAGCTGTCGTACTTGCTGTCGAAGACGAGTGCTTGCAGCGGCTTGTCCGGTTCGCCTTGTGGTGCTGGCACTCGGTCTCGGATCGCTTCGAAGACCTCATCGATCCCGATCCCTGCCTTGGCGCTGACGAGTAGGGCTTCGTCGGGGTCGAGTCCGAGCATGGTTTCGATTTCGGCCAGCACTTCGTCGATCCGCGTCACCGGCAGGTCGATCTTGTTGATGACCGGGATGATTTCGAGTCCGGCTTCGAGTGCGGCGTAGGCGTTGGCGACGGTCTGAGCCTGGACTCCCTGGAAGGCGTCGACCAGCAGCAGGGCCCCTTCGCAGGCGGCCAGGCTTCTGGAAACTTCGTAGTGGAAGTCGACGTGGCCGGGGGTGTCGATCAGGTTGAGTTCGTAGTGTTGGCCGTCGAATTCGTGAGTCAGCGCGACCGAGCGTGCCTTGACCGTAATGCCTCGGTCTCGTTCGATGTCGAGGTCGTCCAGAACCTGGTCGCGAAACTCGCGTTCGGTAATCGTACCGGTCCGCAACAGCAGCTGGTCGGCCAGCGTACTCTTGCCGTGGTCGATGTGTGCGACGATCGAGAAGTTACGGATTCCGCTGGCGTCCATGGCGGGCGGCATCCTAGCGGACGGCTGGGAACGGGTCGAGACGGCCGCTAGTTGCCGTTGCCGGCACGAAGCCTCTGAAACGCGTCACGGGTGCCGTCGAGGCCCAGGTGTGAGACCGTGCCGATGTTGATGAAGCGGTATCCCTGGTCGCGCCACCGGGCCGCATGTTCGTAGCCGTTGTCGGTGATGCCAGCCGGCTTGCCGAACCGGCCAACTCGTTCGGGGAACCCGTCAAGAATCTTGACGACATCGGGATGCCGCGGCTGGCCGATGACTCCCATCGAAGCGGCGATGTCCTGCGGACCGGCAAACACCACGTCCACTCCGTCAACCGCGGCAATTTCGTCGATATTTTCCAGTCCCAAGGGCGATTCAATCTGAACGATGACGGCGGTTTCGGCATTGGCCACCGGCAGGTAGTCGCTCCAGTCGACGTCCATCATCATCGGCCACAGTGGCGAAACGCCTCGAGATCCTTCGGGCGGATACTTGCAGTATTCGACGGCCAAGCGGGCTTCTTCGGCGGTGTCGATCTGAGGCACCATGATGGTGCTGGCGCCGATGTCGAGTGCTTTCTTGATCCAGTTCGAATCGAGACCGGGGACGCGGATCATGGGCGAGACGCCGGCCTGGCGGCAGATGATCGGCACCCAGCGGACTTCGTTGGGACCGTACGCTCGGTGTTCGAGATCGATCCAGAGGAATTCCGGGCCGGTGTCGACCGAGAGTTTGGCGAGGATATCGGAGCAGTCGAGCAGTCCGACGCCCCAGGCGACTCGGCCGTCGTCGAAGGCCTGCTTGACCGGGTTGATGAATTCAGGCATCGGTTGGAACCTCGGCCGATTCCAGCAGTCCGGCCACTACCACAGCCGCATCGCCGGCTCCATCGATCCCCTTGAGGGTTTCGGCCAATTCGGCGAGGACGTTTCGAGGCACACTAAGCAGTTCTTCGGTCGCAGCCGCTTCGGTCGTGTCCGGGGCGGGCTCGTCGTCGGAATCGGAACCAGACCGTTCGTTGTTGAGACGTTTGGCTAAGCCCACGTGGTTCGAAACCACTCGGTCGAATGTCGCTCCGCAGTACGAGCAATCAACGGCGAGGGGGTCGTCGATCAGGACCTTACAGCCGCCGCAGCGGACGGTGTGAAGATCGGCGATCAGTGAAACGATTTCCGTCATGACGGGTGACTCGACGAATGCCAGGGAATGGGTGAGGAGTGGAGCTACCAAGACCAGTTGGATTGGACGTCGGAATTGACCACTGCCGAGCCTGGCCAGTTGCCTTCGTACAGAGTGGCAATGCAGTCGGCCGCTTCGTTGGCCATGTCCTGGATGCTGGTCGTGTCGGCTCCGGCCAGATGCGGGCTGACGACGATGTTATCGAGTGCGAAGAGGGGGTTGTCGGTCGAGGCGGGTTCCTGTTCGAAGACGTCCAGGCCGGCGGCGGCCAGCGGTCCGTTTTGCAGAGCTTCGCTGAGGTCACTTTCGACAATGATCCCGCCACGAGCCGTGTTGATCAGCACGCTCTGAGGCTTCATGTTCGACAGCACGCCTGCATCGAACAGGCCGCGAGTGTCGTCGTTGAGTGGGCAGTGGATGCTGATGGTGTCGCTTCGAGACAGCAGTGTGTCGAAATCGACCAGCTCGATCTGCTGCTCGGCACAGAAGGCTACGTCTGGGTATTTTTCGGTCGCGATCACCGTCATACCCAGTGATTGACAGCGGGTGGCCATGGTGCGTCCGATTCGGCCCAGTCCGAAGATGCCCAGTGTTTGGCCGCGAATCGGCCGCATCGGTTCGGTGCTCCAGCCTCCGGATCGCACCAAGCTGTCGTGGACGACGACTCGTTTCGAGACGGCAAAGAGCAGTGCAAGTGCCTGTTCGGCGACGGCCGCATGGTTGGCTGTCGGAGTGATCGTGACGACTCGTCCGAGTCGCGTGGCTGCCGGGATATCCACACGGTCGAAACCGACACCGCAGCGAGCGATCACTCGCAGACCCGGACAGCCCTCCAATACCTCGGATGTCAACTTCTCGCCACCGGCCAGCAAGGCATCGATTCCTTCCAGGCCTGAAATCGTCTGGTCGGCAGGTCGTCCACGAGTGAACGTGGAATCGTCGGGATAGCGGACCTCGAAACCGGCGTCGATCAACCGATCGACATGAGGACCGGGTTGATCGATCAGGGCTTCTGGAGTGATCAATGCGGTGGGCATTGGTGGCTGGTGACCGTCGAAGAACGTGGAAAGACGTACGGGCGGCGCCCGAGTCGATTGCCGCGGCCAAACGACTGTTCTACGAGGTCAACCTACCCTTTGCAACTGCCGGTCCCAGCCCCACCCCAGTCCTACCCCAGCCCTACCCCAGCCCACCTCATTGGCAGTTCCCCCTGGTTTCGGACCGGAATTGGCCGCTCATCGAATCGTAATAACGGCCCAGTCAACTTGCTGTAGGTCAGACTGTGCCTGACATCGAACGACCAGCGGCCTGACTCAAGACCAGAGGGGGTCAACACGTGACACACGGGCTTGTTCCGGCCGAAAAATCGCGGAGTGTAAGTGTCAAGAGTTGACCCTCGTTGGTGAGCCGGTAGGGTGGGCATCTGTTTGTTTCCGTTACGCCGTGATACTGGGTTTGGAGTATTCAGTCATGCGACATTTGGTTCTTTCGCTAACTTTTGGAAGTGCTGTTCTGCTGGCCATCACCGTGTCTCTGGGTGAGGCTCAGGACGCTGGGGCGAAGAAGCCGACGGCGGCGGTTGCCGCCGGGAAGGCTGCTGGCGGTCCGGTCTTGAAGAGCAATCGGGACAAGGCGAGTTATGCGATCGGGTTGCAGATCGGCCAGGGGTTGAAGCGGCAGGGCTTGGAAATCGATCCCAAGCTGCTTGCCGTCGGGATCGCCGACATCCTGTCTGGCAAGAAGCCTGCCTTGAACGACGAGCAGTCGCGGGCGGCTTTGGCGGAGTTCCAGAAGCAGATGCAGGCTCAGCAAGCTGCCAAGAGCAAGGCGATGTCCGGAAAGAACAAGAAGGACGGCTTGGCTTACCTGGCGGCCAACGGCAAGAAGCGGGGAGTCAAGACGACCAAGAGTGGTTTGCAGTACACGGTGCTTCGGGCTGGTAAGGGAGCCACGGCCAAGGCGACGGACAATGTCGCAGTGCATTACCGGGGCACTCTGATCGACGGAAAGGTCTTCGACGAATCGTTCAAGGGTAAGTTGCCCGGTTCCTCCGACATGACGGTCCGGTTTGCCGCGAACCGGGTGATCCAGGGTTGGACCGAGGCGTTGCAGTTGATGAATGTCGGTTCGGTCTACCGCATGGTGATTCCTTCGGAGCTCGCCTACGGACCACGCGGTGCCGGCCAGGAGATTGGCCCGGATGCGGTGCTGATCTTCGAGGTGCATCTGGTGGCGATCGAGTCGGGCAAGAAGAAGTAGCTGGCTCAGGCTTCGGACCGGCTCGGGAATGGGAGCGGACGTGCCTGCGACACTTCGTACCGCCGACATCGTGGTGATTGGCCTGGGAATGGCCTTGATCGCCGCGATCGGCGTGATGTGTTCTCGGACGAGCAAGACGGCGGGCGGATACTTTCTGGCCGACCGTTCGTTACCCGGTTGGGCGGTCGGTTTTTCGTTGATGGCCACGATCGTCAGTTCGATGACGTTCCTGGCGTTGCCGGCGGCGGCGTACCAGTCGAACTGGCGTCACCTTCCGGCCAACGCGATGTACGTCCTGGCATTGCCTGTGGCGTGGTTGTTGTTCATCCCCTTTTATCGGGCTGGTGGGTTGCAGTCGGCCTACGAGTACTTGGAACGCCGTTTCGGACTGTGGGCTCGTCTGTACGCCGGCGGAGCCTTCATTTTGTTCCACGTGGCTCGAATGGGGTTGATTCTGTTTGTGGCGTCCGAGTCGTTGCAGCTGATGTTTGGCCGCCGCGAGGACTGGTTCCTGGACCTGGTGATCGTCGTGTTTGGCGTGATCGTGGCTGGCTACACGGTGCTGGGCGGCCTGAGAGCGGTGATTTGGACCGACGTGCTGCAGGGTGTGGCATTGATCGGTGGCGGCCTGATCTGCCTGCCGATCCTCTTGGGTGGGATACCCGGTGGGTTGGGTGGTTTGTTGGAGGTTGCCGGTGAGCATAAGAAGATGAGTTTCGGGGTATCGGCTGGCGATGTGGCCAGCCACACACTTGGTGCGACGATGCTGACGAAGCTGATCGTGTTTCTACAGATCCTGGGCACCGATCAGACAACGGTGCAGCGATACATGGCTGCGAGCAGCAAGCGTGAGGCGAACCGGGCGCTTTGGATTGGCGGGCTGCTGACGTTTCCTGTCTGGGCCTACTTTCTGTTCGTCGGCACCGCATTGTTTGTGTTCTACCGATTCCAGATCGATCCGGTCGTTGCCGAATTGGAACCCGAACAGATCTTTTCGCACTTCATCATCACTCGGATCCCTGCCGGCGTAGCGGGATTTGTGATTGTCGGGTTGATCGCGGCGGCGATGTCGACATTGGACAGCAGTATCAACGCGATCGCATCGACGATCACCAACGATTTCTACAGTCGTCTGTGGTGTCGAGATGGTGACGAGCGTCACCTGGGTCGGGTGGGGCGTGGTGTGAGCCTGTTGGTTGGCGGTGTGATGATCGGCAGTGGATTGCTGATCCATGCCACTCGGACTCCCGAGGGTGTCGAGGATGTGCAGACGAAGTTGTTGAGCATACTGGGTGGCGGGTTGTTGGGTCTGTTTCTGTTGGGGCTGTTGACTCGGCGAGCCACCGGCCGTTCGGCCGGCGTCGCCACGGCGGTTTCGGTCGCCTTGGTCAGCGGGTGGGTTGGCTTGAGTTCCGGCCTGGGGGCCGAGTGGTTTCCCGATCTGCACGAGCGGGTTCTTGACACATTCTGGGTCGGCGTGGTTGCCAATCCGTTGCTGTTCGGGTTGGGCTGGGCCTTGGGCCGAGGCCGCAGCGATTCGGACAGGTCGCTTGAGGGCCTGACAGTCTGGTCGGGACCGGTGCCTGGAGCGGTCGACTAGATCGAAGCGGCGGTCTGTTGCAATCGTTGTGCGAGTGGTCCGAGGATACGACTGAGGTGGACCAGGTCGAGCACGTTGCCGGTTGGGTTCCTTAGGTCTTCGGGATCGAGTCCGACCATTTCGAGTCGGCAGTAGACTCCGTTGCGCGTGAGCCCCAGTTTCTTGGCCACTCCTTGCGGGCCCTTGATCCGGCCGTCGGGGCTATTGCGAAACGCGGTGAGCAGATCGTAGAGCTGCACGAGTCCGCCGAGCAGGTTGTGAGCGTCGCTGATCAGGACTCGGTCGCCGGTCTCGAAGGCATGCTGCTCGACCCGCCGGATCGTCTCGACCAATTTTTCGACCGTTGCCCGATCTTCGTCGGTCCAGAAACCGTCGCGATCGGTGGTGCCATTAGATGATCCGTTGTGCGAACCGTTGGTGGACGTACCTGTCATGTTTGTGTCGATCCTCATCTGTTGCCCGCCTCGGCCCACACTTCCTATTTTCTCGTCGACGGTCGGCAATGACAAGACGGATCGGGCCACGGCGGTCGAATCTGCAGCCCGGGTCGTTAGCCGAATTTATCTTTTGGTAACTTGCCGATCAGGGATAGGCAACCCGCCACGGGCGGGAGCGCCAGCCCCCGATTTCTTTACTTGCCGTGTTCGGCGGTGTTGAACTAATCTCCCCGCGGTGTCATTTCGCGAGCGGGGTGTTGGCTTGAAACGTGTGCGTTGTCTACGTCGAACGCGAGGGTGGCTGTTGTCTACGGTCGTGGCTTTGGCGTGTCTGCGTCCGGAGATGCTGTTGGCTCACGAAACGCTGCCGGCGGTCCCGGTTGCGACCGATCACGGTGTCGACGGTTCCGAGCTGCTGATCCTGCTCTACATCTTTATTCTCGCGTCGTTTCTCGGTCACCAGCTGATCCTGCGTGTCCCGCCCCTGTTGCACACTCCGCTGATGTCCGGCACCAACGCGATTTCCGGCATTTCTTTGGTCGGTTCGCTGGTTGCTGCGGGGTTGGCCGAGCCTGTCATCTGCAACGTATTGGGTGGTTTGGCCGTGGGGTGTGCGATGTGCAACGTGGTGGGGGGATTTGCGATCACCGACCGGATGCTGGCGAAGTTCCGCAAGGGGAGTCGTTAGACCGTGCAGGGACTGGCCGAGTTGGTACCGATGTCGACCGAGTGGCTGTACCTGGCCGCTGCGGTGTTGTTCATCGTGGGGATCCGCGACCTGAGTTCGGCCGAGACGGCCCGGCGGGGCAACCTGCTGGCAGCCTGCGGCATGATCTTGGCCATAGTTGGCACGATGCAGCACGGGTTGATTGTCCAATGGGGCTGGATCGTGGTGGGGATGGTGGCTGGCGGAGTGATTGGCCTGGTGATGGCGGTGTTCATGCCGATGACGGCGATGCCCGAGCGGATTGCGATCGTCAACGGTTTGGGTGGTGCGGCCAGTGGGCTGGTAGGTATCTGCGAAGTCATCCGTCACGTCATTCTACCTCCCGAAGGCACCTCCGCATCAGACTTCAGTTCATTCCACGTCGGCGTGGCGGGTCTGGAGATCATGTTGGGTGCGATGACGTTCACGGGCAGCATAGTGGCATTCGGCAAGTTGCGTGGCCTGATCAGCACCAGGCCGATGACCTATCCGTTTCAGAACGTGGTCAACATCGGTTGGTTGTTGGTGATGCTGTACCTGATCTTCGGATTGGTCGTTGGCAGCCTGGATCCTGTCTTCTTCTTTGTGCTGGCCGGGATGGCGTTGTTGTTTGGCGTGATGTTCGTGTTGCCGATTGGCGGTGCCGACATGCCGGTGGTGATCGCGATGCTGAATGCCTATTCGGGCTTGGCCGCCGCGGCCACCGGCTTTGTACTCAGCAACAAGGTCCTGATCATCGCTGGTGCCCTTGACGGTTCGTCCGGCCTGCTGCTGTCGCTGTTGATGTGTCGTGCCATGAACCGTTCCTTGACGAATGTGTTGTTCGGTGCCGTCGGAGGATCTGGCGGAGGTGCTCAGTTCAGCGGCGGCGAGCTGCAGGGTGATCCTCAGTCGATTTCGACCGTCGAGGCTGCCGAACGGTTGTTTGATGCTCGTCGCGTGATCATCGTCCCGGGCTACGGCATGGCTGCGGCTGGTGCGCATTTTGCCATCCGCGAGATGGCCGACGTGCTCAAGGAGCGAGGCATCAGTGTGAAGTATGCGATTCACCCGGTGGCCGGTCGCATGCCGGGCCACATGAACGTGTTGCTGGCCGACGCGAATGTTCCGTACGACGACCTGGTTGAGATGGAGGAGATCAACCCCGAGTTTGCCGAAACGGACGTGGCGTTGGTGATGGGTGCCAACGACATTTGCAATCCGGCGGCTCGGACGGCCGAGGGGAGTCCGATCTACGGCATGCCGATCCTCGACGTCGACAAGGCGGCCCAGGTGATCGTGATCAAGCGGAGCATGAGTCCGGGTTTTGCGGGGATTCCCAACGAATTGTTTGTGGCACCGAATTGCGCGATGCTCTTTGGCGACGGCAAGCAGGTGGCCGAACAACTCATCGAAACACTATCGCTTTAGCCTCGCTTGATCGCGTGGGATATGAAAGGCAAGCATGAAGGTCGTGGTGCCCAGGGAACTGGCCGCAGGCGAGACTCGGGTGGCGGTGACGCCGCGGACGGTCAAGCGGATGGACCGTGCGGGGTTGGTCGTGCACATCGAATCGGGAGCCGGTACGGCTTCGGGGATCACTGATCTGGAATTCCGCGAAGCGGGTGCGACAATCGTCGCGGATCGTGCCGACCTGTTGTCCGGGTCCGAGATCGTACTGTGCGTCAGGCCTCCGGATTCCGAGACCATCGACCAGATCCCAACCGCCGCGGTGTTGATTGCGGTACTCGATCCGATGATCGAACACGCAGTGGTCGATCAACTGGCCGCTCGAAGCATCTCAGCCTTTTCGCTCGACATGGTCCCACGCATCGCTCGGGCTCAGTCGATGGACGTCTTGAGTTCCATGAGCACTCTGACCGGTTACCAAGCGGTCCTGCTGGCAGCGATGGCGTTGCCTGGAGTCATGCCATACCTGACCACGGCTGCCGGGACGTTGCATCCGTCTCAGGTGCTGGTATTGGGTGCCGGCGTGGCGGGTTTGCAGGCGATTGCCACGGCACGTCGACTGGGCGCTTTGGTCTGGGGCTACGACATTCGGCCGGTGGTCAAGGAGCAGGTCGAGAGTCTGGGAGCGAAGTTCCTGGAGCTGATCGACACGTCGGGCGCGTCGGAGGACGCTGGTGGTTATGCCAAGGAGCAGAGCCAGGACCAGGCGGCCAGGCAGCAGCAGGCGATGACCGAGCACCTGGCCCAGATGGACGCGGTGATCACCACGGCCTTGATCCCCGGCCGACCGGCTCCGATCCTGCTGACGACCGAGATGGTCCAGGCGATGAAGCCCGGTTCGGTGATTGTCGATTTGGCGGCCGAGCGTGGTGGCAATTGTGAATTGACCAAGCCGGGCGAGAACTTCACATCCGACTCGGGGGTGACTATCCTCGGCCCGTTACACCTTCACTGCACCGTGCCGGCACATGCCAGCCTGATGTATGCCAACAACGTGGCCAATTTTCTGTTGCACATGTGTCGAGACGGGCAGATCGATGTCGAGTCCGAAGACGAGGTGGTGTGTGGCACGCTGGTTACTCGCGGCGGCGAGGTCGTCCACGAGCGGGTGCTGGCGGCACGGGAGGCGACCGAGAGCTGAGGCATTCTACCGATGAGTTTACATGATGTTGTGTTGATTCCCGGGGACGGGATTGGTCCGGAAGTCACCGACGCCACCTGCCGGATCCTCGAGGCGGCCGGTGCTCCGCTGACGTTCGATGTGCATCATGCCGGACTGGCGGCATTGGAGCGTGGTCAGGACGTGTTGCCGGCTTCGACGATCGAAGCGATTGCGAATCACGGCGTGGCCCTGAAGGGTCCGTGTACGACTCCGGTCGGCGAAGGCTTCACGTCGATCAACGTGCAGCTGCGTCAGAAGCTGAACCTGTTTGCCGCCGTACGACCGGTGCGGAACCTGCCGGGTGTTTCGACTCGATTCGACGACGTCGACCTGGTGATCATCCGCGAGAACACCGAGGGTCTTTACAGTGGTATTGAGAACCAAGTGACTCCGGGCGTGGTGATGAGCATGAAGGTGGCGACCGAGACGGCCTGCGACCGGATCGCACGGTTTGGGTTCCGGTTTGCCGACCTGCGTGGCCGGAAGAAGGTGACGGTCTTCCACAAGGCCAACATCATGAAACTGACCGACGGGCTGTTCCTGCGTTGTGCTCGCCAGGTGCACAAAGCTGAGTATCCGAACATTGAGTACGAGGAAGTGATCATCGACGCCGGCTGCATGAAGCTGGTCCAGGATCCGTCACAGTTTGACGTGTTGCTGCTCGAAAACCTCTATGGCGACGTGGTCAGCGACCTGTGTGCCGGGCAGGTCGGCGGATTGGGAGTGGTTCCGGGTGCGAACATTGGCGAGGAGTTGGCTGTGTTCGAGGCGGTCCACGGATCGGCTCCGGATATCGCCGGCCAGGGAGTGGCCAATCCGCTGGCGTTGACCATGTCGTCGGTGATGATGCTGAACCATATTGCCGAGACCCGAAACGACACGGCGTGTCGCGAGGCGGGTGGGCGGATCAAGGAGGCTTATAACCGGGCACTGGCCGACGGTTGTCTGACTCGGGATCTTGGCGGCGACCTGGGAACGACCGACTTCGCGACTGCCCTGATCGAACGGATCGAACGGATCGAACGGATCGAACGGATCGAACCGATCGAGGACATGTCGTGATGGGTGCACTGGCCGCGTCCAGGCTGCTGGCAGTCGACGTGGGCAACAGCCGGATCAAGTTTGGGATGTTCGAGTTATCGTCGGCCGAGGCCGGCGCTGCTGGTGTGTTGCAGTTGCCCGAGTTGATGCAGTCGCTGGCTGTGGCTCCGGATGGCCGGATGCCATGGGAGGAGATTGGTGGCTGGTTGGGTGAGTTGTCCGGCGGCGGACCAGGTGGCATCGTGGCGGGTTCGAACCCGGCGGTTCGCGACCGGGTGGTCGACGACTGGCCGGTCGGATGGGCTGCGCCACGCGTGTTGACCGACGCCGGTTGCCTGGGCTTGGAAGTCCGGACGGCCGACGTGGTCGAAGCGAATCAGACCGGCATCGACCGGTTGTTGAATGCAGTGGCCGTGAACCGTCTGGTGTCGGACGGCCGCCCGGCGATCATCATCGATTCGGGCACGGCCACGACGGTCGACGCGGTTGATGCGGACGGAGTGTTTCTGGGCGGAGCGATCTTGCCGGGGTTTGGTCTATTGGCCCGTTCGCTGCATCGTTACACCGCCCTGCTCCCACTGCTCACTCTTGAAGAACTCGGAGCGGATCCGATCGAGGCGGTGGGCCAGGACACCCGTGCGGCGATCCGAAGCGGGTTGTTCTTTGGTCAATTGGGAGCCGTCCGGGAACTGGTCCGGGCCATGTTGGACTCGTTCAAGAGTGAGATTCCGGAGCTGTTCCTGACCGGTGGCGGTGGTCCGTTGTTGGCCACGGCGTTGACTGAAGCCCGTCTGGTGCCTCATTTGGGCCTGCGTGGTTTGGCCGAAGTGGCACTTGGGGACGATGCCGGGCGGTCGACGTGAGTGCTGCTCGAGTGGCGGTCCTGACGCCCAAGGGTCGCGGGGCGGTCGCCAGTCTGCTGGTCGAGGATGCGGTCGAGTTGATTGACCGGCATCGGCTGTTCGCTGCCGCCAACGGGAAGATGTTGGCCGAGCAGGAAATCAACCGGATTTGCTTTGGTCATTGGCAGGGTCGCGGAGGCGACGTCGAGACGGGGTTGGCGGGCGAACAGATTGTGGTGTGTCGTGTTTCCGAGGAACGGGTGGAACTGCACTGTCATGGTGGAACTGCAGCGGTGGCTCGGATTTTCGAGGACCTGGCCGGTGTGGGAGTGACGCAGTGCGAGTGGGTCGAGATGATCGAGGATGGCGGCAAGCGGCCTGCGAATCGGGTTGAAATCGAATTGGCCCAGGCGTTGTCTGCGGCGACCACGTGGCGAACCGCCGCTTTGCTGCTGGATCAACAAACCGGAGTGTTGGTGAATGCCTTGAAGCGGCTGGGTTCTGTGGATTGGAAGCAACGGGATCAGGCGGCGGGTTGGTTGGCCGAGTTGCTCGAGTGGTCGAATTTAGGTCGGCAATTGGTTGTGCCGCCGACGGTGGTCTTGGCCGGGTTGCCCAACGTGGGCAAGTCGAGTTTGCTGAATGCGTTGCTGGGGTTCGGCCGAGCGATTGTGTGGGACGAACCGGGGACGACTCGCGACGTGGTCGTTGGCCACACTGCACTGGAGGGGTGGCCGATCCGGTTGGCGGACACGGCGGGGTTGAGAGCGACGGAAGACGAGATCGAGGCGATCGGCATCGCGCATGCTCGCAGGGAACTGGATTCGGCCGATCTGGTGGTGCTGGTCGTCGATGGGTCGCAGGGAGTCGACGGGGACAGTCGGCGGTTGATGGACGAGCTGAGTGAGGCATTGGTGGTGGCCAACAAGAGTGACCTGGGGGATGTTGCCGAGGGCGAGTTGCCAAGCGACGCGCTGGTGGTGTCGGCGTTGACCGGTGCTGGTATCGATCGTTTGGCGGCGGTGATTGCAGAGAGCCTGGTTCCGGCAGTGCCCGATCCGGGAACGGCGGTACCGGTGTCGGAGAGGTTGATTGGGAGCCTGGAGCGGGCGGTTCGCGCGGTTGCCCGGAACGACGAGAGTGGTTTTCGAGCGGCGATCGACGAAGCGATCGGGTGATTCGTGGTCCGCGAGGTCACCGCGATGGTTCCCGCGACCAGACTTCAGCGAGTTGGTCGGCGTAGACCTGTTTCCAGTTGCTCTTGGAGTCGAGTGCGTCGATCAGTCCGGCTTGACGGTGTCGATCGAGAACCAGGGTCTGGATGTTGTGTCGATCGAGCCTCGTGTTCCAGTCGTCGGCGACGCGGATCACCTGGATGTAGTCTTGCCACGCGGATTCGGGGACGAGGTGAGCGTGCGAGGCGACGAGCAATTGGATTCGTGGTGGCCCTTGCCAGATCAGGAAGTCGCCCCATTCGTAGGCGGCGAGGACGATTCCCTGTGGAGGGTGTTTGCGGAGCCAGTCGGTGACTTCGATTGGCGTGGCTGCCGAGACGATTGGCCGTCGCGCGAGCAGGTTGTCACGCTCGGTCAACATGCCACGAGCTGCCGGAGCCGCGATCACTGTGGCGAATGCGATCATGGCCACAGCGAGTCCACGGCGGGCTGGATTTTGCCATCTGGCCGAGGTCAGCTTGGCAGCAAACGGGGTCGGTTTTCCGAGTGTTGATGTCTGGAGTGCGACGACCAGTCCGGCGACGGGGGCCCACCAGTTGATCATCCGCGAGCACACCAGTGCGGCGATGCCGGTTGTCACGAGCATCACCAAGGCCCAGGCTCGAACGGGTTGTCGGCTGGCGAGTCCGAGCGCCACGATCAGCACGGTGGCGACCAGCATGGCCTTGGCTTGTGGCTGGTCCCATGCCAGCGGTTGCCACTCGATGATATCGGCCAGGTTGGGGTGTCGGCCGATCCGCCAGGCGACCCACGGCAGGTGGAATCCATAGGGGGTGGCCAGCAGGGGCGCGAGCAGTCCGACGATTGTTTGCCAGAGTCGAAATATGAATTGGCGGTCGGTGCACCAGGAATTCAGGCTGCGTGTTCTGGCGACGCGATCGATGGCTCGGCCGAGCAGGTGTGCGGTCAGCAGCAACCAGCCGATGACGAACGAGCCGTGCAGGTTGCCCCAGGCCACCAGTACGACAGAGACCAGGACCACTCGCCACCAGGCCGGCCTGGGGTCGTGGAGCAGGGCGAGCAGCAGTGTGAAGCAGGCCAGTCCGGCCAATTGCGGTCGGATGATCTCGAGTTGTTGCCAGCCGACGGCCAGGAAGATGGCGGCTCCGGCGATCGCCGCAGGGATCCGGTGGCGGCACCTGGAGACCAGGACGGGGCAGATTGCCAGTAGTGCACATCCGGTGACCAGTGTGGCGTACAGCAATTGCAGCGCTTCGACTCCTCCGGCGGCCAGCACACGGTATCCGATCAGCTGGCTCAGGCGGGCGGTGTTGACCAGTGGCGAGTCGTCGGCGTAGGGCAGGAACGGTTCTCTCAGGGGTGCCTGTCCGTCGTGTTCGGTCATCCAGCGTCCGTATGCGAGGTGTCCCCAGAGGTCGGTGTGCCACAGCGGCTGCCGGGCCAGCATGCTCCACAGTCCTGCCACTGCCGCCAGTAGCAGCAGGGGACCGACGAGTTGTCTGGGGCCGGGCAATCGGATGTCCACCTGCGGTTCCGTTATCGAGCGAGAATCGACTACAACCTTGACGCTCGACAGTAGCCGGTCGCCGAAGTGGTGGTCAAACATGGGAGAATCGCGGTGCAGCTGGGCGAGGGATTGAAGCGGGTGCCTTGGAGCGTGGTCGCGGCCGCGACGGCCCTGGTCGTTCTTGGCCTGGCAGGGATTTCGCGAGGCGACCAGTTGGCCGGATCGGGGGCGTATTTCACCCGTCAGTTGGTCTGGGTCGGATTGGCGATCCCGGCATTGATCGCCGCGGCCTGGGTGCCGTACCGGTCACTGCGTCCGGTCAGCTACCTGCTATTTGGTGCGACGATCGTGTTGTTGTTGCTGGTGTTCCTGATGCCCGCTCGTGGCGGAGCCCGCCGTTGGATTCCCCTGGGCCTGTTCGACATGCAGCCTTCCGAGCTGGCCAAGTTGACCTTCATCCTGGCTCTGTCGCACTACCTGATGTACCGCCGCAACTTCCGTCGATTCCAGGGCCTGTTCACTCCGTTCCTGCTGACTCTGATTCCTCTGGTGCTGGTGCTCAAGGAGCCGGATCTGGGAACGGCCTTGTTGTTTCTGCCGATGTTGCTGGCGATGCTGCTGGCCGCTGGAGCCCGATTGCGACACCTGATGCTGATCGGGATGATGGGCGTGGCGGTGACGCCGGTGTTGTGGCTGGGGATGAACGCCGAGCAAAAGTCACGAGTCGTCTCGCTGTTGACTCAGGTCGAAAACGGTCCGGTGCCTCGAGGCGACGGTTACCACCTGTACCAGTCGAAGCGAATGCTGTCGTTGGGCGGGACATGGGGTAGCGAGTTGTCGGGGATGCCGATCGACGATCCGGCCGCTTATCATCTGCCTGCGGCGAGGACGGATTTCGTGTTCTGTCTGATTGGCGAGAGGTTCGGGCTGTTCGGTAGCCTGCTGACGTTGGCGATCTATGCCGTGCTTGTGGTCAAGGGGCTAGCGATTGCGCACTCGACCCGCGAACCATTCGGTCGGCTGTTGGCAACGGGAATCGTCACCCTGCTGGCGACTCAGGCGATCATTAACACCGGGATGACCGTCGGGCTGATGCCGATCACCGGGATGACCTTGCCGCTGGTCAGTTACGGAGGTTCGAGCCTGTTGGCGACGGCGATCGCCCTGGGGCTGCTGATCAACGTGGCGATTCGGCCGGGCTACGAAGTGACGGCCGAACCGTTTCGGTTTGCAGCCTAGGGACAGGCACCCATCCGCCT
>CAVOEV010000070.1:0-19561 GCA_963694825.1 Planctomycetota bacterium
TGCCCGAGACGATCAGTTTGGCGATGATGCGAGAGTCATTGTCTTCGGCGGTGGTCTGTGATGCCCTGGATGCTTTGGGCTACACCAATCAATCGCCCAACATTGCGTTGCTTCCGGTGACAGTCGACGCGGTTCTGGTCGGTCGCTGTAAGACGACGCTCTGGGAAGATCTGCATGAGTCGGACCCGGCTCCCTACGAGTTGGAGTTGCGGGCGGTCGACGGGTGTCAGCCGGACGACGTGTTGATCGCGGCGGCCGGCGGCAGCCAACGATCGGGGATCTGGGGCGAGTTGCTCTCGACGGCCGCCGTCAACGCCGGTTGTGTCGGAGTGATTGTCGACGGGGCGGTTCGGGACGTGAGTCAGATGCGGAAAATGGGTTTTCCTGTATTCGCCGGCAGTCGCAACATCTACGATAGCAAGGACCGACAACGGGTCGTCGAGATCGATGAGCCGGTGGAGATTGACGGAGTGCGGTTTTGCCCGGGCGACCTGGTGATCGCCGACGTCGACGGCGTGGTGGTGGTGCCTGCGGAGATCAGCGATACGGCGATGCGTGGGGCGTGGCAGAAGGTGCACGCCGAGAACATCACGCGGGATGCGATCCGAGGTGGCATGAAGGCGAGCGACGCGTACGAGAAGTACGGAGTGTTGTAAGCGGATACCGGGAGCGACAGATGGCGACAACCGATGCGGCAGCTGGCGGCCGAGTGGCTCGTTCGATGGAAATGTACCAGCGGCTGCTGGAATTGATCCCTGGAGGAACCCAGTTGATCAGCCGCCGGCCGACTCGTTACGCACTGGGCGTCAGCCCGGTCGTGGCGACTCGCGGTAAGGGTTCGCGGATCTGGGACGTTGACGGACACGAGTACATCGACTGGGTCAGCGCGATCGGTTCGGTGATCCTGGGCTACGCCGATCCGGTCGTCGACCAGGCGGTCAAGCAGCAGATTGATCGCGGCACCAATTTTTCGATCACGCACGAGTTGGAACTTGAGTTGGCCGAGTTGCTTGTCGAGCGGATCCCGTGTGCCGAGATGGTGCGTTATGCTCGAGGCGGTGGCGACGCGTGTGCGGTGGCCGTGAGAATTGCTCGGGGCTCGACCGGTCGCGACCGGATCCTGTTCTGTGGCTATCACGGCTGGCACGACTGGTACCAGGCGGCCAATCACGGTAGTGACGGTGATCTGGACGAGCACTTGTTTCCTGGCATCGAGCCGATCGGTGTCCCGTCGGCACTGGCCGGCACGGCGATTCCGTTTGCCTACGGAGATCTCGACGGTCTGGGCGAGCGGCTCGATCGGTACCGTGGCGAGGTGGCGGCGGTGATGATGGAGCCGATGCGAAGCGAGCTGCCCGCCGAGGGGTATCTCGAGGGCGTGGCCAGCCTGTGTCGCGACCACGACGTGGTGCTGATCTTCGACGAGGTGTCGACCGGCTTCCGGCCTTCCGATGCAGGGGTGCAACCGGTGCTCGGAGTCGAACCCGACATGGCGGTCTTTGCCAAGTCGATCTCAAACGGCTACGCCATGGGCGCGGTGGTCGGACGTCGCGACGTGATGGCTTCGGCCGATCGGATGTTCGTGTCGAGTACCTACTGGGGCGAGACGGTCGGGTTGGCGGCGACCGTGGCGACTTTAACCGAACTCAGGAACCGCAATACCGCTCAGACGCTCGCTCGGACCGGAGCCGCCCTGAAACAAAGACTCAACGACGTGGCCAGCGACGTGGGCGTGTCGATCCGCTGTACCGGCGTCGACTATCATCCTCACCTGGAATTCTCGGTCGAGGACCCGGTCTTGGGGAACAAGATCGTGACACTTTACGTGCAGGAGATGGCCAAGCGAGGCCACCACGGTTACTCGTCGTTTTATCTCAACGAGTCACAGGGCGAGGTCGAGATCGAGATGATTGGCGATGCGGCTCGCGAGGTGTTTGCGTTGATTGGCGAGACGATCGACGATGGTCGGATCGACGAGCGGCTCGAGGCCGAGGAGCGGCAGGAGTTCTTCAGGCGGCTGGTGACATGAAACAGTTGATTGGGATGAACGACGAGCAGACGATTGCCACTGCGACGCAGGTCGACCGTTTCGCGGCCTACGGCGACGAGTACCGTCGTGACGGTTACGTCGTGATCCGCAACTTCTTTTCTGGTGACGGGTTCCGGGAGTTGGTTGGTGAGTTGGATCGCTACATTGCCGAAGTCGTCCCGACGTTAGCCGATGCGGACGCGTTCTTTCATGATCGGAAGTCGCCCGAGACGCTCAAGCAGATGCAGCACATGGTCGATCCGTACTTCACCGATTTCGGTCATCGCGAACCGTTCGTGAGTTTGGCTGAGGCTTTGATGGGTGAAGGGGTGTGTGTGCAGGAGCCCGAGTGGTTCAACAAGCCTCCGGGGACCGATCATCCAACTCCGCCGCACCAGGACAACTTCTACGTCAATCTCGATCCGCCACCTCTGACGATGTGGTTGGCATTGGACACGGTGGACGAGTCGAACGGTTGTCTGAGATATTTGCCCGGCAGTCATCTTGATGGGCTGAGATCTCATTCCAAGAGCCAGGTCCTGGGCTTTTCGCAGGGCATTCCCGACTACGGCGACGCGGAGTCCGATCGCGAGGTGTCGGTGTTTCTGGAACCGGGCGACGTGACGGTTCATCACGGCGAGTTGATCCATCGAGCCGACCCGAATTTCACCTCCGACCGCCACCGTCGCGCGTTTGCACTGGTCTATCGTGCCGGTTCGGCCACGAGGAATGATGAGGCCCATAAACAGTACGCCGACCAGATGTCGACTCAGCACAAGCAAATGGGTCTGGAGACCTAGGAGACAGGCACCGGCCTGCGGCGATGAGGCAGTCCTCTAGACGTCCACCCAGGCTTGCGAATCGGCCGCTTGCATGATTGCCAGGTTGCCGCGGAGCGTTTGCAGCCCCTCTTCGAATCGGCAGGGTGATTCGGAGTCATTGGCCACGTAGTCCAGGAACCGGTTGGCCTGGACGACAAAGATGTCGTCGCGCTGGATCGGGTCGAGTTGGTGCACGGTCCAGGGCGTTTCGGGCTCGGTGGCCGACTGCCAACGCATCAGGTGGGTTTCGGCTCGGATTGTTCCTCGTTCGCAAATCAGCATCAGCAGACCATCGTTGGGTGCCTGGTGCTGGTTCATGGCGTAGTTGACCATCACGTCGCCATGGCGTGCGATGACATGCACCGAGTCTTCGATCTCGACGTCGGCCAACGCCAGGTGGGCACAGTCGGCGGCCACTCGGGTCATGGGCCCGACGATCCACTCGACACCGTTGACCACGTGCGTCAACGCGTCCTGGATCACTCCACCACCGGTCGCTCGATCGGTGTAGTAGATGTTGCGATAGGCGGGGCGATAGTGAGGGAAGTGCTGACCCGAGACGACGACCACTTCGAGTGGTCGGCCGAATTCGCCCGACAGGACCTGGTCGCGGACCTGGTTCCAGAGCGGGTGGGCCCGCAGGACGTAGGCCATCGAGAATCGGGCATCGGGATCGTCAGCCAAGTCGGCCAGCCGGTCGATTCCGTCGAGAGATGTCGAGAGCGGTTTTTCACAGAGCACGGCGATGCCGGATTCCAGGAGCCGGATGGCGATGGTGACGTGCAGGTGGGCTGGAGTGCAAATGACGGCGATGTCGGGTCGGGCGGCGAGTGCGGAGTCGAGATCGGCGTGGGCACCGGCCAGGTCGTAGCGATTGGCGACGTCCTGGCGGACTGTGTCGTTGGGTTCGCAAATCGAGACGATGGAACGGCCTGTGGTCAGGAAGCAGCGTGCATGTCGTTCGCCGATCGACCCGGTGCCGATGACGAGCACGTGAGGCGGAGTGTTGCTGGACATGTCAGCTCAATTCGCTCAGGACTTCGACGATGCTCTGTTCGAGGATGGCCACCATCTGGTCGATCTCCTCGGCGGTGACCGTCAGTGGTGGTCCGAGCGCGATCCAGTGCGGGTCGAAGCGGCAGATCAGGCCGTTCTGCAGTGCCCGGCGTCCGATGTCGATTCCGATCGCGGGGTCGAACTGTCGTTTGGTCAGGGGGTCGGCGACCAGTTCGATGCACTGCATCAGTCCACGGCCTCGGATGTCTCCGATGATGCCGTGGCTCTTGAGTGATTCGAAGCTGGCTCGAAGTCGCTCGCCCTGGGTGCGGACGTTGGCACAGAGGTCTCGTTCGAGGATTTCCGAGAGTGTGGCGAGTCCGGCGGCCGAGGAGATCGGGTTGCCTTCGAAGGTGTGACCTTCGACGAAGCCCGGGTTCGAGTCCGGGTCGCCCCAGAAGGTTTCGGCGATGTGCCGGCGGCACAAGAGTGCAGCGATCGGGGCGTAGCCGCCCGAGAGTCCTTTGCCGAGGCAGAGCAGGTCGGGGGTGACGTCGAATGTTTGAGCGGCGAACATTTGGCCGGTGCGACCCATCCCGGTGATGATCTCGTCGAAGATCAGCAGCACGTCGTGCCGATCGCAGTACTCGCGCAACAGCGGCAGGTATTCTTCGGGTGGTTCGATGATCCCACCGGTGTGGCCGATCGGTTCGACGATCACTGCGGCCACACTGTCGGGGTCTTCGAGATCGATCACGTCGTTGACCAGCGATGCGCAGGTGATGTCGCAATCGGGGTACTGTTTGTCGAAGGGGCAGCGGTAGCAGGTGGGTGGGAAGACGTGGATGAAGCCGGTGCCCAGCGGCTCGTTGACGGCTCGGCGAGACTTCAGGCCTCCGGCCGAGAGCGATCCCATGGTCGATCCGTGCCACGAGTGGTAGCGGCCGATGATCTTGTACTTCGACGCGTTGCCCTTCAGACGGTGGTACTGCCGGGCCATCTTGATGGCCGCCTCGGTGGTTTCGGAACCGCCCGAGAAGAACTTCACCGCTCCCATGTCGTCCGGAGCAATCTCGATCAACTTGTTGGCCAGCTGCACGGCCAGCGGATTGGTGCCGTGCATGACCGGCGAGAAGGTCAGCTTGTCGTACTGTTTCTTGATCGCGTCGATCACTCGCCGGTTGTTATGACCGACGCTGGCGACGTAGATACCCGAGAGACCATCGAGGTATTTTTTGTCGTTGATGTCCCAGTAGTAGACACCATCGGCACGCGACATGATCAACGGGTCGGCGGCGAAGGATTTCATTTGCGAGCGGACCATGATCTGCCGCAGGAACTGCTCCTCGGAGGTCTGGGCTTCGGAAATGATGTCGGTCGGGTTCGGTGACGTCATGAGCGGGTCTCGGGGTTAGAAGTCATCTGGAGTTGTGTGCTTCGTCGACGTGCTGCACCTTGCCGGATCTGGCTTCGGACGTCGAGGCCGACCAGTTGATTCCAGGCGGTCATCAAGCGATCGAAGACTGGGCCGGGTTGTCCAGTACCGACCGGTTCGAGATTGAAGCGGGTGACCGGTCCCAGGCAGTAGGGAGTACTGGCCACCAGGGCTTCGCTGGCGTCGGCCACGTCTTCGGGTCGCAGATCGCGGTGCGTGAAGTTCAGACCGACCGTTTGGCACAGGTCCTGGACGACGGTCATGGAAATGCCGGGCAGCACGGTGTGAGCCGATGGTGCGAGAACCGTGGTGTCTTCGACCAGCAGGAAGCTGGCAGCGGCCGTTTCGGTCAGCCGTCCCTTGTGGTCCAGCAGCACGGCCCGGGCACCCGGGGCGGTGGTGGCGGCTTCGCGGTCGGCCAGGTAATAGTGCAGCCGGCTGCGGTGCTTGATGGCCGGGTCGATCGAGTTGGCTGGCAGCTGGCGGACCGAGGGTGTGACCAGGTGCAGTCCGTCCGACTGCATCGTGTCCCAGATTTCGAAGGCGAGCGGAAAGGTGTGAGCGCAAAGAGTGGGGCGTGGGGGCGAGTGGTCGGCGACGCGGCCGGAATAGGTGGCGTAGCTGCCAGCGGTGGCGAAGAGCACCAGGCCGAGGTCGTCGGATGGATCGAGTCGGACGGAGTTGTGAGCCACCAGGTCGTTACAGATGCCGGCCAGGAGGTTGCTGTCGAGGCCGATGTCGAAGCCGACGGTGGCCAGTGAGTTGGCGAAGCGGTCGAGATGTGTGTCGAGTTGAAACAGCCGGTGCCCGAATGTTCTCAATGTTTCCGAAACGGTCGCCCCCTGGACTACTCCAGCGTCCGAGACCGAAAGGACGGCCTGGTCGGCGGCGACGAGTTCTCCGTTGAGATAGGCGAGAGGTTGTGGCATGGTGGCTATCGTATCGGCTCACTTGTCCGGTGGCCAAGTGAACCGAGTTGACGGTGTTGAAGAATTGTCGAGTCGCGAGATTGTCGAGGGAAGAGGCACATGGATCCGTTTTCTGCCATCACGGCACTGTTGACGTTGACCGCGATGGAGATCGTGCTGGGGATCGACAACGTGGTCTTCATCGCGATCCTGTGCGGGCGGCTGCCTGAGGAGCAACAACCGCTTGGCCGCAGGCTGGGTCTGGCCGTAGCTCTGATCACTCGGCTGCTGCTGCTGTGCCTGCTGTACTGGATGCTCGATCCCGAAAATAGTGTTTTTACCTACGAGTTGGTGAACCTGACCGACGACCTGGGTCTTCCGGCCAGTTGGTTGCAGGACAAGGCGGGTGTGTTGCAGGACGAGATCAACAGTTTCACGGTGCAGGACCTGGTGTTGTTCGTGGGCGGCTTGTTCTTGATTGGCAAGAGTGTGCACGAGGTGCACGATACGATGGAGGGTGAGTCGGCGTCGGAGGCGACGGGCAAGGCGGTGAGTTTCACGAGTGTGATGATGCAGGTGGCGTTGCTGGATGTCGTGTTTTCGCTCGACTCGGTGATCACGGCGGTGGGGATGGCCGAGGACCTTTGGGTGATGGCGACGGCGATCATCATTGCCGTGGGTGTGATGCTGGTATTTGCCGATCGGATCAGTGGATTCATCGAGGCAAACCCGACGGTGAAGATGTTGGCGTTGAGTTTCCTGATCCTGATCGGCGTGATGCTGACGGCTGAGGCGATGGGGATGCACATCAAGAAGGGGTACATCTACTTCGCCATGGCCTTCGCCCTGCTCGTCGAAATGCTCAACATGCGAGCCCGCCGCAAGACGGTGTAGTGCCCAAGATGTGATCGAGAGCGAAGCAAGGGGACTCAGACCGTCGCTACAACGCCCACCTGAAGACCTCTCGCTTTGCTCGGAATGACAGTGGTGCTTGGTGTGGGTGGTGCTTGGTGGTTGGATCAGGGTGGGTGGTTCAGGGGGTGAGGTCTTTGTATTGGGCGAGTTGGTTTCGGTCGAGTTCGATGCCGAGGCCGGGGCCGGGGGCTGCGGTGGCAGTTTGGGGGCCGAGGTTCAGGGGTTTGGTGATCAGGTCGGCCTGGTGGTACAGCGGGCCGATCAGGTCGGCGGGGTAGCGGTGGCTGTCGATGGCCGGGTCGGCCAGTGCCAGGTGCAGCATGGCTGCGGTGGCGATGCCCAGTTCCAGGTTGCTGCCGATGGCGCAGGCGATTCCAGCCTCCCTCGCCAGGCTGGTGATCCGTCGTGTGGGGGTCAAACCGCCGTGTTTGCCGGGATAGACGGCCAGGATGTCGACGGCCTGATGCCTGATCAGCTGCACGGCATCTGCTTCGGTGAAACAACTTTCGTCGGCCATGATCGGAATGCTCGTCTGGCGTCTCAGTTCGGCCATCGCCTGTGGGTCTCCGGCGGCAATCGGCTGTTCGGCGAACTGAACGTCGAAGTCTTCGAGTGCCGCCATCATGCGACGTGCCGTGGCGGTGTCCCAGCCGCAGTTGGCATCGAAGCCGATCGTCACATCCGGCCCGGCCAAGTTGCGGACTGCCGCGAATCGTGCCAGGTCGCCGGTTTCGTCCAGCCCCACCTTGACCTTCAGGCTGTTGGCTCCCCAATCGAGGAAACGACGAGCCAGCCCGACAGCCTTGTCGGTCTCGAAGGCTCCGACGACCATCTTGATCGGGACCGACTCGCGGACCTTGCCACCCAGCAGGTCGTAGACCGGTGCGTTTTCGGCTTTGCCTGCCAGGTCCCAGACGGCCATTTCGACAGCGGCCTTGGTGAACGGATTGTGCCGGATCACCTCGTCGATGCGTTCCCACGCCAGGTCGGTCTGGCGTGGATCCAGTCCGATCACGGCCCCGGCGATCAGCTGATCGATCGCTGCCAGGCAACCGGTTCGGGTTTCGCCGCTCCAGCGAGGAGCCAGCGTGGCTTCGCCGAGGCCGATCAGCCCGGTGTCGGTTTCGATCTCGACAATCACATACGGGGAGGTGATGTGTTCGCCGTGAGCCGTCTTGGTGGTCAATTCGGGGATCAGTGGTACGTGGATCGGCGTGGCGGTGACCCGGGTGATTTTCACGTGTCGGAGCCTGTGGATTGGGGGGCAAGTTCAAAGACCGGTCGGTCGGGGATGCGGACCACGGCGAACGAGAGTGCCGCACAGGCGTAGAATCCGGCGTGGACCAGGATCAGCAGTTCCCAGCCACCTCCGTTGATCTTGATCGCATCGACAAGAATCCCGACCAGCGGTGTGATGGCGACTCCGGCCAGGCAGCCGATCATGTTCGACGCTGCCGAGACGACCGCGGCACTCTTGCCACCCAGATCGATCAGCCCGGTCCAGACGGCCGGGTTGGCGATGCCCGAAAAGGTCGACCCGATCGTGATCAGCAGCACCAGTTGGCCGGGCGTACTGGCGTAGGCCGCACAGACGGTCAGGATCGTGGTGAATGCCAGGGCGACGCAGGCGAGTCCGCTGCGGCTGAGTGTGCGGTTGCCCGTGCGTTTCTGGATCGCGTCGATCACGACTCCGCCAATCAACGCACCGGTTATGACACCCACCAACGGCCATGTCGCCAATCGTGATGCTTCCTTGACAGTCAACCCGTGGCCCCGCTCGAGGAATTCTGGGAAGTAGGTGACGTACAGGTTGTAGCCGGCTGCTCGAAAGGGGGCCTGGACACACATCCAGAAGATCGATGCGTGAGTGATCATCTGCCAGAGTTTTGGCGAGGGATCGGGTGTTGCTTCGGTATGGGCCGGGGCGAAGTCAGGCGTGGGCTGAGATTCTTCGGTTTGCTCGGAATGACAGTCGTCTGGTGGCAGGGTGTCGACATCTTCTTCGTCGAGTGTTTTGACCCAGGCGTGTTGTTCGGGTCGTGTGCGGAAGACGAGCCAGAAGACGATTGCCCAGGCGATGCCGACCAGCGAGTAGGCCTGGAAGACCGAACGCCAGTGCATGACCTCCATCAAGCGTCCGGTCAGCCAGAACGAGACGGCTCCACCGAGCGACATGGCCACACCGATCATTGCCGAGACCGAGCCGTGCAGACGTGGTGGGAACCAGTCCTTGATGACCTGAGCCGTGTTGGGGACCAGTCCGGCCTGGGTGAATCCGAATGCGAGTCGGCTGACCATCAGCGGGAACAGCGAATAGACGAACGACGTCCAGACGGTGATCAGTGACCAGAGTGTGCTGAAGAGTGGTAGCGAGTTGCGGGTGCCGATTCGTAGCCCGATCAGTCCGCCGGGGATCTGAAAGATCATGTATCCGATGGCGAACAGGCTGAAGACGTAGCCCATTTTTTCGCTGTTGAGTCCCAGTTCGGTCTGGATTGTCGTATTGGCGACTGCCAGGCAATGCCGTGTCAGGTAGGCGCTACCCGAAGCCAATGCGAGCAGCAGCAGGACGACGATCCTCAGGTGCAGTGGAATGTGGAGCCTGTGGCTGTTGCCCTCGGTGGGTGACGGCAGCTCCGGTCGAGTCATTCCAGCATGCCTCGCAGCGCGTTGGCGGTGACGGCCGAGATGCCGTCGTCGATGGGCAGCGAGAGAGTCCAGCAGAGCGATCCGGCCGAAAAAACTCGGCCTCCCGACTCGGTGTCATAGCTCACCAGGTCGGCTCCCGAGTTGTCCGGGTTGGTCCCTTTGGCCAGGTGCCTGAGATGACCGGGCGAGTCGGGACTGATCTTGTCGAGTTCATGACCCGAGGCACCTCCGGGGCACCGTTCATGCAGGCTGCCGTGTCCGAACAGGTCCCCGGTTGCCAGGCCGGTGTCTGCGAACACCGGATCGGAGGCATCGATGACCCGGTAGGGTGCACCGGACTGGAATCCCGAGTGGGTGTAGGCCAGTCCCAGCAGGTGGGCTTCGGATTCGCCTCGCAGCGAGTGTTCTCCTTCGCGACGGCAGAGCATGGTCTGGTTGTCGGGGAACTGGACTTCGGCGTACATCCCACAGCCGGCCAGGTACATCAGTCGTCCGCCGTTGTGATGCACCCAGTGCTTGACCCGGTGGTACATTTCCGGAGACCAGTACTCGGGGTGCGTGTTGAGCACCAGCACGCGGTAGGATTCGAGCGGCACTTGGTCGAAGTGGAGTTCGGTTTCGCTGTAGAGGTCGTAGGCGAAGTGTTCACGATCGAGCCATCCCAGCAGTCTCCATTCGCCGGGCGCGAGTGCCGAGGCCATGCGGCCACGGATCGGCGACGTGATTTCGTCGGCTTCGGGGATGACGACACTGGGCGAGGGTCGGTCGAAGGACAGTGGTGCGGCGGTGTCCTGATAAGGCCAGGTGCCGGGATGGGTGTAGCGACCCAGATCCTGGCGTGAATTGACCACCGGTTCTGGAGTCAGGCCGTCTTGGCTGAAGTAGTTACTGCGTCCTCCGAACCGATTGTAGGCGTTCCAGGTGATGGTTGAGGCGAGAACGCAGATGTCGGATTTGGGTGTACGAGGCGAGACGATCCAGGGGAAGTTGGTGAAGCGGCCGTCGAGCGTTGTGGCGTGCAGGTAGTAGAGTCCGCTGCGATCGGGAGCCACGAGTGAATGTTTTTGAAATTCGAGCGTATAGCCGGTTTGGTTCCAGGCGGCGCCGGTGCCCGAGTAGTCGTGGTCGGGGGTGATCTGCATCATCGCCCGATCGCCGTGTTCGTCGCACCAGCCGTAACTGGTGATGAATTCCTTGCTCCAGCCGTAGCGAAACAGGTCGAGCCGAAAGCTGTGGTTCGAGTGGACTCGGTATTCGGCCGTTTCGCCCGTCCGGCACCAGCCCGGCCACATGTAGCCAAGGAACCCGTCGGAGAGCAGTCGAAACAAGTGTGGCCGGCCGTTGGCGAGAGTCAGGCGGGTGCGTTTTGATCCGTAGCCAGGGCAGGCGAGGATGGCTTCGTAGTCGCCTTCGGGGAGGTCGCCGTAGAGAGCGCCGGATGGTGTTGCGGTCAGTGTCCAGCTGCGATCGGCCTGTCGGAATTCCACGACCGCGCCGCAGACGGCCGAGTGGTTTTCGTCGCTGACATGGCCGATGAGCATGGTTGGGTTTCGGGAAGGCCTGTGCGGCTTTCGTAGCTTAGAGTTTCTTGATACGGATCTTGCGGAAGTGGATGGGTGCCCCTTCGGACTGCAGTCCGATGGGGCCCTTGCGGTTGATGTAGGGGCCGGCTTTGCCGATCAGCGTGCCGTTGAGACTGGCAGTGAGCACCCCGTTTTTCGAGACGATGTGCAGGGTGTTCCATTCGGTGTGCGGCTTGCGGGCCTTTTCGCGAGCGGCCTTGTCGCCGTTGTTGCGTGGCCCCTTGGCTCCGCCCATCGCGAAGATCATCGCCAGGTTGTCGTAGTGACCCTGCACCTCGACACACGCCGGCCAGATCTTGTGCTCGCCGGCGATGTAGTTCAGCACGCCGCTGTTGCCCTTTTCCTTCGGGTAACGGAACTCGAAGGTCAGGATGTAGTTCGAATAGCTCTTGGTGGTGCAGATGTAGCCGTTGGGCTTGCCGTTGCACTCGATCACGTCGCCGTTGACCTTCCAACTGGCCTTGTCGCCGGCGGCGACGAAGAAGTCGCTCTTGAGACTCTTGAGAGCGACGAAGCCCTTCTTCTTTTCGGCCGCGTTGCCAGGCGATGTGGCCAGGCCGATTGCGAGGAGCAGTGAGGCGATGAGTGCCAGCGGGAGAATGCGACGGATCATGGTGTCGGGTTCCTGGTGCGAGTGGTGGTGTTCGGTGGATTGAGAAGATTGTTCGTGGTCGTGGTCGTGGTCGTGTTTCAGCCCGTATCAGCCTGTATCAGGCCGGTTCAGGACAGGATCGGTTCAATGACGTTACCGGCCACATCGGTGAGTCGGAAGTCACGGCCTTGGAAGGGGAAGGTCAGTTTCTGGTGATCGATGCCCAGGAGTCTGAGCATGGTGGCGTGAAGGTCGTGGACGGTGACGACGTTTTCAACGGCGTTGTAACCCAGTTCGTCGGTATTGCCGTACGAGATGCCACCTCGGATGCCGCCACCGGCCATCCAGATCGAGAAGCCCTTGATGTGGTGATCCCGGCCGCTGCCCTGAGCCATCGGTGTGCGTCCGAATTCTCCTGCCCAGACGACCAGTGTATCCTTGAGCATATCGCGTTGCCGGAGATCGGCGATCAGTGCGGCGGCTCCCTGGTCGACGAGTCTGGCCGAGTTGGCCGAGGCGGCCTTGATATTGCCGTGGTGGTCCCAGCCGCGGTGGTACAGCTGCACGAAGCGGACGCCACGTTCGGCCAGTCGGCGTGCGAGCAGGCAATTGGCGGCAAACGAGCCGTCGCTGCCCTGGGTGCCGTAGAGATCCAGGACGTGTTTGGGTTCGTCGGAGATGTCGATCAGTTGTGGGACACTGGTTTGCATCCGGAAGGCCATTTCGTACTGGCTGATCCGGGTCGCGATTTCCTGATCATCGACCAGTTCGTTGCGGAGTTGATTGAGTTTTCCGATGGCGGTGATGACATCTCGTTGCCGTTGTCGAGTGACACCGGCGGGGTTCTTGACATAGAGCACCGGGTCGCCCTTGGAGTGGAAGTGGACGCCCTGAAACCGGCTGGGCAGGAATCCGCTGTGCCATTGCCGTGATGCGATTGGCTGATTCTGGCCGCCTCCAACGGACGTCAACACGACGAAGCCGGGCAGGTTGTCACTTTCGGCTCCGAGTCCATACGTCAACCAGGCTCCCATCGACGGTCGCCCGCTGATCGTGGTGCCGGTGTTCATGAACGTGTGAGCCGGGTCGTGGTTGATCGCTTCGGTCTTCATGGACCGGATGATGCACATCTCGTCTGCGACCTTGCCCAGGTGCGGAAAGATACTCGAGAAGTTCAGGCCGCTTTTGCCGAACGGCTGGAACGCGTGCTGAGGTGCCAGGCAGGTCAGTTTTTTCCCCTGCAGTTGGGCGATCGGTTGCCCCTTGGTGTAGGAGTCGGGCATCGGCTTGCCGTTCATTTCGGCCAGCTTCGGCTTGTGGTCCCAGGTCTCCAGGTGACTGGCTCCACCGGCCATACACAGAAAGATCACTCGCTTGGTCTTCGCCGGGAAGTGGAGTGTCTTGAGTGCCCCGGTCCATTGGGGGATCTTGACGGCCGAGTTGTCGTCGGCGGCCTGGGTTCCGAGTTGTTCGGCGAGCATCGTAGCGACCGCGAGGCCTCCGATGCCGGCGGCACTTCGGCCCAGGAAGCAGCGGCGAGCCAGTGGAACGGCGGCACCGGGCAGTTGCACGTCGAGGGGGTTGAGTTGGCGAGTGTCTTGGTTCATGCGAATCGGGTTGCGAAAGGGGGAGGTGGAACGGAGACAGCCGGCGGTGTGTGTGGTCAGGACCTGGTGATGGTTTCGTGGAGGTTGAGCAGGATCCGCGCCATGGACATCCAGGCAGCTCGCAGGGCGACATCGGAATCGCTGGTTTTTGGTGGAGGTTTCAGTCGGCCGGCGGTCAGGGAATTGCGTGCGGCGGCCGGGTCGGCCTGGTAGTCGGCCAGGTGCCTGTCGTAGACCGATCGCAGGATGTGGACTTCTTGTGGTCGCGGTCGTCTGGAGAGGACCTGTCGGAAGGCCTGGTCGAGCCGGGCTTCGAAGCTGTTGGTGTTCGAGTTGACGATCCGTTCGGCCAGCGCCGCGGCTGCTTCGACATAGGTGGGATCGTTGAGCAGAACCAGGGCCTGTTGTGGTGTGTTGGATCGAGGCCGTTCGACGGTACATTCTTCGCGGCTGGGTGCATCGAAGGCCAGCAGGCTGGGGTGCAGGAACATGCGTTGCCACCAGGTGTAGAGGCCACGTCGGTAGACGGCCTGGCCGGTCGAGGCTTTCCAGGACCGGACCGGGAAGTTCATGTGTCGCCAGTAGCCGGCAGGCTGATACGGTTTGACGCTGGGTCCGCCGATGTCGGTGACCAGCAGCCCGCTGACGGCCAGGGCGTTATCGCGAACGATTTCGGCGTCGAGTCGAAACCGGCCCTGTCGGGCGAGGAGCGTGTTGTAGGGGTCGCGTTGTCCGAGAACCGGGCTCGTCATGGAACTCTGGCGGTAGGCTCCAGAATTGACCATCAGCCGGACCATGTGTTTGACATCCCAGCCACTCTCGATGAACTCGACGGCCAGCCAATCGAGCAGCAGTGGGTAAGTCGGCCGGGTGCCTTGTGCACCAAGGTCGTCGAGCGGAGTGGCCAGGCCGCGGCCGAAGTAGAGTTTCCAGAGGCGGTTGACGAAGGTTCGGGCGGCCAGGGGGTTGTCCTTGCGGACGATCCAGCGGGCCAAGTCGAGCCGGTTGGCTCGTCGGTCCTTGACGTCAAGCAACGGCAGGAAACCGGGGACGCCAGGCTCGACGATCGGTCCCGAGTCGTCCATCCAGTTGCCACGCGGCAGGAGGCGGATGGGGCGAGGTTTTATCGAGACGGTCATCAGGGTTCGCGGCAGGCTGTTTTCGAGTGCGGACTTCTGTTTTCTGGCCACGGCCAGTCGGTTGCGAACCGGGTTGAGTGTGGGGGCGATCGAGCGAAAGTGAGCGGCGAGCAGTTGCTTGTGAGCGGGCGTCCGCTTGGGGGTGGGCAGGTTGAGTACGGACAGCACGGCGGCTGGCAGAGAACTTGGCTGAAGGCGAAAAAAGAACCCGTAGCCACCACCTGCGTTTGCCACCTTCAGCAGCAGGCGGTTTTCGCCGGCGACGAGATTGAGAGTGGTCTTGTCCTGATCGGGAGCGACCCCACGGAGCACCTTGTTTTCGAATTTCAGAGTTCCGTTGAGCCACAGCTTGATGCTGTCGTCGCTGCCGAGCGAAACGGCCAGCCGGCGGGCCTTGGCCGACGTGATGGTGCGGAACAGGTAGGTGGCGCAGTTCTGTCCGTTGAGAGCGTGCGGTTTGCCATCGACGAGTCTCTTGTCGATGCTCCACTTCAGGCCGTCGTAGGTCTGGTTGAGGTCCAATTGCGACTGAGCGGTTTTGGTGAAATCCTGTTCGGGGCCGAAGGCTTTGGCGTGGGCGGTTTCGAAGTTGTCGGCGGGAAACGGCCCGATCCGCGACCAGGCTGACAGGGTGACGCTGCCGGCGGCCTGGGCCACTTCGGCGGCAAGAGCGGCTTCCCACTTGGCTTGTGCTGCGACGAGATTGGGTGTGGAGGTGTCGAGTGATTTCTGGAGTTGGGCGATCTGCTTGTCGAGATCGGCGAGCGACTTGTCGGTCGGTCCCATGCGGATGGGATAGGTGGGCGGGTTGCCGACACCTTTTTCGCTGATGTCGGCAAAGAACGAGGCAAAGCGGTAGAAGTCATTCGAGGTAAACGGGTCATATTTGTGGTCGTGACACTGAGCGCATCCGAGTGTGACGCCGAGGAAGATGGAGCTGGTGTTGCGGACGCGGTCGGCCGAGTACTTGGCGAGGTACTCCTTGGCCTGAGCTCCTCCTTCGCTGGTCGTCTGCAGCAGCATGTTGAAGCCCGAGGCGATCTTCTGTTTGGTGTTTGAGTCAGCGGAGGCTCCTTTGAGCAGGTCTCCGGCGAGTTGTTCGGTGACGAACCGATCGAATCTCATGTTGCCGTTGAACGCTTCGATGACGTAGTCACGATAGGGAGCAATTTGTCGTGCTTCGTCGGAGTGGTAGCCATTGCTGTCGGCATAGCGGACGACGTCGAGCCAGTAGATGGCCATACGTTCGCCGTAGTGTTGTGAATCGAGCAGTCGGTCGACGAGTCGTCGCCAGGCTCCGGGCCGGTCATCGGCCAGGAACTCGTCGACCTGTTTCGGAGTGGGAGGCAGTCCGAGCAGGTCGAGGTGGGCTCGGCGAATCAGCGTCACCCGGCCGGCCGGTCGAGAGGGCAGCAGGCCGTTGGCGTAGTGTCGTTCGAGCAGGAAGCGATCGACGGGTGAGCGGACGAAGTCGAGATAATCTGCTGGCGAGGGGAGTGATGGTCGAGTGGGCGTGATCCAGGCCCAGTGTTCCTGCCACGGTGCACCCTGGCTGATCCAGCGTCGGATCAGTTCGATCTGTTTTTTCGAAAGTGGCCTGTTGCTCTCTTTGGGCGGCATTCTTTGTTCGACCGACTTGGCCGTAATCCGCCGGAACAGTTCGCTGTGCTGTGGTTCTCCTGCTGCGATCGTCGAGTGCCCCTGTCGTTTGGCCATGGCGCCCTGGCGAGTATCGAGTCGCAGTTCGGCTTCACGTCGGCCGGCGTCGGGGCCGTGGCATTCGAAGCAGTGAGCCGAGAGGATCGGGCGAATGTCTCGGTTGAAGTCCACCACTGGCGTCGTCACCGCCGGTGCCGCCGGATCGGCGGCGTCCAACGGACCGTCAGCGGGGCTGTAGAGGATGACTGCGAGAGTCAGCAGTCGGAGCCGTCGACGTGGATCGACTTGGCGTCCAACAGCGTGTCGGGCCATCTGCACTGTTCGTATCCTCGCCAGTGGGGGCTACCGTAAGTTCCATGCAACCGGCCCGGTCGGTTGCTGGTCGAAGTTTGAAGGCGGGCCGGACAATCCTCATAATATGAGTCACCATCGCGATTGGTGACAACCCACGGCGTCGTATGGTCCTGGGAGAAGGTGCCCCATTGATCGAGTTGGGATGTCCGGGGATGATGGAAGCGACTGCAGTCCCGTGTGTGCGGGGCTGTGAAGTGTCCCGGTTTTCGGAACCGACTTGTGAACGAATCTCAGCGACCCATCCGCCCCGAAGCTGGCCGTGGCTGGTCGGTTGTGTTTGTGTGGACCGAGTACGCGATGCAGTGGGTTGTCTACGCGGTTGTCGGTTCGGCGACGGCGAAGGTGGCCTGCGGCCTGGTGGTGCTGTGTTTGGCCAGTGTTCCGGTCGTGTACGTGTTCGAGGCTCCGGATCGGCAGCGAGCTCGGGAGCACCTGCAGTGGTTGGTGCTGGTTGATGCGGGCAATCGGCCGGGTGGTGGTGGAGTTGTCCGAGGGATTCTCGAGGAGATCCACCAGCGGGATTCGAGTTCGTTGGCGGGATTGCGTTTGCGAGACAAGAACCTGACGGGGTTGAAGTTGCCGGGGGCCAACCTGGTCAAGGGGGACTTTTCGGGAACGATCCTGGCCGGAGCGGATTTCGAACGAGCAGATTTGACCGAAGCCGTCCTCGACGGCACCAATCTGACCTCCGCGAGCCTGCGTCGTGCCCGGCTGGTCAATGCTCGAGCCCGCAACGCGGATTTGCAGCAGGCGGACCTGTCTCATGCGGACGCTCGGGAAATGGATTTCACCGGGTCTGATCTGCGTGGCGCTCGACTCGACGAGGCTCATCTCTACATGGCCCGCTTCCGTTCTGCCAATCTCACCGGACTCAGACTCGGCATGACACCCACCACGACCCAGGGCGACTCGGGCACGGCTAAACTTGGTGGTGGCCCGGACCTGCGTCTGGCCGATTTTACGGCGGCCCAAATGGCCGGTGTCGATCTCGCCGGTGCCTCGCTCGAAGGAATCCTGTTCACGTCCGCAGTACTCAACGGAGCCCGCCTGCGAGGCGCTCAACTCAGACAAGCCGACTTCTCGGGTGCACAACTCAGAGACAGTGATCTCACGCAAGCTCAACTCAACCGCTGCATTTTCCGTGACGCGGATCTTCGGGGTGCCCGCCTGACGGGCGCCGACTTCAGCGGTGCCGACCTGACCAACTCGCGACTCGACAACGCCGTCGTCGGCCGGGATGACTGGTTCGATTGGCTCAAGGGTCTCGCATTGCCTCCAGTCCGGATTTCAGAAGTCGCCAGCGTCTGGCACGTTGTCGAGACTCAGACCGACAACGGAGAAACGCGTTTTCTGATCGAGTCCAGGATGTCGTCCTCGTCGACTCAGTCGGCCACCACGGCTGAGCCTGCGTCAGGCGAAACATCGTCAAGCCAGTTGTCTACCGACTGATTGTCGTCGGTCATTTTTTCGAGTGTTAGTGGAACGTGAATCATGTCGATCGATCTGGCCGTCGTCCCGGTCGCCGGGCAGGGGACTCGACTGTTGCCTTCGACCAAGAGTCAGCCGAAGGAGATGTTACCGGTGGGTCGTAAGCCGGTGGTGCAGTATGTGGTCGAGGAGCTGGCCAATTCGGGGATTGAGCGGTTGCTGTTTGTGACGGGTCCGGGGAAAACTTCGATCGAGAATCATTTCGACACGAACTGGGAGCTGATCACATTTTTGCGTGAGACGGGACGTGAGGAGTTGTTGGAGGAGTTGGCATTCGAGCGTCAGAATCTGGAGTACTTTTACACTCGTCAGCGTCGTCAACTGGGCCTGGGTCATGCGGTACTGTGTGCTCGGCCTGTGGTCGGCGACCAACCATTTGTGGTGGCGTTGGGCGATTCGATCATTGGCGTGAACGCGCAATCGGACATCGTGGCGAGGATGGTCGAGCGGTTCGAGTCTGATGGAGCGGACGTGGTGGTGGCGTTTGAGGAGGTGGCACGTGAGGAAGTGGTCCGTTACGGGATCGCTCGACCGGCTTCTGATACGGACGTTTCCGACATTTTCGATCTGGCGGATCTGATCGAGAAGCCATCGGTCGAGGAAGCTCCGAGTCGTTTGGCGGTGGCGGCTCGTTACGTGTTGTCTCCGAGGATTTTCGACGCGTTGTCGACGACCGAGCCGGGGACCGGTGGTGAGATCCAGCTGACTGACGCGATCCGCAGCGTGCTGGCAGATGGCGGTCGGGGGATCGGGATCCGTTTGGGTCCGGACGAGCGGCGGTTTGATATCGGCAACTTTGGCAGTTACTTCCGCGCCTTCACCGAGTTTGCTCTGGCCGATCCTCGATACGGCGAGGGTCTTCGCCGGGAACTTGGGCGGCTGCTTGACGACGGCGACTCGTGATGCAGGTGATTCGTCAACGAGCGACGGCCCGAGCGGGGCTGCTGGGGAATCCATCGGACGGCTACAACGGCCGCACGATTTCGTTTGCGATCGCGGACTTCTGGGCCGAGACGATTCTGTACGAGTGGGACCGGGTCGAGATTCTATTGAGCCAAGAGGACCAGAGTCGATTCGATTCGGTGAGCGATCTGGTCGAGGACGTCCGGCAGCACGGTTATTACGGCGGCGTGCGGCTGGTCAAGGCGACGATCAAGACGTTTGTCGAGTACTGCGGTCGTGGTGGTCTGGAGTTGCACGACCGGAACTTTTCGGTCCGTTACACGACGAACATTCCTCGAGCGGTTGGTTTGGCCGGGTCGAGTGCGATTATCGTCGCGACGTTGCGTGCGTTGATGGAGTTCTACGGTGTGGAGATTCCGGATCGAGTGCAGCCGTCGTTGGTGTTGTCGGTCGAGACGGGCGAACTGGGGATCACGGCTGGTT
>CAVOEV010000071.1:0-19444 GCA_963694825.1 Planctomycetota bacterium
TGGGCATTCAGGGACTGGCTCATCGCGGGTGGCGGGTGCCTGTCCGAGGGGTTCAGATCGAGTCGATCCAGCTGCCGGTCAGCCGAAACTGTTCATCGATTTCGCTGTTTGCTGCGACGAGCACATCGTCTCCCTGGTTTCCGGCGATGGTATCGGCGGAACCACCTTGGCCGTTGATGTAGTCATCGCCATCGCCTCCGACGGCGACATCGTTTCCGCTTCCGCCGAAGATCGAATCACGTCCATCGCCTCCGACGAGCAGGTCGGCTCCACTGCCACCATTGACTCGATCGTTGCCATCCCCGGCCGCGATCCGATCGTCACCGCCTTGTCCGAGGATTGTATCGTGTCCATCGCCTCCGTGGATCAGGTCGTCGCCGGCAGCTCCGGAGATCCAATCGAGGCCATGCCCTCCGACGAGTGAGTCGTTTCCGGAGTTTCCGGCGAGTGTATCGTTATCGGTCCCGCCTTCGAGTCGATCGTCACCGGATCCGCCATACAGTCGATCCTGTCCGCTTTGTCCTTCAAGTCGATCGTTGCCACCGGCTCCATTGAGTTGATCGTCCCCGGTGCCTCCGGTCAGCGAGTCGTGTCCGCCTCCGCCGAGCAGGGTATCGTGTCCTGGTCCGCCTTCGATTTGGTCGTTTCCGGCATTGCCTTCGATTCGGTCGTTCCCGGCTTGGCCATCGAGTCGATCGTCACCGTCGCCGCCATCGAGCTGATCGCTGCCGTCTCCGCCTCGGACGACATCATCCCCATCGCCGGCGGCGAGTGTATCGTCGCCGGTGCCGCCATCGAGAGTTTCATCTGCGTCGCTTCCTGTGATCCGATCGTTTCCGGCTCCGCCTCGGAGTGCCAGTGCTGTCGAGTGGAATCCGGCTGCGGAGGCATCGATGGTATCTGCAGCGGCTTCGCCCTTGAGGTTAATTTCGACCAGGTGGGCGTTTTGCAGTCCGACGGCTCGCAGCGTATCGCGGCCCGCTCCGGCGAGCACATCGAGTCGTTCGATGGAGTGGGAAATCGTGACGGTATGAGGTGTTTCGAGCACGACGAGTTGACCGCCGGAATCGGTGCTGACGGTGAACAAGTTGTTCTGGCTGTTGCCTCGGATTTCAGCCCGATCGTATCCGTGTCCTCCGTCGAGGTTGTCGTTTCCGGCGGCGATATCCCACCACAATCGATCGTCGCCGGTCCCGCCGAGCACGGTATCGTGTCCGCTTTGTCCTTTGAGCGTATCGTGTCCTGTACCGCCATCGAGTCGATCGTTGCCGCCTCCGCCGAAGAGCTTGTCGTTCCCGTCGCCGGCATTGATCGAGTCGGCCGAGCCACCGCCGTTGAGCGTATCGTCGCCGGACCCTCCGTCGAGCGTATCGCTTCCGCCGTTGCCGTAGACTCGATCGTTTCCGATGTTGCCGATCACCAGGTCGTTTCCGGCCTGACCGTTCAGAGTGTCGTCGCCGGAATGGCCTTCGAGCCGATCATTTCCGGATCCCCCGAGCACCCGGTCCGGGTCGTTGCCACCTCGGAGCGTATCGTCATCGGATCCGCCGCTGAGCGTATCTCGACCGGCATCACCATCGACCAAGTCTCGTCCACTTCCGGCGTTGAGCGAATCGTTTCCGGCGCCACCTTCGAGCGTATCGTCGCCATCGTGTCCCTTGATCGAGTCGTTGCCCGAGTGTCCTTCGAGCCGATCGTTTCCGGCTCCGCCGAGCAGTGTATCGTTTCCGTCTTCGCCGGCGAGCCAATCGTTGCCCGACCCTCCATTGAGGGTATCGCCGGCGGGTCCACCGATCAGTGTGTCGTGTCCATTGCCGCCGACGAGGTTGTCGGCCCCGCTATCGGCGTTAGCTGCCGAGTCGCCGTAGATCAGGTCGGCTCCGTCTCCGCCGTTGAGTGTATCGGCCCCCTGTCCGCCGAAGACCGTATCGGCTCCGTCGTTTCCATCGACCGAGTCGTTGCCGTTCCCGGCATAGACCAGGTCATCGCCATGTCCGGCATCGATGCGATCATTGCCGAAGTTTCCATTGACGGTGTCGTTGCCGTGTCCGCCGACGAGTCGATTGTGACCGGTTCCGCCATTGATGACGTCGTCACCGTCGCTGCCTTTGAGTGTGTCGTCGAGGTTGGCGGAGCCGAGGAGTGTATCGTGTCCGTCTTTGCCATCGACAACGATGTTTGCCCCGCCGGCGTAGCGGAAGACCTGAGCGGTTATAGCGGAGAGATCGATGAGGTTATTGCCGGGTCCGCCGGTAATGGTAATTGTCTGGACCGAGGCGGCGTCGACGTTTCCGAGGCTGGTGAGTGGCGCGAGTGGTTGTCCGGCTTCGGCGGCGAGCACCTGGGCTCGGCCTGGTTGCGAGGGGTTTTCTCGCACGACGATTATATCGTCGTCGTAGGCGGTGATTTGGAGTTCACCGGTTGCGTTGATGAACAGCGCGCTGACCGAGAGCAGCGTGCGGTCTTCGAGTTGTTGGATGCCGCGGCTGGCTCGCCGACGTCTGCGGTTGGTCGTCATGGAAGTCTCGATCAAGAGGTGTCCGCCGGCTCCATCATGAGACCCCCCGAGGAGCATTGTCCAACGCAAAAAACGGTCTTCGGGACAGGCACCCGTCTGCCCAGGGCGGCTGGAGAGCCAGTCTCTGGGTTCAGGCGATCCAGTCGACCCAGATCGGGCTGGTCCAGGCCATTTCTTGGTCGACCTGGACGACTCGGACCCAGTACGGGTTGATGCCCGGTTGTGGGTGTTGGTCGTGGATCGTGAAGTGGGCCTGCGATTCACCGTGCTGGGGTGCGAGGCCGAGTTCCAGTTGCCGGTCACGGACTCCGAGGTCGATCGTCCGAGTCGACTTGGCGAACTCGCCCAAGCGTCCCATCACCGTCGCTCGTTCGGCGGGTGCGAGCGAGATACGACGTGGCCCGGTGCTTCCGAATTCGCCGAACGCCGGTCCGGTGATTGTCCGGGTCGCGACGGCGACTTCGATCCGGGTCGATTCGTCGCCTTCGATGTCCAGTTCCAGTCCCATCCGGTACCCACACCCCCAGGCGTGGAAGCGGACCCGATTGTCGTTTGCGTCGACGACGTGGGATCTCGGGCTGTCGAATCGCAGTGTGCTGGTGTCGGTGATCCGTCCGCCGTGAACCGTCACCGTGCCGTCCCAGACGACTCCGCTGTAGCTCGTCTGCCGGCTGCCTCCTTGCCAGAGAACTCGCACCCGCCCCCCCTGACCCTCGGGTGCTTCGTCCCATCGCCCCACGCATTCTTCGTTGCGGAACAACTCGACCGATTCCAACGCTGCGGTCCCGATCACGTCGACATCGATCACGGGCAGTTCTCTGGTAGAGAACTGCGATCCGATGCCGTGTCCCAGGGCGTTGACCTTGGCCACGATCCGGGCTCCGGTCGTTGCGAAGAAGCGTCGAGCCCTCATGGCTTCGAAGAAGCTCTCCAAGGTGACTTCGTCGCAATAGATCCCCGTCAGTCCGGCCTTCGAGTATCTGCGTTGCTGGTGCCCGGGCCGGTCGTCGCCGGGCCGTCCGGTGTAGCTGTCGCTGCCTCCGAGGAACCCCAGCCGATAGCCTCGATCCAAAGCATCTCGCCTCATCCACTCGAACGCGCCGTGGCTGGAGACGATTTCGACTCCGGGTTCAAGCGTTGAGTCGTGGTGTTTCAGGTCCGAGTGTTCTCCGCCGACATGTGGCGTGATGATGGTGTCGGTGCCTCGGTAGTGGTCGAAGAGGTCCCGGACATGGTGCAACTCGGTCGACTTGTCCACCGATTCGGGAGTTTCGGCCGGAGCGTTGCGATGGATCGGCTGGTGATGTCGGCGGAAGTAGACATTGTGGTGTCCACCGTCCCAGGTCTTGCCCGACCATTCGTAGCCGGGGATGGCGATGAAGTGTCCGGGCTGATGGAACTGTAGTTCGACATCCTGTTGTGTTATGAGGTCATCGGGATCGAGCACATCGGCATTTCTTTGGAAGCCGGCGAACTGGATGCCAGCGACGTCTCGGGCGTGTTCGAAGAACCCGGCGAACTTCTCGCGGTCGACCAGTTGCCCGCCGTGCGGATCGGCCCAGTAGAGTCGTTGTTCGGCAATGTGCTCGAGGACCAGCAGCGGATTGCTGGTGCCGACCAGTCCGGCTTCCTCATCGGTCGCCGTCAGCCTGAGGACACCGGTTTCGAGAGCCGTCGCCCCATCGACGCGGGATGCTCCCGCGTCGCTTTCCGAAAAAACCAGAGTGTCGTTGTCCAGTGCCACTCCATCACCGGCCAGTACCACGTTACCGCGGTAGTCGTCAGAGGCGTTCCCCCAGGCGTCTTCGGCCTTGACCAGAACGGAAAACGGTTCGCCCGGCGGCAATTCCGACGGCAGGACCACGACGAGTCTGACCGGTTCGCCGCCGACGAGTCTGAGCACGGGCGAATCGACGATCGACTCGAAGCCTTGGCCTCGATCAACGGTCACGGCAAAGACGCGTCGTGTTTCGCGGAAGGTTTGAGATCGCGAGCCGGTGGAGCCTGCGGACGTATCACCAATCGTGACAGAGATCTCATCACCGGCCGACAGTCCGGTCGCTCCGATCTCGATTTGGAACCCTTTGACACCGACCGTCCTGGCCGCCACCTCGACCTGATCCGGAGCACTCAAGGTGGCGTACTCGGCCGCTGTGGGATCGTCGAACTGGGGCACACCCCAATCGGTGTCGGTATCGGTGCCGATTCGGATCGTCGTCCCAGCTGGCAGTCCGGCGTCGGTGGCTTGGAACCTCAGTGTCCAGGTCCCGATGCTGCCGGCGATGACATTGTCGGCGGGTTCGATTGAGGCAATGAGGATCGGTTCGGTCATGAGTAAGTCTCGGTAGGTGCACTTTGCTGGTGGCTAAGTACACTTCTAGTGATTCCCTCACCCGTTTCGCCATGCAACGCCGAGCCACCTCACCAGGAGCTCAACCATGGACGCTAATCAATTCAGGGCTCTCCAGGCTCCTTTGAAAGACCGATACCGAGACGATCCCGAGTCGGCCCGATTCACTTTGTCTGCCAGCGGGACGTTGGATGAAGCGAGAATCACGTGTCGCGTGGAGACGGGGCGTGAGTTGTCCGAGGCAGGTCTGCACCCGGCGACCGGGGGTGACGGGTTGTCGTTGTGTTCGGGCGACATGCTGCTCGAGTCGTTGGTGGCGTGTGCGGGTGTGACGTTGCGGGCGGTGGCGACGGCGCTGGAGATCCCTGTACGAGGCGGGACGGTGACGGCTGCGGGGGACCTGGATTTCCGAGGCACGTTGGCCGTCGATCCCGAGGCTCCGGTTGGACTTCATGCGATCCGCATGCGGTTTCAGCTGGACACCGACGCGGATGCGGAGCAATTGGCAACGCTGGTGAAGTTGACCGAGCGCTACTGTGTTGTGCTGCAGACTCTGGTGGGGAATCCCGAGATGTCGGTCGAGTGCGAGGTGTGTGGTGAGTGAGACGTCGAGGTGAGGAAACCGATCTTGCCGGTCGGGCCCCGGGCGAATTAAAACCCTCACCCACGTCCCAACGACGACTCAGGCACCGGTTACTCATGCCCTCGACCCCCTCACCGCTGCGTGTCATCTACATCGTCGGTGCTGGCCGCAGCGGTTCGACCGTGCTGGATACGGTGTTGGGGAATCACCCCGAGGCGATCAGTGTTGGCGAGTTGTCCAATCTGCATCGTTCGGCATGGGTGAACAACGAGTTCTGTGCCTGTGGCGAACCGGCGAGTGACTGCGGGTTCTGGATGGACGTTCGTTCGGACTGGTTGGCGTCGACACCGGGTGCGAGTGTTGAGGAGTATCTCGAGTTGCGTGACCGATTCGAGCGATTCCGTTTCCAGGCGATGTGGCGAACCGAGGCGGCTTCGTTGTTTCTATCGTCAGCTGCCCGCCGTTATCTGGACCAGACTGGCCGGCTGCTCGAATCGATCGCCCGGGTCAGTGGTCGTCGTGTGATCATCGATTCGTCGAAGACACCTTTGAGGGCTCGTTGGCTGGCCCGTTTGCCTGGTGTTGATCTGAGGCTGGTGCACTTGGTCCGCGACAGTCGAGCGGTGGCGTGGTCGAGGCAGAAGTCGTTGCAACGCGACGACAAGGCTGGAGTGCAGCACGACTTGGCGGCCCGTCCGGCGTGGTATTCGGTTGTCTACTGGACGGTATCGAACCTGTTGGCCGCACGACTACGGCGTGGCGCTCGTCGGCGTGGCGTGTTGGTTCGATACGAGGACTTTGTCAGCGAGCCGGCGAGAGAGTTGTTGAGGATCGGGGAGGCGTGCGATTTGGATTGCAGCGAGTTGGCGATGTCGTTGGATGCGGAGGAGTCATTTTCGGTGGGTCACACGGTGGCGGGGAATCGTCTGAGGATGTCTGGAGCGGTTCGGTTGAAGGCGGATTGGGATTGGATCGAGCGATTGGGCGAGTCGGACCGGCGGACCTGCTGGCGGTTGTCGGGGTGGTTGATGAAGCAGTACGACTATCAGCGGAGTGTGAAGGCGGCTTGAGTCGCCGGATCGAGAATTCGAAGATGCCAAGACTCGCATCACAGCAGGATCCGCTTGCCTGGTCTCCGTGGCCGGTCTTCGGCGATCGGGAGATCGAAGCGGTCGGCGAGGTGTTGTCGTCAGGTCGAGTGAACTACTGGAGCGGCCCACACGGCCGGGAGTTCGAGATCGAGTACGCGTCGAGCCTGGGTTGTCGGCACGCGGTGGCTGTGTCCAACGGCACGGTGGCGTTGGAGTTGGCTCTTGAATCACTGGGTATTGGTCGTGGCGACGAGGTGGTGGTTCCCTGCCGCAGTTTTCTGGCGAGTGCCAGTTCGATTGCGGCCCGAGGTGCGGTGCCGGTGTTTGCTGATGTGGACCGTGACAGCGGGAACATCACGGCCGAGACGATCGCCGCGGGCGTTTCATCTCGCACCAAGGCCGTGCTAGTGGTACATCTGGGTGGTTGGCCGTGCGAGATGGACGCGATCCTCGCGCTGGCTGACCAGCTCGGGTTGCAGGTCATCGAGGATTGTGCCCAGGCTCACGGGGCCGAGTATTTCGGCCGTCCGGTGGGCAGCTTGGGCGACGTATCGGCCTTCAGTTTTTGCCAGGACAAGATTCTTTCGACCGGTGGCGAGGGCGGGATGCTGGTGACCGACGACGAGTCCATTTGGCGTCGTGCCTGGAGCTACAAGGACCACGGCAAGGACTACGACGTTGTGCATGCTCCAGCCAAGGGTGCAGTGTTCCGGTACGTGCACGGCGGATTGGGGACCAATTGGCGGTTGACCGAGATGCAATCGGTTTTGGGCCGGTCGGTGCTTGGCAAGCTGGGTGGTTGGGTGCAGCAGCGGCGGGAGAATGCGGCGATATTGTCCGAGCGGTTGTCGGTTTTGGGTGCGTTGCGGGTGCCGAGGGTGCCCGAGGGGTTTGGTCACAGTTACTACAAGTTCTATGCCTACGTGCGTCCCGATCGGCTTCTTGGCGGTTGGTCTCGAGACCGGATTGCTGCGGAGGTCTCGTCGCGTGGGGTCCCCTGCGGCAGTGGAGCGTGTCCGGAGATGTATCTCGAGGCGGCGTTTGACGGCACGGGATGGCGCCCGGCCGAGCGTTTACCGGTGGCTCGAGAACTGGGCGAGACGAGCCTGATGTTCCAGGTGCATCCGGGTTTGTCGGCCGAACACATGCATCATGCGTGTGACGTGTTGGCTGAGGTATTGGGTCTGGCGACGGGTCGATTGGCGAAGGCGGCGTAGGCGCAAGTTGCCTACAGGTACGTTCGATTCACCTTGGCTGCGATGCTACCACCGTCGTAGTACCCGACCGAGATGTCACCGACGTGAGTCAACAGGTCGTAGGCTTTCCAGCGGTCCCAGCCAAAATCGCTTTCCATCCACAGGATGAGTTCGGCATAGGATCGGGCGATGGTCCGTTCGGCCGGAGCCCCGCTGGTGACCACCATGATCTCGTGCTCGTTTTCGATCCTCGGCCACGCCAGCGGTTGGTTCTTTTTCAGGACGACCGAGATTTCTGTCAATGCCGACATTTCCAGTCCGGTGGCCGAGAGTTCTCCGTGTCCCATTGCGGCGTGGGCATCGCCCAGGAACAGTTGTCCTCCGGGCACCAGGACCGGCAGGTGCACGGTTGCTCCGACGGCGGTTTCGCGGATGTCCATGTTCCCGCCATGCGGTCCGGCCGGACCGGTCGTGGGTACGCCCCACTCGGGAGCCGTGCCGATGCAGCCGAGCATCGGGGCGTAAGGGATCGTAATCTCGTCGCTCCAGTGGATCACGCCGTCGGCGATTGGGCAGACGTGTCCGCCGGGCGGCACATCGGTACCCAACCACTCGCACAGTTGTCTTGGGCTGCCGGTGTAGGTGGCCGCCTGAGGCCTCCAGGGTTGGATCGAGTGGATCGTGACCTCGAGCACATCTCCGGGTTCGGCTCCACGGACCTCGATCGGGCCATTGACCGGGTTGCTCTTGGGCATTGACGCCTTGTCTCGCTGGTCGCCCGGTGAGGAGATTTGTGCCGAGAGTGCGTCTTCGGATTCGATGAGCAGGCGGTCGCCCGAAGCGATCGTCACCCGGGCCGGCAAGTGCCTCGAGAACTCGTAGACAAGCGGCAGTGCCGAGATGCGTGGGATGGGGTTGGTGGAAGTCATCGTGCCGTTCTTGTCCTGTTGGTGGTGTCGGACTTTTTGTCGCCTTTTTTGGAGGCGGGTTCATTTGCTGGTGTGACGGCGAGTATCAGCGCATCGGCCACTCGTCTTGCGGGAGTTGTTCCGGGCAGGTGGACGACGGGCTGGACGTCGCGAGCGGCTGAGTTGCCGGCGGTTGTTGCGAGGACATGGATCGGCACCAGTCCTGGTTTGGCTCGAGCGGTGGCATTGAGAGTGAGCGTTGCGATGGCTGTGTCGGCGGGCAGCTTGACCGAATCGGCCGTCACACCGTCGGGCAGTCCTTCGATCGTTACCGTCACCTCGGATTCCCCGCCTCCGGTTCGGATCACGACGATCTGCAGCTTGGCTGATCCGTTGGCTGCGAGAGTGAGTCCTGCGTGAGTTTTCCCGTCGTCGACGACCGAGTAGGCGTGGAAGCGAGGTTGCGGCGAGGCGAGGACCATTTGGTAGGCCCGGTCGGGTCCGAACAGGCTACCGGCGTAGAGGTCTCGGACAACGATCCTGTAGCGTCCATCGGTCTTGGCTTGGAAGTGGCCGTGCGGGTCGCTGGTGTTGAAGGGGAATTCGATCCCGAGTTTCTTGGGGGTGGCGAGTGTTCCGATGGTGGCGAGTGTTTTGCCGGCATCGTCGTGGACGATGGTTTCGAGTTTCATGGCCTGTCCGAGTCGTTCGCCCCAGCAGGCGATTTCGAGCGTCTGGTCCTTTTTCAGGTCGACGGTGTACCAGTCGATGTCGGCACGACTTTCGAAGCGGCCGCAGATACGGGCAGGGAGGTTGACGTGTTGAGCCGAGGCGGGCGAGTTGTTTTGGTCGGGAGTTTCGGTCAGGACGCGTTCTTCGGACAGGGTGACCCAGGGCCGGCCGATTGTGCCGGGGAGGCGTGTTCGGAACCCATCCTGGAGGACACCGACAGGTCGCCGATCGGGCCAGGTTGGTGTCAGGCGTGGTGGGGGGATGTCCAGTGTCAGAATGGTCCGGCCGTTTGGGGCATTGCGGGTTGCACCGGGAAGAGCGTGGCCCGAGACGAGCAGTTGCAGCGAGTGGTTGGAGACGGCTGTTGGGTGCGTGTTGACGAGTCTCGGACCTGCCTGGACCGTCAGCGTGTAGATGCTCAGGAGGCTGTGTTCGAACCGTCGATCGACGACGTGGACCTGGTAGCGGCCATCGGCGGGCAGTTGCAGCGTGATGGTGGGTTCGCTGTGGTGGGCTTGGGAATGAGCCAGTTCGGTCGAGTCGGGTGCATAGACCGAGAGGATCGGTGCGACGTTGCCATCGAGGCTTTGGGAGCGGCAGGTGATGTGGATCCACTGTCCGGTCTTGCCATCGAAGGCGAAGGCATCGCGATCGGCGGATCGGTCGAGTTTCGCGGCGACGGTGCCGGGGATGGGGATGAGCGAGGCTTCGGGGTCGGGGGTTTCCGAGATGACCAGGACGGGGTGAGTTACGACGAGCAGGCTTCGGGGGTTGGCCAGGCCGTTTGAGGTCATGGTCCAGGCATCGAGTCGTCCGGGTTCCGACCCGGCCGCGGCCTGGACCGTCACCCGATCCTTGTCGACGGATTCGGTTTCAAGTTCACCGTGGGCGCTGAGCAGTTGGGTGATGGTCCCCAGTTGATCGCCACTGACGGTGATCGTGGACGATTGTCCGGCTTGGACGACGGGTGGGAAGAGCAGTGTGACCGAGGGTGTTTCGGCCCGAAGCTGAGTGTTACCGACGGTGATAGCAGTCAGCAGCCCGATGAGCAGGCTGGAAGGCAAACTGGAGTGCAGTCGGTTGAGCATGGGCAATTCTGTTGGCTGTCGCATCGAGTCAGACTATTATACTCGCCGCCGTCACTCGACGGCATGCAGGGGCATGGCGTCGGTGTTTGTGACGAGGTGGTTTCAGAGTAATGGCTCAGACAAAGTCCAAGCGAGCGAAGTGTCGGTCGGAGGTTGACCTGTACCAGGCAGCTGCGTTGCCGTTCCGTCTTCGCAAGGGCGAGGTTGAATTTTGCCTGGTGACGGTCCGTGGCGGCGTGACGTGGACGATGCCCAAGGGGACGATCGAGACTGGTGAGTTAGGCATCGATTGTGCGGCTCGGGAGGCGATGGAGGAGGCGGGACTGGAGGGTCGGGTGCTGGAACCTGCGTTGTGCCGATATTCGGACCGCAAGGGGAAGAAGTCGGTGGCGGTGACGGTGTGGTTGTTGGATGTCGCGAGGAGTCGCAAGAAGTGGGACGAGAAGAAGCAGCGGACCCGGCGTTGGGTTTCGTCCCGCACGGCGATCCGTCTGCTGGCTCGACCGAAGCTCATCGCACCGATCATTGACGCCTTGAGGCGATTGGATCGGATGGGTTGAGTGGTTCGGTGTGGTGGGACTGGTTCGCCGCCGGTGGCTTGGCGATTCAGGCGATGCCTTGGGTTTCGACATCACGAGGCCGCCAGAGTTCGACGAGGTCGGCTCGAGGGATCAGTGTGACATCGAACCAGTTCTCGATGGGCAGCACCAGTTGAGCCAGTGCGGCGGTCGACATTCGGTGGTGTTCTCCACCGAGGAGCAGGATCATCTCTTCTATCCCCGGATTGTGTCCGACCAGAAGTGCTCGGTCGGATTCGTCGGGCAGTTCGCTGACGACGCTGAGCCATTCGGCGGTCGAGGCGTGATAGAGGTCATCGTTGGTGTGAATGCTGTCCTGATATCCACAGGCATCGGCGACGAGGTCGGCGGTCCGTTTGGCTCGCACCGCGGTCGAGGTGACGACGATATCGGGGACCAGTTCGTGGTGTCGAATCAGTCGGCCCATCAGCGGAGCCGCCCGTTCACCTCGACCGTTCAGCGGCCGGTCGTGGTCACTGGCCACTCCCTGGCTCCAGCTCGACTTCGCATGTCGCAACAGCAGCAGCGTCTTCATCGCAGTCCAGGGTCCCGGGTCGGGTGCTGGTTATTTTCCGTCACGTTTCGGTCGTCTTGTGTCCGGGTGCACGGTGAGGCACAAAGCCGTCGCGGTGCGAATCCTTGCTGATTCGGATGTCTCGACACGCCTGATCATACAGCAGTTGCTGGCTACGGCCACCGAGCGAGCCATCGTCGGCGAGTTGATCGCGTCCGTCGACGAAGCGGGCACAGTCCACCGGCACGTCGTAGCTTCCATCGTCTCGGAGTCTCCGGCCCTTGACCCGATCGGCCAGGCAGTGTTCGAGCATACCCAGGAGTCGTGCGGCGGCGTCAGGGTCGTCGATTGGGACCATCAATTCGATTCGCCGGTCGAGGTTCCGTGGCATCCAGTCGGCGCTCGAGATGAACGTACGTCCCTGTCCTCCCTGGTGGAAGTGGAAGACTCGACTGTGTTCCAGGAACCGGTCGACGATGCTGGTGACGGTGATGTGTTCGGAGAGGCCGGGGACTTCGGGTCTGAGGCAGCAGATGCCTCGGACATTCAGCCGGATTTCCACTCCAGCCGCACTGGCGTCGTAGAGTGCCTGGATCAGTTTCGGGTCGACCAGCGAGTTCATCTTGGCAAGGATCCTGGCCGGTTGTCCCTGTCGTTTCCGTTCGGTCTCGGCGGCGATCAATTCGAGCAGTCGGTCTCGGAGCCCCAGCGGAGCGGCTTCGAGCAATTCGAATCGTCGTGGTTGTGTGTACCCGGTGATGGTGTTGAAGAACGTGGCCGCGTCGGCTCCGAGTTGATTATCGACGGTCAGGTAGCTGATGTCGGTGTAGAGTCGCGACGTACTTTCGTTGTAGTTCCCGGTGCCAAAGTGAACGTAGCGGCGGATGCCTCCGGGTTGGCGTCTAACGACGAGGCAGACCTTGGCATGAGTCTTGAGGCCACGGATGCCGTAGATCACCTGGACTCCGGCCTGTTCGAGGCTGCGAGCCCATTCGATATTGCGAGCTTCGTCGAATCGGGCTTTCAGTTCGACGATCACGGTGACGTGTTTCCCCAGTTCCGCTGCTCGGGCCAGTGCACCGACGATCGGGCTGTCTCGGCTGGTGCGGTACAGGATCTGCTTGATCGCCAGCACGTCCGGATCGGCAGCAGCTTCCTCGACGAATCTCACCACCGGATCGAAACTCTCGAACGGATGACACAACAGCACGCTTTGTTCGGCGAGCACATCGAAGAGGTTTTGTCTCGAGTCGATCACGGGCGAAGCCACTGGTGGCCAGGGAGTGTCCTTGAGTGGATTGAAGCCGGGCAGGTCGGTGAGTGGGAAGAAGGCCGAGAGGTCCAGCGGTCCGGGGATCGGGTAGACGTCGTCGTCGTCGACTTCGAACTGTCTCATGAGGAATTCCCGAGTGACCTGTTCGGCCGCTTCGGCAATCTCGAGTCTCACGCAATGACTTTCCTTACGTGCTTCGAGGATTTCCTGCATCCCTTCCATCAGGTCCGACGCTTCGTCTTCGCGGAGGCTGAGATCGGCGTTGCGTGTGATCCGAAACGGCACGCATTCGAGGACATGTTCGTCGGGGAAGAACTTGTCGATGGACCGAGCGATGACATCTTCGAGCAGCATGTAGGCGTAGCCGCCATCGGAGGGCAGAGTCAGCAGTCGCGGGACGGCGTGTCCGCAGGGGATCCAAGCGAAGCGGGGCGATCCGTCCGGGTGGTCATCGAGGCGAACGGAGACGCACAGCGAGCCTCCGGGCAGCAACGGGCACTCGGCGTCGGCCGACACGGCCATCGGGGTCAGCACCGAGTAGATTTCGTCGTCGACGACTTGTGAGAGGATGGTTTCCTGCATCGGGTCGATCGAATCGAGACTCACTCGCCTGATGCCTTCGACGGCGAGCACCGGTTCGAGTTCGTTGCTGAAGCGGGCGTACTGGTCGGCGATCATTTGCCGGACCCGCAGATTGATCAATTCGAGTTGTCGACCGGGAGTCAGTCCGACGGCGTCGGGACTTCCGTGTCCCTGGCGATCGACCATCTGCAGTCCGCCGACTCGGACCATGAAGAACTCGTCCAGGTTCGACGCGGTGATGGCGAGGAACTTGAGTCGTTCGAGGAGCGGGTGGCCCGTATCGGCCGACTCGTCGAGCACGCGCTGGTTGAATTCCAGCCAACTGAGTTCTTGGTTGATGAACAGGTCGTTGTGGGCGGGCATGAGGTTGTGGCCGGGGCAGAATGGTGTCGAGTCCGAGGGGAGGAGCAGTCGAGGGTCGTTGGTAGTCGTTCCAACAAGCGAGTTCACGAGGCTCCTCGCAGCAGGACCGACTTGCCGAAGATCTGTTCAAAGAGCATTCCGTTCTGGTTGAGCGTGAGTTGTTCGATCGAGAGGTCCTTGACGCCGGGGACGGCGATGACGAGTTTTCCGTTCGAGTTGTTGCATTCGAATTCCGAGACCCGTCCACTGCGAGACGAATCGAGTGCGATGGCGACGCGGAGCAGAGCCGAGAGTTTTGTGACGGCGATGCGTTGGTCGCGGTTGAGTTTCGCGTAGCCCACGTGCGACGGTTTGGGCGAGGCGGCTCGGTGGTAGCGTGCCACCAGCGCGACCAGCAGCATGTCATTGCGGGTCAACCCGAAGAGTTCACTCTGTTGAATGAGGTACATCGAGTGTTTGTGGAGGCTGAGGTCCGAGACAAAGCGTCCGATTTCGTGGAGCAGTGCGGCGGTGTGCAGCAGCATGCCGAACCGGGGTTCGAGTTGGTGGTGTTCTTCGAGTTGCAGAAAGAGTTTTCTGGAGAGTCCGGCCACGTGTCGAGCGTGTGATTCGTCGAAGCTGTACTTGCGGCCAAGGTCGACGGCCGAGCGTGTGACTTGTCGGGCAAAATCGTCGCTCAAGGCGTCTCCGGACACCATTTCCCGCAGCAGTCCGTTCCGCAGGTTGACGTTGCAGACGAACAGTTGGTCCTTGTCGAAGGACTTGGCGAGTTCGAGGTAGCAGAGCAGTGCGGGTCCGAGGGCCGCGGCGTCGGGGTAGCTGACCTGGTAGCGGCGAACGATGTCATCGGAGGATCGTTCGAGCAATTCGTCGCACAGGTTGGAGATGTCTTTGAGTTGGAGGCAGGCGAGTTCGTCGGCGTTCCAATCGGGCAGCAGTTGGCGCGCGGCAAATCGGATGTCGCCGCCGAGCGCGACGACTTCGACAGGTTCCTGCCAGGGGACATCCTGCCGGACCTGATTCATGGTGCGACGCACTTCGGCTCGCATCAGTTCTTCCACCGAGGCCCGGGGTGCAGTCTTGAGTGATTCTCGGAGTCGTTGCGAGCCGAGTTGGTAGGAGTTGGAATGGATGACGTCGCCGGCCTGGACCAACAGGATCTCGGTACTGCCTCCGCCCACCTCGGTCACGATCGACTGCACTCCTGAGAGTGACGGGTGGTTTTCGATCAGGGGCTGGACGCCCAGGTAGGTGATCCGATTCACCTCGGCCTCGTCAATCGCTTCGATTTCCAATCCGGTCGCAACGTAGATCCGGTCTTGGAACGACAGTCGGTTGGTCGCTTCGCGGACGGCGCTGGTGGCGACGACTCGGACCTGGCCCGGGCTGTTGATGCCGTATTCTCTGAGCAGTTTGCGGTAGCTTTCGAGCACCTTGACGCAGCCCTCGGTCGTGCGTCGTCTAATCCGGCCACGTGTGAAGGTGTCGCTGCCGAGGTCGACGTCCCGTGAGAGCGATTCGAGGAGTCGGATCTCGCCGTCGCTGACGATTTCGCCGATCGCCATCCGGATCGATGACGACCCGATGTCGATCACCGCGACCGTTCGGGTCTGCAGTGGCGTATCGGTGGGCTGGTGCACGTCGTGAATGGTGGTGATGCGATCGGGCATGATAGAGAGGTATTGATCAGGCGGCTTGTGTGGTGTTATCGACGATTTCGGTTTCGGCCCAGGCGGCGGCTCCGAGCACACTGGCGTCGTCACCGAGGTCGGCCGTGACGATTTGGTACGAGTCGCGGTAGGAGTCGAGCAGGTTTTTCTGGCAGCCCTTTGAGACGGAATCACGGAACAGGTCGGGCATGGCTTCGACCATGCCGCCTCCGAGCACGATGGTATCGGGGGCGAGCAGGTGGACGAGTCCGGCGGCCGCGATCCCGATCCACTCGGCCGCCTCGCGGACAATGTCTTCGATCACGGTGTCTCCGCTGAGGATGGAGGCCGAGAGTGCACCGCTTCGGATGGTGGCCACTTCGGTGCCGACGTGTTGAGCGAGGTGCGGTGCTTGGCCGCGGTAGGCGGCTTGTGCGGCGGCGGCTGCGATCGACAGGCGGCTCGAGATGTGTTCGAGTGTATGGCTGCGGTTGTTTCCTCGAGACGGACCGCCGGGGTCGATCGGGAAGTGTCCGATTTCCATGCAGGTGATCCGGTTGCCTCGCAGGATCCGTCCTTCATAGATGCAGCCGCCTCCGATGCCGGTCCCTGGAAAGATGCCGACGACGCAGCGAGACCCGCGGGCGGATCCGAAACGGTATTCTCCGAAGACCCCCGCATCGACGTCGTTGACGACGAGCACGGGGCAGTCCATTTGTTCGGTGAGCCAATCGCCGACGGGGACGTTTCGCCAACCGAGGTTGATGGCTTCGTGAACGACACCGGCGGTCATGTCGACCGGGCCGGGGCATCCGATGCCGATGCCTCGGATCGCCGTGCGGTCGAGGCCGGCTTCGGCGAGTGCCTTGTCGATCGTCTTGGCGATCCGCTTGAGGTTCTTCTTGGGTGAGACGGAGCGGAGTGTGGATTTGCGTGAGCGGCCGATGACTTCGAACGACTTGTCGAAGACGCTGGCCAGCATTTTGGTGCCGCCCAGGTCAAAGCCGACCCACACCCTGTCTTCACTCACCGTCATGCTGCCACCCTGGTCCCGGAAAAACAGGGCCCAACTTGGCCCGGGTCCAGCATATCCACAGCGGTGGGGCGATGCGAGACGATTGGTGAGCCGCGGGCGTTTGTGAGCGTGGCAGGTTGACGGTTGTAGGAAAAAAGCGGAGAGGGCGGGATTCGAACCCGCGGTCCCGGTTGCCCGAGACACGGCATTTCCAGTGCCGCACAATCGGCCACTCTGTCACCTCTCCGGTTGCCAACCGATTCTTGCATTCGCTCCCCGGGGGTTCAATGGCTGCGGGTTGTGCGGTTATGGGCCAGATTCCTCTGGACACAGAACTCACGGTTTTTACAATTCTGCCTCCTTGCTCTCCCTCTCTCACATTCCTCCACTTTCTCCGAAGGCGGCGGATCTCCTCAAGTTCTCCAGAGCCGTTTGGCAACGCTGCAAGACGTCTCGAAGAGACTCGAAACAACACGATCACAAGGATGTGTGTGATGTCCAATCGACCGACCCGATTTGCTGTGTGTGGGCTGTTGGCCCCAATCGCCCTCACCGTACTTTCGGGCTGCTACTCGTACAGCCCGTTTGGCTACAGGGGTTATCCTGAAGTGATGTCGACTGTGCCCAATCCGTCGATTGCACCAGCGGGCAGTCTGTATCCCGGCCAGGGTTTGCCTCCGGGAGTTGTCCCGATCGGGCCTCAGGCCGCGACACCATCGGGAATCATCGGAAACAACCTGACGCCTCCGACTCTCGCCACACCCAATCCGACCGTGACGACTGAGCCGGTACCTGTCTACCAGGACCCGACCGATGCGGCGACGGGCGGTGCGGCTGCGGAATCGGCCGAAGCGGGAGACGATCCGGCCGATTCATCGTCTTCGTTGCGGATTCCTGCTGACGCGGCTTCAGCCGAGCCGGCTGGCGAGGTGATCAAGGCGGCCGGTCAGGCCAAGCCGACGACTCCGGCCGGGTTCGTCGCTCCGGGAACACCTCGACGTCTCGACCTGACAGGGACGTCGTCGTCGTCGCCGATTGTCGAGGGAGCCTCGGCTCCGGTGATCAACGAGTCGAACTATGGCTACGACGCGGTCGGGTCGACGTGGTTCAAGGGGACCGTCGAGTACGTCAAGGCTGACAAATCCTGGCACCTGCTGTACGCTCCGACTCCGAGCCAAAGCGATCCTTATGGTGGAGACATCAGTCTGGCTGATGATCCACGGCTTGAGGCATTGCAGCACAACGACGTGGTTTATGTGACCGGGACGATCGCGAGTGGTCTGGTTGATCGGGCTGGGAAGCCGCGGTTCAAGATCGATCAGTTGTCGAACATCACGGCGGGCAAGTGAGCGGGTTGGTTGTTGTGTCTGTGGGAAGTCGGCCAGGCCTCACCACGAGCGGCGTCTGACCATGGTGGTGGGCGAGGTGGTTAGATTTCGAATTCCCAGCCTTGTTTCTGGCGTTCCCGGTAGGCGGTCCAGTTGAACCGATAGAGTCGTGCGGCTCGGTGGCGGACGTCGGTTTCGATTTCGTCGGTGTCTTCGAGCAGGTCCATTTCGAGCAGCTTCTTGCGGAAGTTGCGTTTGTCGACCTCGTGACCGAGGGCGGTTTCGTAGAGTCTCTGGACGTCTCGGAGCGGGAACTTGTTGGGGAGCAGCTTGAAGCCGAGCGGGTCGTAGCGGAGTTTTCCGTAGAGTCGGTTGGTGGCGTCGGCGAGGATCGTGTTGTGGTCGAAGGCCAACTGCATCCGGCGTGACTTGTCGATTGGGATCCAATCGGCCGTCCTGGCGTCGGAGCCGCCTTGCGGACTGTGATCGATCCGTTTGACCAGGGCGATGTAGGCGACGGTGATGATGTGTTCGGGTCGAGGATCCCTGTCGGGATCGCCGTAGGTCCCGAGCTGTTCGAGGTGTGAGACTCGGACGCCGGTCTCTTCGGCCAGCTCTCGTCGAGCAGCCGACTGGAGGTCTTCTCTTCCGGATCGCAGGAATCCTCCGGGCAACGCCCACTGCCCTTCGTAGGGTTCTTCTCCACGCTCGATCAGCAGCACGTGCAATCCGTCGGTGTCCCATCCGAAGATGCAGCAATCGACGGTGACCGACACCATCGGGAACTCATAGTGGTACTGTTTGGATTCTGCTTGGCCCATTATTCCTTCGATCGTTCGAGGTAGAAGACTCTTGTTAGTGTAATTTCAACACCACGGCAAGGGTTCAGTCAACCTCGGACACCAGGCTGCTTCGATTTTACAGTGTGTATCTAGGGCACCGAGGTTTCGTCGGTGAACCAATCGGGGAATTTCCCCGAGACGGTGATTTTGCGTCCATTTCGCAGCACTGTCAGTTTGACCGTATCGCCGGGTTGGTGTCGTCGGAGCAGGTGACCGAGAAAGGTGTCGAAGAGTCGCACTCGTTTGACCGGTTCGGGGATCCCGACCACGATGTCTCGTTTCTGGAGTCCGACGCTGCGGGCAAAGCCGTCGGAATAGACACTCGAGATTTTCACTCCGAGTAAGTCCAACGAGATTCCCAGGTCCTTTCGTTGCGAAGGAGCCAGGCTGTAGCCTCGCATCCCGGTCCGAAACGGAGCACTTCGCAGCGACATTTTCCAACCGATGTCGAAGACCCACCACCCGGGTTTCGGTGTCAGCGAGACGTTGACGGTGCGGGTTGTGCTGTTGGCCGAGTTTCGTTGGATCGTCCAGGCGATTGGTCGTCCGGTGCGTGTTGTTTCGGTTGTCCGATCCAGTGCGAAGCGGATGTCGTATTCCGAGTGAACCGGGACATTGTCGACCGAGGTGACCAGGTCGCCGGGTTGAATTCCAGCGGTGTCCGCCACCGATTTCGGTTCGACGCTCTTGACTCGATGTCCATGTTCGCGATCGAGTGTGACTCCGAGAGTTTCCGGAGGCGGGAAGCGGAAGAGTTCGCGTCGCGTGAAGGTCTTGTCGTGGAACGCCTGCAGCAGTTGGTATTCCCTCGCGATGTGGCAGCGGACACAGCCA
>CAVOEV010000072.1:0-19319 GCA_963694825.1 Planctomycetota bacterium
GCTCCGGCCGAAGAAGACGCTCCGGCCGAAGAAGACGCTGCGAGTGGTGAAGCAACAGAGGAGGCTGGCGAGGAAAGTTGATCGGTCGGCGGTTGTGACCGCCGCAGGCCCGTCGACAACACTTCCCTCAGACGCGATTCGATCATGTCATCTCGCATCCGCTTTGATGTCCTGACGCTGTTCCCCGAGATCTTCTCGGGGTACCTCGAGCAAAGCCTGCTGAAGCTGGCGATTGATCGGGGCTTGGTCGACGTGCGGCTGTGGAACTTCCGCGACTGGGCGACCGACCGGCACCATTCGGTCGACGACAAGCCGTTCGGTGGCGGTCCCGGCATGCTGCTGTCGTGTCAGCCGGTCTTCGACGCCGTCGAGGCAGTTCAGGCCGACGCCCGTAAACCCGGCCAACTCGTGATGCTGTCTCCTCAGGGCCAACCACTGACTCATAAGCTCGTCGAAGACCTCGCAGCCACGCCACGGCTGCTGCTTCTGTGCGGTCGCTACGAGGGCTTTGACGACCGGATCCGCGAAGGATTGCAGCCACTGGAAATCTCGGTCGGTGACTTCGTGACCAACGGAGGCGAAGTTCCGGCAATGCTTGTCATCGATTCGGCCATCCGACTCGTCCCCGGTGTGCTCGGCGAAGAAACCTCACACCAGTACGACTCGTTCGCCGAATCCGGACGGCTCGAACACCCACAGTACACACGGCCTCGCGAGTTCCGCGGAATGCACGTGCCCGACGTACTCCTCTCGGGAAACCACGAGGACATCGCCCGCTGGCGACAGGACCAAAGCCTCTCCAGAACCAGGGATCGCCGACCCGACTTACTCGGATCGATACCCGCCCCGCTCGCAACCGACCAAGCCGATCTCGCTTGCACACACACTCAAAACCCAGTGCTCCACTAGACCACGGAAACTCAAGATACATCTACACACCACGCGACTACACAACACACAACAACCCAGATGACGGGATGGAATCGATGACGTCCAGGCAAGATCTACTCAAGCACGCCGAGGAATCGAGTTTGCGGGACAACCCGCTGCAGTTCGAGGTCGGCGACACGGTTGACGTACACACGCGGATCCTCGAAGGCAACAAGGAGCGTGTCCAGGTGTTCACCGGCGTGGTGATCGCTCGACGCGGCGGTGGGACTCGCGAAACATTCACCGTCCGACGGATCGTCTCGGGCGAGGGTGTCGAACGAACCTTCCCGATCCACTCGCCCAAAATCGCCAAACTCGAGATCAAGCGACACGGAAAGACCCGTCGAGCCAAGCTGTTTTATCTCCGCGACCGAATCGGCAAGAAGACCCGGCTGGCCGAACGACGAGTCATCGTGCCCGGCACGGTGGCTCCCGAGGAAGAACCGATTATCGACGAGGTACCGGTTGCCGAGGATGCGGCAGTTCAAGAGACCGAAGACGCGGACACCGAGACGGCGGCCGAGGAATAGGCGGATTCACCCGAATCCGTTCGGCAAACCCACACCTCTGGATTGTTGCTAATCCAGAGACAACCATAAGGAGTGCTTCGAGTCGGCAGGGGATCGAGGACCTGACAAGGAAGAGGTCCGATGATAGACCGACGAAACACGGGACTGGGTGAACACGGAGAGAAACTGGCCGAACGACACCTCGTCGACCAAGGCATGACAGTCGTCCAACGCCGACACCGCACTCGACAGGGTGAAATCGACCTGATCTGCCGCGATGGCGAGACACTGGTCTTTGTGGAAGTCAAGACTCGTCGAGGTGACCGGGCGGGTGCTCCCTTCGAGTCGATCACTTCGGCCAAGCAACGACGACTCACACGCCTCGCACTCGCCTATCTCAAGTCCCAACACCTGCTCGATTGCCCCGCCCGCTTCGATGTTGTCAGCATCGTCCTGACCAACCAGAACGACCCGCCCCAACCGGCCTCCGACTCTCCAGAACCTCACATCGTCCACTACCGCGACGCCTTCCCCGCATCGGGCGGCGGCAGCTTTTACTGAGTCATCAGCATGAAGACCGGACTCGTTGGATTTCAGGGAAGCGGTAAGAGCACGGTGTTCGAGCTGCTCACAGGCATGGCACCGGACCCGGCCAAGGCCCACACCGGACAGGTCGGCCAGGCCATCGTCGCCGACCCGCGATTCGACCAGTTGCTGGAACACTACCGACCGGGTAAGGAAGTCCCCGCCCGTATCGAACTGCTCGACACGCCCGGACTCGATCGAAAACAACAGGAAGTCAATCCGCAAAGGCTCGCGGTGATCCGAGAAGCCCAGGCGCTGGTGCAGGTTGTCGGAACCTTCCACGACGTCGACGCCCTGGACGAAGTCCAACGCTTCAGCGAAGAACTGGCCCTGGCCGACCTGCAGATTGTCTCGAACCGAGTCAAACGGCTCGAAGTCGACGCCAAAAAGCCGCGGCCCGATCGAGACGAATTGCAGGCGGAACTCGAAGCACTGCGGCCGATCGCCGACGCGCTGGAAAACAACCTCAACCTCAATGGCCTCGAACTCAGCGAAGTTCAACTCAAGGTCACCAGGTCCTTTTCCCTGCTGACCACCAAGAAACGCCTCATCCTGATCAACACCGCCGAACCCGATGCCTCGGAACAAATCGTCGAAACACTCGAAACCGCCGGCCACCAGGTGATGGCTGCCGCGGTGGGCTTGGAACTGGAACTCGAAGCGCTCGATGATGACGACCGGATCGAGATGGCCTCGGAACTCGGCCTCTCGGGCAGCTGCCGTAACGAACTGATGCAGTCGATCCTCAAGACCGCCGATCTGATCACATTCTACACCTGTGCCGAAACAGAAGTGCACGCGTGGCTGCTCAGACGCGGTGCAACCGCCGTCGATGCCGCCGACTCGATTCACTCGGACCTCGCCCGAGGCTTCATCCGGGCCGAAGTGACTCCTTGTGACAAGCTGTTGGAATTGGGAAGCGAGAAGGAAGTCAAGGCGGCAGGGTTATGGCACGTCGAAGGAAAGGACTATGTCGTTCAGGACGGTGACGAGTTGTTCATTCGCTCTGGAGTCTGACGCCGCACGGCCGACGATTTATTCTGCACCAACACGCTCATTCCGTACCAGATCCTGTTGCCGTACGGCCCTCGGCAGTCCTATAATCTCGCGATCTTGCTGATCCCAGGCGGAGTCCAGTGCGGTGTCGCAGATGGCACTGAGCGAGGTGCTCGAACAATTGCCGGCCGGAGTGGCCGTTCTCGACCCCTCGCTCGAAATTACATGGTGCAACGACCGTTTGCGCGAACTGGCGCAGTGGGACAGGTTGCCGATCGGCGAAAGCTTCTACGACCTGCTGGGGACCCCCGAAATCCTCGGCCCCGATCTCTGCCCGTTCCACACGGCGATCGGCCGAGGCGAACCGGCTCGTAGCACGCTGAAGATCGACGAGAAACGGTTCTACGACGTCCACGTCACTCCGCTGATCGACTCGAAAGCCGATCCCCCCGCCGGCCCCGACGCCATTCAATCACTCGTCGCACTCGTCCGCGACGTTTCCACTCAGGTCCAGCAACAGGACAAACTCAACGCCATTCACCAGGCCGGTCTCGAACTCGGTGACCTGATGCCGCAGGAAATTCTCGAAATGAGCGTCGAGGATCGTATCGAACTGCTCAAGGCCAAGATCTCGCACTTCACCCGAGACCTGCTCGAATACGAAAACCTCGAAATCCGACTGACCGAACCGGGCACGCTCGAACTGACACCTCTGCTGATCCTTGGCATGGTCGACGAAGCCGCCGAACGCAAACTGTTCGCTCGGCCCGAAGGAAACGGAGTGACCGGTTTCGTGGCGGCCACGGGCAAAAGTTACCTGTGTGAAGACACCGAGAGCGACCCGCTGTACCTGGTCGGTGCCCCCGACGCCCGTAGCTCGCTGACCGTGCCGCTGATGCTCCACGACGAAATACTCGGCACCTTCAATGTCGAAAGTCCCAAGCCAGGTGCGTTCTCCGAAGACGACCTGCAGTTCCTGGAACTCTTTGGCCGAGAACTCTCCGTCGCACTCAATACTCTTGAATTGCTCGTCGCCGAAAAAGCCACAACGATCACGGAAAGCACCGACCGGCTTCTGCGAGAAGTCGCCGGGCCGGTCGATGCCATCATCAACGACGCCGTCTGGGTCCTCGAACGATACATCGGCCACGAACCCACCGTCTGCCAACGCCTGAACCAGATTCTCGATCACACACGCGAGATCAAGCAACTGGTGCACGAGGTCGGCGAGTCGATAGCGCCACGCCGCAGCCACCTGCCGCCGCCCGCACGACAGCAACGACCGCTGATCCGAGACAAACGCGTGCTGTTTGTCGACGGAGACGATTCGATCCGACGAGCTGCTCACGAACTGCTCGAACGATACGGCTGCAATGTCGAAACCGCTCACAACGGCGACGAAGCCTGCCTCATGCTCAGACAGTCCCACTACGACACCGTCGTCGCCGACATCCGACTCGAAGACATGACCGGCTACGAATGCTTCTCCAAACTCAGAGAGATCAACGACAGCGTGCCGGTAATCCTGATGACCGGCTTCGGCTACGACCCGACACACTCGATCGTCAAAGCCCGGCAGGCCGGTGGCCTCAAGGCCGTGCTCTACAAACCTTTCCGACTCGATCAACTGCTCACCGAACTCGAAGCCGCACTCGGCGACGGCGACTAGCCTTGCAACCACATTGCGTTCGCACCGGTAATCGAGTCGAATGGGTTCGATCTATCTTCAACCGGAGCTGTCTGCCATGGTCACCCGCACCACCCGTCGCAACTTCCTGCAAGCCGCAGTCGCCGCCGGTACCACGCTGCCTCTGACCGGCAACTGGACCACCAACACGTCCGCCGCAGCCGACAAACGCAGCGCCAACGAAAAACTCAATCTCGCCGTCATCGGTGTCGCCGGACGTGGAGCCAGCAACCTGGCCGGAGTCGCCGGTGAAAACATCGTGGCGCTGTGCGATATCGACTCGAATCGCCTCGCCGCCGCTGCCGCCAAGCACAAGCAGGCCACCACGACCGACGACTTCCGCCGCGTCCTGGACATCAAGGACCTCGACGGAGTCGTCGTCAGTACACCCGACCACATGCACGCCATCCCCGTCGTCGCCGCCCTGAAACGCGGCTTGGCCGTCTACTGCGAAAAACCACTGACGCACTCGATTCACGAAGCCCGTGTCATCTCGCAACTGACTGCCAAACGAAAAGCCGTCACGCAAATGGGCAACCAGATCCACAACCACCCGCTGAACAACTACCGCCGCGTGGTCGAAACAATCCAGAGTGGATCGATCGGCGAGGTGCGGCGAGTGCACGTCTGGCAGGGTGGAGGCGTTCGGGTCGGGCAACGGGTCCAAGCCAGCCAACCACCCAAACACATCAACTACGACCTCTGGCTCGGCCCCGCACCGCACCGCCCCTACCACACTTCACATTTCCACTTCAATTGGCGCTACTGGTGGGACTTTGGCGGAGGGCAACTCGCCGACTTCGTCTGCCACTACATGGATCTCCCGTTCTGGGCTCTGGGACTGAAGTACCCCAACCGCATCCACGCCACAGGCGAAAAAGGTCACGACGGCGACAACCAGTGCCCAAACCGCATGAAGGTCGACTACCACTTCGATGCCACCGCCGCAAAACCGGCCGTGCATGTCACCTGGTACCACGGTGGCTGGAAGCCCAAGGGAGCCGAATCCTACGGCAAGGGCTCGGCCGTGCTGTTCGAAGGCTCCGACGGACGCCTGCTCGCCGACTACACCACACGCAAACTGTTCATGGCCGCCGGCAAACAGGCCAGCCCGGTCCCACCCACCATCACCGACTCGGTCGGACACCACAACGAGTTCCTGCAGGCCATCCGCAGCGGCAATACCAACACCACCTGCAACTTTCGCTACGGTGCGCTGCTCAGCGAATGCGGACACCTGGGCAATCTCAGCTATCGACTCGGTCAAAAACCGATCACTTGGGACACCGCCACGGCCACAGCCGTCGACTGCCCCGAAGCCGCTGCGATCGTCAAACGTAAGTACCGTAAAGGCTGGTCGCTGTAGATTCGGACCCGGCAGCAACCCTAGTGAGATACGCTCGCCGCCGCCTTCTCGCCCACCAGACGATCCTCGGCAAACCGATCCAGAGCAAATGGCTCGAGCAGACTTGGCGTCCGACCACTGGCGATCATCTCGGCCAACAACTGACCCGACGCCGGCCCCGCCTTGAAACCGTAGGTCCCCCAACCGACTGTCATGAACAGGCCCGGCACCCGAGGATCTTCGCCGATGATCGGCGAGTAATCGGGCGTCATGTCGCACAGACCGGCCCACTGCCTGAGCATCCGCACGTTGGCCAGGAATGGGAACAACTCGAGCAAATGAGTCGCGGCACTCTCGGCAAAGGGCAACGTGCCACGCAACGAGTAACTCGCATAGTCGTCCACCTCGGCTCCAATCACCAACTCGCCACGGTCCGTCTGCGATACATAGACGTGCAATGTTGAACTGACGATCACCGAATGCAGCCACGGCTTCAATGGCTCGGTGACCATCGCCTGCAGCGGGTGCGTCTCGAGAGGAAGCTGTCGGTCGACCATCTCGGCAATCGTCCCCGCATAACCGGCCGTCGCGTTGACCACCGTGCCAGTCCGAATCCGGCCCCGGTTGGTCACGACACCGCTGATCGCCCCGTCGCTCCGCTCGAGACCCTGCACCTCGGTCAGCTGATGCACGTGGACCCCCGCCGCGTCGGCACCCCGAGCGTAGGCCCAGACGACCGCGTCGTGACGGATAATGCCGCCGGATGGGTGATACAACGCCGCCATCACTGGATGCCGCAACGAACCCGCCAACTGCATTTCGGGAACCAGCCGCTGGATCTCGTCAGGAAAAATCAGCCTCGAGTCGACTCCGCACAGCTGGTTCGTCAAGGCCCGTTCACGTAAACCACTGACACCTCGCTCGTTATGAGCCAATGTCAGGTGGCCGCGTTGCGAAAACATGATGTTGTAGTCGAGTTCACCAGCCAGGTTTTCGTACAACTTGACCGAGTGATCGTAGAAGGCGATGCCCTCGGGAGTCCGGTAATTCGAACGGATGATCGCCGTGTTGCGGCCCGATCCGCCAAAACCGAGATAACGAGCTTCCAGCACCGCGACATTCGTCACGCCCTGACACGCCAGGTAATACGCCGTCGCCAAACCATGCAACCCGCCACCGATGATCACCACATCGTAGGCGTCTTCAAGTTCGTGAGTTCGCCACATCGGTTGCGTCACGTTGACATCTCCCGACCAGTCGCTTCATCGGGGTCCGCTCCGCCGACCGTCACCACGTCGCCCAACAACTCGGCTCCGACAACTCGCAAACCGTACGCCAAGCCGGTGTCGAGCAGAGCGTCCCACAGCGAGAGAACCGAATCGGGGCAGGCGTGCAGTTCCCAGTGACCGGCAAAGTGGCACAGCAGAGTATTGATGCCCGCGACCGGACCCTGCCGACAGGCGGCCACCGGCATCGAGCGGGTGCGGAGATCGGTTGTGGAGAGCAACGACAAGATATTGATCGCATCGGGACCCGACAGCACGATCGTGGACCAGCCACCGGTCACGTCCAAAGCCGCCGGATCGTCGACCATGCCCGGACCCACGTCGCCAAAAATAATCGCCCGGTCCGGCGTCAGACGGCAAACGATTCCCGCTCGACCGGCTCCCATCCGAGTCACCGCCACGTCACTCCCCACCAGGCCACTCACCAGCTCACCCGTCCGCGGACCACTCAACTCGAACACCGACCGATGCGACCAGTCCAGCAGCACGTTGTCTTCAAACACATCCACGTCGTCCGACCCGGGATGGCTGGTACAAACCTCCCAACCGCCGATCGTCTCGGTATGACCACCGGCACGTCGATGCCAGACGACAAGGGGTCCGCGAGACACGGGCGACGATTGGGAACTGGGTGATGGCATCATGTCGTTGGGGTCCATGGCTCCTCAGCTACGAAGCCTCGCTCCTTCAGGATCGTAGAACGGTTCTCGCTGCACGACGGCGTTGACCAGCTGACCGTCGATCTGGATCGGAATCTCGCATCCGTTTTCAGCCAACTCGGCCGGCACCCACGCCAGCCCCACAGTCGCTCCGGCCACCGGAGAATATCGTGAACTGGTGACCCGCCCCGCAAGTCGCCCGTCGACCAGAACCAGCGATGGTTCCTCGGGCACTCGGTCACCTTCAAGACGGAAACCGACCAGCTGCTGCCCTGGCTTGCGATCGGTCGCCCGCTGCAGAGCCCGCCGGCCGACAAAATCGGGCTTGTCGAGCTTCACGATCCACGGCAAACCGGCGTCAAACGGGTTCGACAACGCGTCGGTGTCCTGGCCGGCCAAGATATGCTGCTTGTCGAGTCGCAATCGACGCTGGGCTTCGACGCCAAATGGACAAATGCCCCATGCGGCTCCAGCCGCCATCAATTCGCGCCAAACGTGTTCTGCAACCTGAGTGGGAACGTGGATCTCGTAACCCAGTTCTCCGACAAACCCAAGTCGCAACACGATCGCGTCCACGCCGGCTACAATCAGCCGTCGAGCCGCCATGTAAGGCATCTCGTCGGTCGATACGTCGCCGTCGCAGACGGCCCGTAGCACCTCGCGACTCTGAGGACCAGCCAGGTTCATTGCCGCCATCGCGCCGCTGATGTTCGTCAGACCAATGTCCCAGTCGGGTCGAGTGGCCAACCACCAGCGGAACCAGCTGTCGACTCCGTCGGCGTTGCCTGTCGTCGTGGTCAAGAACCAACGGTCCTCATCCAACTTCGCAATCGTGCCGTCGTCCAGGATGATCCCCGACTCGTCGCAGATCACTCCGTACCGCACCCTCCCAACCGGCAAACCGGAAAACCGGTTCGGGTAGACAAACTCAAGGAACTTAGCCACGTCTATGCCACGCAATTCGAGTTTGCCCAGAGTCGACACGTCGATCAGCCCGACACCATCCCGCACGGCACGGTACTCGGCCAATGCGTCCCCGTACGACTCGGGACGCTTCCAGGCTCCCGAGTCCAGAAACACCGCTCCCGCTTCGACGTGCCAGTCGTGCAAAGCCGTGCGGCGGGTGAGATGTCTGTGAGGAGCCCGGCCGGCGAGTACTCCCAGGGGGACCGGCTGGTCTGGAGGCCGAGCGGTCGTCCGACCGGTCTCGGCAATCGATGCCCCGTTGGCACGGGCACACGCGTCGATCGAACTGGCCTGGCACATCTTGCCCTGACACGGGCCCATGCAGACGGTGGAATACCGCTTGAGTGTCTCGATGTTCGAAAAGCCCTCCGCGACCGCATCGAACAAATCCTGTTCGGTTACATCCTCGCACAGGCACACGAACGCCTTCTTGCCGACCGGTGGACGCCTGGCGAGCACAACCGTGTCGACGGGCAACAGATCGATCGAACCGCCACCAGTCCCCTCGGCCGCCACTTCGCCCGCCAATCGACCTTCGCGAGCACAGGCTTCCACATCGAACGTGCCGTTGACCGAACCCGCCGCACGGTACCCTTCGACCAGCCGATCGGCACGATACAGGTCTCGCGACTCGTCGTAGACCAAGCGACATCCGGCCTGAGCCAGCAGGCCCGATGCGGTGGTGAAACCGACCGCCTGGACCACCCACCGGCAAGCAATGATCTCGGTCGCCGACTCGTCCCCTTCAAGCGGCCCGACAGTCGCTGCCGTCACGTGCCGCCGGCCACGAACCGAATGGACCGTGGACGACGTCCGCACCGCCAGGTTGCCGACTGGCCCCGACGGGGTCGGGTTGTGGTCGATGACCGCCGCAATTTGCGTCCCGGACGCTGCCAGAGACGCCGCCACCAGGTAACCGCTGGCATTGTCGGTCACCACAACCGCCGTGCCGGGAAACTGGCAACCATCACGCCACAACAGCCTCTGAACACCGCCAGCCAACAAGACGCCCGGCCGGTCGTTGCCCGGAAACACCAGTGGCCGCTCCCAACCACCGGTGGCGACCACCACCTGGCCGGCACGCAAACGTATCAGACGATCACCCATCCGGACCGCCACCAGACGGTCCTCGTAACACCCAAACGCCGTCGCCCCCTGCAACACGCGGATCCGAGGATCCTCGAGCACCAACTGGATCGTCGCCTCGAAACTCGCTTCCAACTTCACCTGCTCGGCAGGACTCCCCAACAAATGACCACCCAATTCCTGGCCGTCGTCCACCAGGGTCACGTCACGGCCTCGACGCGACGCCTCGATCGCAGCGTGCAGACCAGCCCAGCCTCCGCCGATCACCACAACGTCACTGTGAAGAGTCTGCCGGTCGTAGCGACGGCGATCTCCCGACTCGAGGTCGATTCGCCCCAATCCCGCAATGCGACGCACGATCGACTCGAAAAACGGCCACAGGAACCGAGGCTTGTGCATCACGCGGTAATAGAAACCGACCGGCATCCAGCGGTGCAAACGGTCCAGCACGCTCAATACGTCGAACTTCAAACTGGGCCACGCGTTCTGGCTGCGAACCGACATACCCTCCGCCGCACCAGTCACACACGTCCGCACGTTCGCATCGCCGTCGACCGTGCACAGACAGTTCGGGCAGCGACCCGTGGCACAGAACAACCCCCGAGGACGATGGTACTTGAAACTTCGAGACAATACGTGAATGCCCGACTCGTGAAGAGCTCCGGCTATGCTCTGACCGGGACGAGCCGTGATCGACCGACCGTCGAAGGTGAATGTCACCGAGTCGCCAAGACTACTCATCTCCGCCCTCGCCTCCGTCCGCGCCCACACCCCCGACCGCCGTGTCCAATTCGCCAGGAAGAGCCGATTCGAGGTGCTGATTGGTCCGAGTGTCCCGGCGGACCAGGAACCACTGCCGGCAGGCGGAGCGGTGGAACCACCACTCCCACTGCACGCCCCGCCGGTTGGGCTGGTCATAGGTATAGGCAATCCACTCGTCGGTCGAACCCTCGGCAGCAGGCCGCTCGCGCACGGGACCGCCAAAGTGGAATTCGCCCACCGGACGCCGCTGGCAGTGCGGACACTCAATCATCAACGACACAATGTCTGTCCCCTGCTGGCTCGCACGCCGGGCTGGCTGTTGAACCAGCCCAAATGATTCAACAACGTGTTAGAGCTGAGTCAGATACCGATCAATTTCCCACGACGTGACCTCGTGCTCGCTGGTCTGCAACTCGCGAGTCTTTACGTCGATGAACTCGTCGGCGATCACTCCCAATCCACCTCGCACCACCTCGTCCTCCCTGAGTGCCGCCAACGATTCGCCCAACGACTGCGGCAGGATGCTGATCCCTGATGCCGCGATCTCTTCGAGAGTCTTCTCGTACAGATTCCCCAGGTTGGGCTCGCCAGGCTCGATCTGGTTCTTGACGCCATCCAACCCTGCGGCCAGATAAGCGGCCAACCCCAGGTACGGGTTGCAACCAGCCGACACCGTGCGGTCCTCGACATGACCCGGGCCGGCCGTGCGGATCATCTGAGTCCGATTGTTGTCGCCGTAGCTAACAAAAGCCGGAGTCCAGGTGAAACCCGAACGGCTGCCCTGAAGACCCGATCCGAGTTTCAGACGCTTGTAACAGTTGACCGTCGGACAGGTGACAGCGATCAGGGCCTCGGCGTGTTCGAGCACACCGCCCAGGAAGTGATAGGCGAACTGCGACAAGCCCAGACCTCGCGAGTCAGCTTCGTCCAGAAACAGGTTGTCACCCGTCTCGGCATCGGCAATATGGAAATGCACGTGCAAACCACTGCCGGTTCGCTCGGAGAACGGCTTGGGCATGTGAGTCGCAATCGCACCGTACTTGGCGGCAATCTGTGAACTGGCCATCCTGAAAAATATGATGCGATCCGATGTGGTCAACGCGTCCTCGTAATCGAAGTTGACCTCGTACTGACCGTTCCCGTCCTCGTGATCGGCCTGGTAGACACCCCAGTCGAGTGAATTGAGCGACGTGATCAGGTCCTGCAGATAGTCCATCGCCGGAGCCATCGAGCGAAAGTCGTAACACGGCTTTTCGAGATGATCGACCGCACCGGGATCCCACGGCGAAATCGATCCGTCCTCGTTGCGAACGACCAGAAAGTGCTCCGGCTCCATCCCCACGTTGAAGACGTAACCCTGTTCGCGAGCCGAATCGAGGACGCGTTTCAGGTTGGTCCGGGGACAATAGGGATGAGGCTCACCGTCGACGTACAGGTTGCTCGCCAATCGGGCGGTGTTCGGCTTCCACGGCAAGGGCGTGTAACTGTCCAGGTCGACACGCGCCAGCATGTCGTGGTCGTGAGGACCTTGGCCAAGACCCCACAGGGCGGCTCCAGCAAACCCGGCACCACTGTCGATGCAGCTGTCCAACTCGTCGACCGGCACCATCTTGACCTTGGCACTGCCGTTGAGATCGACGAACTGGACAAGCAGAAACTCGATCCCGTCCTGCTCGATCCTCGACCTGATCTCCTCCCGAGTCGTCATCTCCGCCACCCCTCCCCAGCTGGCCTCTCAATTCAGTCACACCAAGCCGCTCATTCTACCGCTCGATCCCAACCCATGCCACGCAGCCAACGACCCGGTTCAACGACCCGGCACCCAGGACGTACCGGCCAGCGGAACACGGGCCATCGCCGCCGCTTCGATCGTCAACGCCGCCAGGTCCTCACGTTCCAAATGGTGCACGTCGCTCTTGCCGCAGGCTCGCGCCAATGTCGTCACCTCCATGTTCACCACCTGCAGGTAGTTACGAACCCAGCCGGCCGCTGTTTCGGGGTGCAATCGCTGTTCGAGGTGTTGGTCCTGAGTGGTAATCCCCACCGGGCACAGTCCGGTATGGCAGTGGTGACAGCAGCCGGGTGTCGCCCCCAGTTGTCGGTAGTCGTCCTCCACATCGACCCAGCCCTCCGCAGCGTCGTGGTAACACCGGTTGTTGCAACCCAGGGCGATCAACGCCGCCTGGCCGATCGAGACCGCATCGGCCCCCAGGGCCAATGCCTTGGCGACATCCGCTCCGGTGCGAATGCCACCGGAAATGATTAGTCCCACATCTTCGACCATGTCCATCTCTTCGAGCGCTTCGACCGCCAGCGGCAGTGCCGCCAATGTGGGGATGCCGGTGTGTTCGATGAAGACCTGCTGAGTGGCCGCGGTGCCTCCCTGCATGCCGTCGATCACCACCACGTCGGCACCCGCCTTGACCGCCAGCTTGACGTCATCCACGACCCGTGTGGCTCCCATCTTGACGTAGATCGGCTTCTCCCAATCGGTGATCTCTCGCAACTCCTCGATCTTGATCGCCAGGTCATCGGGCCCGGTCCAGTCCGGATGCCGACAGGCCGACCGCTGGTCAATCCCCTCGGGCAAAGTTCTCATGCCCGCCACACGCGAACTGACCTTTTGCCCCAACAGCATCCCTCCACCACCCGGCTTCGCTCCCTGGCCCAACACGATCTCGATCGCGTCGGCCGCCCGCAGATCATCAGGATTGAAGCCGTAACGACTCGGCAGGCACTGGTAGACCAGAGTCTTGGACGACTCACGTTCCTCGGGCGTCATCCCGCCGTCGCCCGTCGTTGTCGATGTCCCCATCGCACTGGCCGCTCGACCCAAGGCGTCCTTCGCCGACGCCGACAGCGACCCGAAACTCATGCCGGCAATCGTGATCGGGATGTCCAACTCGATCGGCCGACTGGCGAACCGTGCACCCAGCACCGTCCGCGACGAACATTGCTCGCGGTATCCCTCGAGTGGATAGCGCGACGCCGAAGCGGTCAGGAAGACCAGGTCATCGAACGTCGGCAACCGCCGCTTCGCTCCCATGCCGCGGATGTCGTAGAGCCCGCACTGAGTGGCTCGGCGGATGTAGGCCATCACGTCGCTGTCGAACGACGCGCTGGGTTCCTGAGGCTCGGGACCGCCAGCCAAATCGGACGGTGGACCCGGCAACTGCCGGTCATCGGGGGATCGATCGTTCACGCGACCTAGTACTCCTGGTGTGCCTCGGAATTCCAGTGATACAGCGACCGAGACGAAGCGACTCGCCGAAAGTTCTCCGCGTTCGCCTCAACACCCGCTTCGCCCAGCAAACCCTTCAACAACTCGACATCCGAAGCCTCCAACGGCTCCTCACGTGCGTCGGCACCCAGGCTGTCGATCGCACCGCCGACGTAGAGAACGGCTTCGTAGAGCGAATCGCCGAGATTCGCTCCGGCGTTGCCACAGACGACCATCGTGCCAGCCTGAGCCATGAAGGCCGAAAAGTGACCGACGTCGCCGGCCACCACCACACGGCCTCCCTTCAACGAGATGCCGCAACGGCTCGAAGCGTTTCCGTCGATCACCAGCAAGCCGCCTCGAGCCGATGCACCGGCCGATTCGCTGGCGTGGCCACGGACAATCACCTCGCCCGACATCATGTTCTCGCCCACGCTCCAGCCCACGTTGCCCTCGACGGTCACATTCGCCAACTTGTTCATCCCCGCAATGAAATAACCGGCGTGACCCGCGATCTCGATCTCCACCTCGCAGTCCAAACCCACGGCAAGACTGTGCAGGCCGTTGGGGTTGGAAATCCTGACGCGATCGACTCCCGAACCCGGAAGATCCGCATGCAGGTAACGGTTCAACTCTCGCACACTGACCCGAGACAGGTCGAACTCCATCAGATCGCTCATGACACCACCGCCGTCGTCTGCGGAGCTCCCGCTTCGACGACTGACCATGAGTGGATCACTTTCGGAGCCGGTTCGTAGACATCCGCTTGGGCGACTCCGGGCAAATGAGCCAACGCGCGGAACTCGGATGCGACCGCCACGTAATCGTCGGTCTCGGCCACCACCGCCGGCTTGCAGGCAAACGCGTCACGAACCAATACCATCTTCTCGGCCGTCGCCATCAGGAAGGTGAAGAACCCGTCGAGTTCCGCAAACGAACTCTCGATCGCTTCCTCAAGACTGTCACCTTCACGCATCCGCCATTCCAGGTACCGACACCCCGCTTCGGTGTCATTGTCCGTCTCGAATTTGATCCCCCTCCGCTGCAAGCGACGCCGCACACTGTTGGGGTTCGACAGAGACCCGTTGTGAACCAGGCAGAAGTCCTCGCCGGCAGTGAAGGGGTGAGCATGGGCCGGAGAGACCATCGATTCGGTGGCCATCCGCGTATGGCCCACCAGGTGACTGCCCGTGAGTGACTCGAATCGATACCGCGCCGCGATCTCTCGCGGATGACCCTTGTCCTTGAACAACCGGATACTCTGTCCCACCGACAACAGATCGACACACCGCCAGTGATCGCTCAGCCAACCGACCACAGCAGACGCAACCGCCGGACTCCGCAACAACGCATTGTCACCATTGGCATCAAGCGTCACGTCACCAATCTCGCCGAAGGCTTCACGATGATGCTCCAGAACCGCGTCCCAGTCCGGAACCCCATCGTGCCAGTACAGGCTGAAACCCAGCCCTGCCACACCGGCCTGCTGGTCAAACACCGCCAACCCGGCCGAATCGGGACCGCGATCACCCATGCAATCAAGCATCGGTACGGCCAACTCGCCCAGCGACTCTCTCAACTCGGGTCGTCTGATCAGCAGTCCGACGATGCCACACATGTGCCGTAGCCTTTGACCGAGATACCGATGCCACTGCACCCAGACTACCAAAACACCCACGGGCGAGGAATCATGAGTCGGTTGCCCATTGAAACACGGCGGTGGCTTTGCCGAACAATCGCAGCATGTGTCATCCCGAGCATCCCTGGGAGAGAACGACCCTCTTCAGTCTCCACCCGATAACGCATCGTCAGGTCCCTGCAACGCGATCCAGGATCGGTTCTGGTAGCTGCAGCGACAGCCGGCCGAAGCATCGGGGATGAACACCAGCCCACCGGCCGGCAAGGCATTGACCCAGCACCCCGGCCGGATCCCGCCAAAGTTCTCGGTCCCCACGCTGCGAGTGAAATCGACGTAGCCGACCGTCGCCGATCGGAACAGCAACAGGTTCTTTGAACCGGCCAATTGACCGCAGCCGTAGGATCGCTTGAATGTCCACGGCTCGTCCTCACCGGTCAACAGGTCCAGGCGAGCCGGCTGAGTGATAATCGTACGATCGTTGACCAGCGGTCGAGTGATGTAGCTGACCTTCTTGTCCCAGGCCCGGTACCCCTCGCTGGCCCGGAACACCGCCATCCGGCCACCAACCTCCGACGGCAACTTGAACCGCGTCGACTGGTAACTCATCAACAGCATGTCGTGCTGCTCGCTGAAGACCAACACGGTGCCGAAGATGTCCTTCCTGTTCTGCCAAGCCGGCTTGCCCGTTTGGGCGTCCAGGCACACAAGTTCTCCGGTGGCATGCACCAGTGGCTTGCCGTCGGCCACGCCGCGACGAGCCGCTTTCTGATCCAGCAGATCGCCGAGAGCACGCGGACGGTCGATCAGGAACACCCGCCCGTCACCGATCGCAATCGCGTTGTGGCGGATCGACTCCCTGGCGTCGTAACGCCACTTCAGCTTGCCCGTCTTGGCGTCCATCACGAAAAACGTCTTCGACTCGGTGAACAATCGACTCATGTCCGCCGGACGCCAGGCATGCCGCACAATGTGCTGCTCGTCGATCAACGAACCAAACAGCAACCCGTTTTCACACGCAATGTGGCCCCAAAGCGCCTTCTTGCCATCTGCGTGATCCGGAGCCTCAAACGTGCCCAGCACCTTGCCGGTAGCCGCGTCAAGTCGATAACAGACCCCCTTGCGACGCACGTAGACACTGTCGCCAGCCGCACAGAAATTGCTCCCGGTCCCCGACACGCCCACGATGTGATCAGCGTTGTAGGCATGCAGCACACCCGGCAAGGCAAACTCCCACAGCGTCCGGCCGTTGTAGGCGTCGACACCACGCAACGCGTCCATCCCCTCGACAAACAACCGACCACGGTGGAACAGCGGAGACGGCGACCGCCCGTGACGACTGGGCAATTCAAGATCCACGTCGTGGAACCACAGCACTCGCAATGGTCCACGGATCGGGTCGGTCGAGCAAAGCGTGTTGGCCGGAGTCGAATACTGATGGTTCCAGGTACCGGCATCGGCCAATCCCTCGCGAGTGTCAAATGTCAGCCCCTGAACAGGCCCGATGGCAACCACACCACCCCACGGACGCTGAAGGCGACCGGCTTCAGATGCAATCTGCTTCGAAGCCACCTGCGAGTCGAGTGCTCGCTGCGATACGATCAGGTTGGCGATGTACTTGGGGAATCGAGTCGCTTCGAGTCGACCCAAATGCACAGTGACTCGGTCGCCCAACAACCCCTCCGACGCCAGACGCTGACGCGCTCGAGCGACCTGGGCCGGATCCGAATCGATCGCAAAAATGAACAACTTGCTGTGTCTGGCCAGCCAACTCGACAAACGACCGTCGCCACAACCCAGATCGATGCAGTAACCGCTGCGGATCTCCGAAGCTTCCAGGATCTTCGTCCCCGCAGCAACAATCGACTTGTCATCAACCGGGTTGGCAATCTTCGACGCCGGGTAGTGCACCGGCTTCTTGACCGGTGTTGTGCAAAAACAGTACAGCCGACCTGTGTCGGTGGCCACAAACAACCGACCATCCGACACCGCCAGGTCGCCGGGAGTTCCCTCGAGCGAATGCTGCCAGGTCAGCTTGCCGGCCGACGCGTCGACAACAGCAACCGAATTCGCTCCCGCCGTCACAATCGTGGTCCCGGCTACCAGCATCCCCTGCCCGCCAGGGACATCGGCCACCGTCGCATTACGCTTCAACTCCAGGATCGTGATCGGTTTCCCCTTGCGGTCCTTCCCCATCCGCTCGGACAATTCCCAATTCTCGAGCGTCTTGGCAGTGCCTCGCCACAGTGTGCTGCCAGCCGAGGCGATACTGCCGGCACCCAGACCCTTGAGCAGATTGCCAGACTGCAGATCGTAGGCCAGGCCGCCGTTGATGAAGACTCGACCGTGGCCCATCGTCGCGGTGGCACCACGGTGAGTGTTCTGCTGCAGGCGGTAGTAGAGAAACTTACCGGTCTTGCGGTCAAACACGGCCGGGACGGCTCGGCCCGTGGGCACCAACAGTCGGTCGCCGCTGATCACCAGGTGACCCTGAGCAGTGACGCCACTCTTGGCCGTCGCACCGCCGTGTGGCTGAGCCATTTCGATGCCGCCGGAACTGTCATTTTTCCAGACCAGCTTGCCCGTGCCTGCCTCCTGAGCACGAATAAAAATGCCCTCGGACTGCCAGATCCCCGCCGCCCAATAGACGATCCCATCGGCAATAACCACGCCGCCACGAGCCGGCCAACGAGAAATGACATGACCGTTGCCCATCACCCGCTGATCAGTCGGACCACCACGCCATCGCTTCAGCATGCGGCCGTCAGCGACCGACAAACTGTACAGGTACCCGTCGTCACTGGTCACGAAGACGCGATCACGCCAGACGGCCGGAGCGAACCGGATCGGACCGCCGGTGGCAAACGTCCACCGAGTCTGACCGGTTGCGGCGTCCAGACATCGGATGCGGCCGTCCACCGAACTGCCCTGGAACACTCGCCCGTCAACAACCGCCACGCGGAAGACTCGATCGAACGACATCCGTGAGTCTCGAGGCCAGGCAGGACTCGGCTCATGACGCGATTGCCGAGTCCAAGACAAATGCAACTCGGTGGCCAAAGTCTCGTCGGTACGATGATCCCGAGCCGGTGTGCCCCCGAATCCACTCCACGCAGCTGCCAATAAAGGCGATGTCCACAACACAACACTCAGCAGGACCGTGATACGCATTCCCGGATTCTCCATCCTTGACTTACCGTACAGATTCTAACCGTGGCACACGCGATCCGGCTATTGATACGGTTATCGATCCAGCTCGGGTAGAGACAAGTAGCGGCGGCAGGGCGAGAGGTGATAAGCTGAAACGACCCCAACTCATCTTTACATTGGTCCGACATGCTTCGTCGCTTCCTTCTTATTACCACAGTGCTCGCGGTCGCACTGGACGCTGCGACGGTCGACGCTGCCGAGAAGACCGACTACGCCAAGGTCAAGACGATTCTGAAAGCTCACTGTTTTCGCTGCCATGGTGTCCGCAAACAGGAGGCTGGCCTCAGACTCGACACGGCCGCCGCCGCGATCCGGGGATCCGACAACGGTCCAGTCGTCGTACCCGGGCAACCCGCTGACAGCGAGTTGCTCGACCGGGTCAGTACCCAGGACAAGGACTCGCGGATGCCGCCCGAAGGAGCAGCACTCTCGGCACGCGAAA
>CAVOEV010000073.1:0-19214 GCA_963694825.1 Planctomycetota bacterium
GGAGTGATCGAGGACAACGAGCCGTACTTGGAGGTCTACAAGGTCAATTCGGCCGACACGATGGAAGTCACCAAGACGCTCAATGTGTTGTTCCCCGGTGCTGTGGTGAACGAGGACGCTCGGTTTCACACGATCCACGTGATGGCGAGCAAGGGCGAGCACGAGGAGCTTCAGCGGATGATCCACAAGCTGGACGGTCAGGGTGGCGTCCAGACGACGGCGATCATCCCGATCCGGCAGGATCCGGTTTCGCTGACAGCGACCTTGCAGGCTTTGTACGCCAAGGACATCGAAAACGCTCCGTCGGTGATCGCCAATCCCGGTTACCTGGTGGTTCGGGGCACCAAGGAGCAGATCGTCGAGATCCAGCAGATGGTGACTCAGCTCGACGGTGCCGTGGGGTCCGCGATGCTAACCGGCGGTGGCCCGATTCGCACGATTCCTTTGGGCGGCCGCGATGCCGAGTCGTTGTTGCGTTTGTTGCAGACGGTGACACCCAACCCGATCCGGGTCAGTCGTCCGTCGTCGGGACGCGGTCCGATCCGAGAGCAGCGGGTCCCGTCGGCCGACGATCCGCGAGTCAAACCTGGATCAGGTTCTGATGGAACCACTGGGAATTTCAGCGTGCCTCCGCCTAAGCAGGCGGGCGACACGCCGGCCAGTGACCGAACCACTCGGTCGGAGAAATCCGGCAAGGCGGCCGCACCGGTGGCAGATCCGGCTTCGACCGAGTCTGTCGACGAAGTGCAACGGAACGTCAGGCTGGGTCGTTTCGTATTCCAGAACCTGGACAAGGACAAGGACGGGACACTGACTCGAGCCGAGTGGTCTTTGAGCAAGCGGACGCGATCGTTGTTCGAGAGTCGCAAGGTGTCGTTGGAGCTGCCGGCCGACCAGGCCGCGTTTCTCAAGGCGTTTTCTCTGTTGGCCGATCTCACTGAGGATGCTGACGCTGAGGCGAGAACGGCCGTTGAGTCGACTCGGGACGAGCCGGTCGGTGTGGATTCGGCTGGCGTGGACGCGGAATTGCCCGAGATCGTGATCGAGATCCGAGACGGGAATATCGTGTTGATTTCGGACGACGAAGAGGCTTTGGACAAACTCGAAGCAAGGCTGCAGTCGCTGATGGCTCATATGTCGCCCAAGACGACCTGGACGATTTTCTATCTGCGTTCGGCCGACGCGACGGAGGCGGCCATGATGCTCGAGAAGTTGTTTCCTCAGAGTTCCGTCTCAGCCACGGCCAGCGGTTCCGGCGGCAGTTTGTTCGGCGACTTGACTGGTGGCATTTCGTCGTTGGGCAGCAGTCTGATGGATATGACGGGTATTAATTCATTGCAGAGTGGCCCGATGGCTCTTCGGATCATTCCCGAGACACGGGCCAATGCATTGTTCGTTGCAGGGCCGGCTGACCAGGTTGCCGACGTGGAGAGTGTCTTGAAGATTCTCGATGCCGCGGAACTGCCGGCACAGCTCAGAGCTCGCGCTCCTCGATACATTACTGTCGAGCACGCCGACATCAATGAGGTGGCTCAGATCGTCCGCGACGTCTACAAGGAGGAGCTGACTTCGAGCGGCCGTTCCGGTGGCAGCAATCCGTCGCAGGGAATGAACCCGCTGGCGATGCTGATGGGTGGCGGCGGAAGCAGTCGCGGCCGCAGTTCTCGAGGTGGCGGCAGCAGCAGCCGGCAGAACAGTGTGAAGATGACCTTGGGCGTCGACACTCGGACGAGTGCCCTGGTGGTATCGGCCAGCGATTCGCTGTTCAAGCAGGTGGAGGCGTTGGTCGCGACACTTGACCTCGCGGCGAAGGACGCTCGGCGAACGGTCCGGATCGTGACGTTGCAGAGCACGAATTCGTCGGCGATTCAGCAGGCGGTTCAGGCCTTGTTGCCCAAGACGAGTGTGAGCACAGGCGGCGGTTCGAATGCTCCGACCGGTTTTGGTCCCAGCAGTCGATCGAGCAGTCGTGGTGGCAGCAGTGCCGCTGGCGGCGATCAGGCGGATCGGATTCGTCAGATGATGCAGATGCGTCAGCAGATGCAGGGACGCGGCGGTTCGACGGGCGGTCGTAGCAGTCGTGGATCCAGCGGCGGATCGTCCCGCGGTTCTAGCGGCCGGCCTTCATTCGGCGGTGGCAGCAGCCGCGGCTCGAGCCGGGGGCGGTAGTCGCCATGGATATCGAGTCAATATTGCAGCAGCGAGGCCTGGTCAGCGAGGACCAGTGGCGTGATGCCAAGTCTCAGGCCGCGGGCCGTCGCATCGACAGCGTGCTGATCGAGATGGGGTTGTTGAGTGAGGAGCAGGCGTTGGAGGCGTTTGCCGACGAGTTGGGGATGGAGTTGGTCGAGTTGAGCGACTTTGAAGTCGACACCGACGTGATCTCGCAGTTCCCCACGGCGGCGATCTTCCGTCACGAGGTGTTGCCTCTGGATCGTCAGAACGGCACCGTGCGAGTCGCCACCAGCGACCCCTTCGACCTAGAAGCTCTCAGCGAACTCTCCAGCCTTTCGGGGCTCGAACTCGACCCCGTCCTCGCCCGGCACGACGACATAGTCGAGTTGATTAAGGCGAACCTTGGTGTGGGTGGCGACACGATCACCGAACTGGTAGCTCGCCAGGCCGAGGACGGTGTCGAGCTGCTCGAGGGCATTGACGAAGTCGACGGGGACTTGGCCGAAGAGGCTCAGGCGGCGTCGGTGATCCGGTTGGTCAACGAGTTGTTGATCGAAGCGTTGGAGTTGAACACGACAGACGTGCACATCGAGCCTCAGGAAAACGGTCTGCGAGTCCGCTACCGCATCGACGGAATGCTGAGGCCTCAGCCGGTTCCTCCCGAAATCAACCAGTTCTATTCGTCGATCGTCACGCGGCTGAAGATCATGTCGCGGTTGAACATTGCCGAACGGCGGTTGCCTCAGGACGGACGGATCAAGCTGAGGATTCGGGGTCGCGAGATCGACGTGCGGGTATCGATCATCCCGATGATCCACGGCGAAGGCGTTGTACTGAGGTTGCTCGACAAGAGTCGCATGGTGTTCGACCTGGTCAACGTCGGCCTGCCGCCGGAGATCATCAGAGTTTTCAACGAACTGATCGAGTTGCCTCACGGTATCATCCTTGTCACCGGACCAACCGGTTGCGGCAAGACGACGACTCTTTACAGCTGTCTGAACGAGTTGAAGTCGACGACGACGAAGATCATCACGGTCGAGGATCCGGTCGAGTACCAGACCGAGGGGATCAACCAGATCCAGGTCCATTCGAAGATCGGCCTGACGTTTGCTCACGGGCTCCGCAGCATTCTGCGTCACGATCCGGACGTGATCCTGGTGGGTGAGATCCGGGACGCCGAAACGGCCAACGCGGCGATCCAGGCCTCGTTGACCGGTCACTTGGTATTCAGCACTTTGCACACCAACGATGCCGCCAGTGCGTTCACTCGATTGATTGACATGGGAGTCGAGCCGTTTCTGGCGTCAAGTACGGTCGAAGGCGTGTTGGCTCAGAGGTTGATCCGTCAGTTGTGTCTGGAGTGCCGCGAGTCGTACACGCCCGACGAATCGGACATGCCGTCGGATTTTCCCCGACCGTTGCCCGAAGTGCTGTATCGGCCTGTTGGTTGCCGAGCCTGCCGCGACACCGGGTATTCGGGCCGAACCGGGATCTTCGAGTTGATGCGAACCGACGAGGGTGTGCGGGATCTGTGTATCGCGCGAGCCAGTTCGAGCAAAATCCGCCAGCACGGTTTGGAGAACGGAATGACGACTCTGCGGCAATCCGGGTGGTTGAAAGTGGCCGAAGGAATCACGGATGTCGAGGAGATTGCCCGGATCACCAAGGGGGACCTGGTCTGAGTCGGGGAAGTCCGAGCGGGCGGCCTCGAGTTCTTGTGAGATCATCCTGAGACGTTTTGAGACATCTGAAACGCGTTTGTTAGTCACTGACCCATCTCGTCGACCGAAGTGTCGTCGGGGCCGAGTGTTTCGATGCAGGAATTCCAATACACCGCCAAAGAGTTGTCTGGTCGCGAGGTGACCGGTGTGTTGACTGCGGCGAGCCAGGCCGAGGCGGCCAGTTCGCTGTCGGGTCAGAATCTGTTTCCGCTTTCGATCGCACTGGCCGAGTCCGAAGTCCGGCAGCAGAAGTATTCTGGGCGGAAGGTCAAGTCTCGTTTACTGGCGACGTTTTTCAGTCAACTGGCCGATTTGCTGCGATCCGGAGTCCCGTTGCTTCGTTCGCTGGACCTGTTGAATCGTCAGATCAAGGTCGGTTCGTTGAAACTGGTTCTTGGCTCCGTGCGTGACCAGGTGGCAGACGGCACCCCGTTGGGCACAGCGCTCGGGCAGCATCCCCGAGTCTTCAACGACCTGATCGTCAGCATGGTGCGTGCTGGCGAGGAGGGTGGTTTTCTGGAGGACGTGTTGAAGCGGATCGCCACGTTCACCGATCACCAGGAAGATCTCAAGGGTCGCGTACTGGGCGCGGTCGCCTATCCGGCGTTTCTGGTCGTCACCGGCTTCACGGTGGTGACGGTGATGATTGTCTGGTTCGTTCCCAAGTTCGAGCCCATCTTCGACCGGCTCAGGACCCAGGGCGAATTGCCCTGGGCGACGACCACATTGTTGGGGATCAGTGGATTCCTGCAGGCATCGTTGGTCGAGGGCAGTGGCGTGCAGGTGTGGATGCTGATGCTGTTGGCCATTGGAGCTTTCGTGTTTGGAGGCATGGTGTGGTCTCGGACCGAGGCAGGACGCTGGATCAGCGATCGAATGAGATTGAAGTTGCGTGTGATTCGCAGCCTGTCGACGGCTCGTTTTTGCCGCATCCTGGGCACGCTGTTGCACAACGGCGTACCGATTCTCAACTCGCTTCGTATTGCCAAAGATGCTTCGGGCAACCTGGTGCTGGCCGGAGCGATCAACACGGCTGCCGACAGTGTCCAGGAAGGCAAGGCGTTGGCCGGCCCCTTGCGAGCCAGCGGAGAATTCTCGGACGAGATCATCGAGATGATTGCCGTGGGCGAGGAATCCAACAACCTGGAGCAGGTCCTGATCAATATCTCCGAAAACCTTGAACTCCGTACCTACCGCCAACTGGAGTTGGGCGTCCGATTCTTGGAACCGCTGATGCTGATGGTGATTGCTGCGGTGGTCCTGTTCGTGGTCGCCGCCTTGTTGTTGCCGGTCTTTCAGAGTGCGGGGACCGTTTAGTCCACCAGTTGCGATCGCAGTCCGATTCGCCAAACCGATACCATCACAAGGCCCCAGCGGGTCCAACAGACAGGGAGAGTGAGACGATGCAGATTTTACAGAAATCCGGGACGGCGGCTCGTGCCGGCCGCATCCCCCGTGTGGGGCGGATCCGCCAGGGTTTCACGTTGTTGGAAGTGCTCCTGGTGCTGGCGATCCTGATCGCGATCGCTGCGATGGTTGTGCCGAACATCGTTGGTGCGGCGGACGAAGCCAACAAGGACACCACGCGGCTGAACATCAAGGCCTTTGAAGCGGCGGCCCAGATGTTCAAGATCAAGAACAAGGTGTGGCCCGAGGGGTCGACCGAAGACGTCGTGATGTTACTGATGATGACCGAGGACGACCGAGGCCAGCCGACGGCTGCGTTTCTCGAGAAGGTCCCGATGGATGCCTGGGGCGAGCAGTTGCAGTACGAGTACCCGGCCGACGGCACCGGCAACACCTTCAAACCGTTGATCTATTCGTTCGGCCCCGATCGTGACGAAGGTGGCGAGGACAACATTTCCAACATCGACGACTTGATCGAGCAGAACCTGTAGACCGGACCGCGACCACGGTGCAACACCATGATCCGACATCAGCCAACCTGCGAGGCAGGGCGATCGGTTCGGGGAGTTTCCCCGGGCAGGCTGTCGTTGCGCCGTGCGGTGACCTTGATCGAGGTGATGCTGGTGCTGGCGATCCTGACTTCGCTGTCGGCGTTGGCATACCCGTCGGTCGCCATGATGCTCGAGCAACTGGCCATGGACGAGGCGGTTTCGCCGGTGCGAATTCACCTGGCCGGGACGCGAGTCCGGGCATTGGACGCGGGAGTGACCTGGCAGTTCCGATTCGAACCTAGTGGCCGCCGTTACGTTGCGGTGCCCTACGAGTTCGACGAGATCGAGGGTGACGACCAGCAGCAGCAGTCGCAGTTGGAGATGCTGCCACGGGTTTCGGGTCAGTTGCCCGAGGGTTTTTCGTTCGTGTCTGCGGATCTGGCGACCGGCGGCACAGAGGCTCTTGACGAACAGGCGGTTGCCGGGCTCGCCGATCAGAGACAGCTGTTCGAAGCGTCCTGGTCGCCTCCGCTGTTGTTCTTCAGCGACGGGACATCCCAGAACGCGTCCTTCGACATCGTGAATGAACAGAATCAGAGTCGTCGTTTGAGTATCCGGTCGTTGACCGGATCGGTGACACTCAGAGATCCCAACGGGGGTTCGAACCGATGACACGTCGATCCGGATTCACGTTGTTGGAAGTGATGGTTTCGCTGGCGATTTTCGTCTCGGCCTTCGCGGCTCTTTCGCAACTGTACTCGCTGGGCACTCGGGCTGCGGTGGACTCGGCCCTGCAGACTCAAGCTGCGGTACGTGCCGAGGTCAAAATGGCCGAAGTGGTGTCGGGAGTCGAGTCATTCGAGGCGGCCAGCGGGATGCCATTCGAGGACGATGCGAACTGGAGTTGGACATTGGAGATTAATCCGGGTCCGCATTCGGATGTGTACGAGTTGGTCGTGACCGCCGTGTTCCAGAGCGGCAGTAACCCGCCGGCGATGACCTACCGGCTGGTTCGCTTCCGCCGCGACCCTCAGTTGGTCCTCGATGCCGCCGCCGAGGCGGCCGTGGAGGACGAGTGATGAGATGTTCGACGTGGCGCCGGAGCCCGAGTCGTGCTAGTGGCGACATGGCGGGGTTCACGCTGATCGAGGTGTTGGTGGCCGTTGCGATGGCGTTGCTGCTGCTGACCGCCGTCTATTCGGCCATCGACATGCACTGGCGATTCGAGAGTGCCGGGCAACTGGAACTGCAGCGCGGGCAGGTGGCTCGAGCAGTTTACGGTCGGCTGTCGATCGATATCCGCAGTGTGCAGTTCGTGGCACCGGACCCCGAGGAGGCTGAGTTGGAGGAGGACGAGTCAGGTGATGGTGAGTCGGTGGACGACGTGGATGCTGACGATTTTCTTCAATTGCAGAGCCTGGGTGTTATCGGGACATCGACTCGACTGACGCTGCACGTCAACAAGCCGGTTCCGCCACGGAGTTTCGCCGTGGGTGAGGCTGACGAGGCGATCGAGTTGATGGAGAGTGAGCAGCGATCGGTGACGTGGTTCCTGGCGGATCTGGGTGGAGGTGAGCTGGAGGAATTGTCGGCCGCACGGTTTTTCGACGACCAGGCGATTGTCGCTTCGGGGTTGATCCTGGGCGTTTCGTCCCTGGATGGACCACTGGGTTTGGCTCGCAGCGAGGTCGATCGGCTGACGGATTCCTTCGACGAACCGGCCGAAAGCGATACGTTGCTGGCCGAGGCGGCCGAGTTTCTGGCTCCGGAAATCGACTCGCTGTCGTTCCGCTACTTTGATGGCACCGATTGGCAGGACGAGTGGGACAGCCTCGAGCGGGGTGCGATTCCTACAGCGATCGAGATTGTCATCGGTTTCGCTCCCCCGGACCCCGGAGACGTTCTGCAACAAACGGCCTCGGATGCGATCCCCAGCAGCTACCGGTTTGTGGTCGCTCTGCCGGTTGCCGAAGAGGTCATTTCTGAAAGCGATTTCTAACCGGCGAGACGCACGTCCCACATCCGATTCTCACACCAATTTCAAGCACCATTCATGCAACGTCAATCGCCCATTACCCGACCAGACACCGCGTCATCGCGGCGCGGCACGGTGCTCGTGATCGTGCTGGTGGTTGTGGCGTTGTTGTCCCTGGGCGCGTACACGTTTTCTCAGGTGATGATGGTCGAATCGGAAGCGACGGGCATGTACGCCCGTCAGGTCCAGACTCGAGCGATGGCCGATTCAGGTGTGGAACTGGTGCTGGCTCTGCTTGGCGATTCGCTCGATCCGGCCGACATCGGACTGTATCACGATCCGGACAGGTTCCAGGGTGTCGAGGTGTTGGCGAGCGACAACGCGGCATTCAGTGGCCGTTTTTCGGTGGTGGCTCCGATCGAGGCCGACCCGGAGTTTCGCCGGATCCGGTTTGGGCTGATCGACGAATCGTCCCGCATCAACCTGAACGCCATCCTGACTCTCGATCTCGACACCACCGACTTCGACCTCGCCACGATCGCCGGTGCCGGAGACGACGATCCGGATCTTTCGCTCGAGTTGGCTCAAAGAGAAGTCCTGATGGGTTTGCCGGGGATGACCGAGGAGATAGCCGACTGCATTCTGGATTGGCTCGACGATGACGATGATGAGCGTGAGCTTGGTGCCGAGTTGGATTATTACGAGGGGATCGGGGTCGGCTATATGCCGCGAAACGGACCGATCGATTCGCTCGATGAACTGCTCAGGGTCAAGGGGGTCGACAGTTGGCTGTTGTACGGCGAGGACGCCAACCGCAACGGGTTGTTGGATGCGAACGAGGATGACGGAGAGGCTCGTCCGCCGTTTGACGACGCTGATGGCGAGTTGGCTTTGGGGTGGACAGCCCTGCTGACGACGAATTCTCGCGAGGTCAACCTGCGGGCTGACGGTGAGGAGAAGTTGAATGTGAACCAGGACCTGCTGACGGAGCTCTACGACGCGATTGAAGAGGAATTCGACGAGGACACGGCCAAGTTCGTGGTGGCCTACCGGATGTACGGGTCGACCGACGATCCGGAAACCGGTGATTGGCCGGTCCCTGAACCGATGGACGAAGTGACGCGTGGCGAGTTGAATCTAGCTCGAGGCTATCGTCGCGAGATTCGTTCAGTGTACGAGTTGATCGGGATCACGGTGACGGCGGATGAGGAGGGTGAGGAGGGTGATCAGATGTACACGTACGAGAGTCCCTGGTCGGGTGAACCGGGGAGCATGGCCTCGTACTTGCCCGAATTGCTCAATGTGTTGAGTGTGAGTGACGACCCGTACATCGAAGGCCGGATCAACGTCAACCAGGCTCGTCGTGACGTGTTATGGGGGGTTCCGGGTCTGAGTGAGGAGACAGTCGAGGCGATCCTGGTGGCTCGTGCGGTCGATTCCGAGACGGGCGACTCGACGACCGACCTTCAGGAGCAGCGTGCGACGTCGGGTTGGCTGGTGATCGAGGGATTGGTGGAACTGGAAACGATGCGTGAGTTGGATCCGTTCTTGACGTCACGTGGTGCGGTGTTTCGGATGCAGATCGTCGGACATTACGACGCCGGCGGGCCGTTCACTCGGATCGAAGCGGTGATCGACGCGAGCGGCGAGTTGCCGAAGGTGACATTTGTGCGAGATCTGACCGAGTTGGGCAAGGGCTATTCGTACCAGTTGTTGATACCCGATTAGGCACAGAATGAGGGTTCTGAGGATCAGTTGACAACAAACCGAGATTCGCTCGGTGGCAGGGATTTTGGGGCGACCCGAAGCCGAGACAGGCGGAATTATTACAGGGACAGGCAGTCAGACGACTCCGGACGATTTACAGGTAAGAACTCATGGCTGATTTCCTTTCGTTGCATTGGGGCGAGTGTATTGTTGGTGTCGAGGCGTCGGTATCGGGCGAATCGATCCGCGTGCGGACCACGTTTTCGGCCGACCGACCCGACGTCGAGGACTCGTCGTCGGACCTGAAATCCGACGCGGGGGCCGATTCGACCTGGCTGTCTGCGGCCATGTCTCGGGCGGGCGTTTCGTCGCGTCAGGCGTTTGTGGTTCTGAGCCAGCAGGACGTAGTGACGCGTTGGTTGGAAGTGCCGGCCGTACCGGACGAGGAATTGCCCGAGATCGTCCGCTGGCAGGCGGGGACGAAGTCGACGTTGTCGGTCGACCAGTTGATCGTCGACTACCTGCCGTTGCCGGTTGCCGACGAGGCCGAGACGCGATCGGTGCTGTTGGCGACGGTGGCTCGCGAGACGGTGGCCGAGATCGGTCGCGAGTTGTCCGAGGCGGGATTGGAGTTGTGTGGTGTCGGAGTCGGCAGCTTGGCCTTGGGCGACCTGGCCCTGCGACTGACCCAGGGCCACGGCACATCCGACGGGTTGGTGATTGCTGCCGACAGCAACCAGATGGAAGTCACAGTTCATCGACAGGGCGTCACGGTCCTGACTCACTCGGCGTCGCTTGCGGGCGAGTCGGATCCGGTTCGAGTGGCTGGTCAGGCGATCAGTCGGGCATTGTTCGCCGCGGGAAATTCGCTCGCCGACTTGAGACCGGAATCGGCCGTTTTGCTGGGATCGCTGGGAGAGGGACTGGTCGAGGCGGTTCGCGGGCGATTGGCTCGGGCCGACGTGGATCCCCGGCTGAACGTGGTTTCGTTGACCGACACGCCTGGGGTCAGCTTTCGAAATCCTCCGGCCGACAACCTTGCCGGTACAGCGGCGTTGGCCGCTGCGATTGGTGGGTTGTTGACGACGGCCGACCAGGTGGCCGAACGAGTCGATTTCCTGGACCCTCACAAGCCTCCACCACCGCAGCGACGGGTGTCGAACCAGGCGATAGTCCGAGTGGCTATCGGAGTGTTGTTACTGGTGGGGTTGATCTACGGGGCCCAGGTGATGGGTTCGCGTGAACTCGAAGCGGAGATCGCCAGTCTCGAGACGCAAGTGGAAATGCAGCGGATGGAGTTCTTCGGTGCAAAGGCCAAGACGAATGGTCCGTTGCCATCAACTGTGAAGATCGACCGTTGGCAGGCCGATCGCGTGCAGTGGCTCGACCAACTTCATGAACTCTCGCCTCTGATCGGCGAGAGTGACGACCTGATTCTGACCGAGGTGTACATGAACCACGACGTGAAACGTGGGCTGGGTCAGATTACCGTGACCGGGTTGACGAACGATCCCCGTCCGGTGACGCGGATGACCAGCCAGATCCGTGATCACGAGAACTACAACGTCCCAACGTCGAAACTCGATCAGAACCGAGATCGCCAGACCGAATACAGGTGGCGATTCAGCAAGCTCAATATCCTGTTGGAAAACAAGGCTCCGTTGCCCAAGCCGAAGGCAGTTGACGAGCCGGATCAGAGTGACACCGGCGACGGGGCCAAGGCCGGACAGGCCGACACGGGAAAGGCAGGATCATGAAACGTAGCGAAATAATTCTTGCGGGCGGTTTGCTGGCAGTCGCATTGGTGTGGCTGACCGGGCCGTCGTTGTTGGACCTGATGAGCGGTTCGGGGCGTCGGTTGGAGTCCAGGAAAACCGTACTGAAACGCGAACTCGTGCAACTCGGGAAACTGAACCGCTGGAAGCACCAGAGTCTGGCGGCTCCGGAGTCGGCGACCGCGGATCGGGCCGAGGAGCAGTACCGCAACTGGGTCTGGTCGCTTGCCGAGAGCGTCGGCAAGTTCAAAGAACTGAACGTCACCCCGAGTAGTCGAGGCGGCCGTCGGCGAGGTCGAGGGTATGTGCCGGTGCAGGTGCAGTTGATTGGCACGGCACGATTCGCTGACGTCAAGAGGTTCTTATTCCACTTCTACCAGGCCGATCTGTTGCATCGGGTGGTGTCGTTGAGACTGAGGTCGAAGGTTCAGGATGAGGATCCGCAACTGGAAGTGTTGCTTGTTGCCGAAGGGCTGAGCCTGGACTATGCGGCCGGTGAACGTGCGGGACGCGATTCGCTTTTCCCTCAGACACGACTGGCGAATGAGACGACCGACGGGACTTTGGATGTCACCGAACCCGAAGAATTTCCGGCCAAGGCGGACTTTCTTGTGCGGATCGGTGACCAGTACCTGAACGTGACGGGTGTCGACAAGGATTCGGCTGGCGGCTCGGGCACTTCGGACGAATTCGGAGTCCAACGATGGATCACCAAGTCCGAGGTTTTCGAACAGAGACTCGCCGCCGATTCGATCGTCGAATTGGTTCGAGTCGCCGATTCGATGCAGACGATCACATTGGACGACTACAACCTGGTGAACCTGTTTGCCCGCTACGAGGCTCGACTGATCCTCTCGGGAAGTAAGATGATCACCGTCGGCGAAGCGTTCAGTCTGACGGCTCGGGTCGAAGGATCTCGGCCGGGAATTGGGAAGACATTCGAGCTGGGTGCACATCCCGAGGGCATGACGATCGACGGTCGGACCGGGAAGATTGCGTGGCAGACGAGCAAGGACCAGTCACCTGGTCGAGCGTCTGTCGAAGTGTTCGCCAAACTGGATGGTAGCGAAACCCGGCTCTCGGGATCTCCGACGACCGTGGAATGGAAAGCCATTGCGGTCGCACGCAACCGTCCTCCGACACTCAACGGACTCCAACCCATCACCGTCGTAGCCGGCACGGCGGTCGAATTCACTGTCGCGGGCATGGATCCGGAACGGGGGACGCTGGCCTTTGCGTTGGCTGATGGCGCACCGGGCGGAGCGACGATTGATGCTGCGAGCGGACGGTTTCGCTGGGTGCCACAGGACGCCGGCGATTTCCAGGTGACTGTCGAGGTGCGTGACGACGGAACACCGCCTCAGAAGGTGACCGGTCGTGTCGCCATCACAGTCTCACTGGATTCGGCTCAATTCACGGTGCTGATCGGCTCGATCGTCCGTGACGATGTTTCCGAGGCCTGGTTCTTCGATCGACTCAAGAACCAGCGGATTGTGCTGCGGAACAAGTCGCGGTTTCGATATGGCGATGTCGATGCGGAAGTCGTGTCGATCGAAGACCGTGCGGTCGTTTTTCGAATTGGCAAGGAAGAACGACGCCTGGTTCTGGGTGACAGTCTGCAGGAACTCAGGTCAAGGGCCAAGAAGCCGAACGACGGGAGTCGCTAACCGGCGAAGTCGGCCGAAGCGAAACCCAAGCCGGCTGCTATCCGAGGCATTGGAAGCGCAACTGTGGTATTCAGGCCACGTTCCGCGCCTCCACTGTAGTAGGAAATCCGTCCAGAATTGGGTGGGATAGGTTGAACCGACTGTGACGATTGTGCCGATATCAACGGTACAAACGGTTGTTACACGTGCGTATGTCGTTCAATGGGGGTTGGCGGCCCTAGATGGCTTGTGTGGCAACGCGCTGGCGAATTACGACATTTTATCGTCAAGGGTGGAGCCGTGTTTAATTCAAGTCGAAGTGCCCGACAGAGCCTGACCGTACTTCTGTGTGGCGGGTTGACTGTGGTTGCAGGCACCTTGGCATTCGCCAAGGCTCCATGGACGTTCCAGGCCAAGCCGGACGTGGCCCAGGCCGGTACCGCTCGGTCCTCGCTCAACTTCCCTCTGGGCACCCAATGGGACAAGATGCTCAACGGGTTCGCTGCCGAGCACGGATTGACGTTGGTGATGGACCGAATTCCGTCGGGGACATTCAAGCGATTAGACCGTCGCGAATACGCACTGACAGCCTCTCTGGATATTCTTAACGAAGAACTCGCCCAAAAGGATTTCCGGCTAATTTTGCAGCGAGACTTCCTGGTGCTGCTTCACCTGCGTGAGACTCGCACTCGGTACCGTCGCCCGCACTTGCCGGGGCCGACCCGCCCGATGGCCACCCCGACGCAGAGCCTGCCGATCCCGGTCGCCGGGCCGGGCTTTCGTTCCGAATCTCATACAATTCGACCTGGATCCTGGCAGCCTCCTCAGCCATTGCCAGCTGTCACGGGGCAGTCGATCCAGCCGGTGCAGCTGGAGAATCCGATCGAGTCAAAGTTGCTTCGGACTCCCCTGGTCCCGAAGCATCGCACGGCGTTGGCGTTGGCTCGTCGTTTATACACGGCGTTTTTATCGCACAGCGAGTTGGTGGATTCGGGTCCGTCGGGCCTGCCGGCGTTTCGGGTGATGGACCGGGCGACGAAGTCGGAGGATGGCAAGCCACTGGTGTTGTCCGATTCGGAATCACGAATCACTCGATTCAGCGTTGGCATCGACAGCAAGAACAACCAGTTGGTGATCGAGGCACCCCGGTCGACCACGAGTGCTGTTGTGCGGATGATCCGTCTTCTCGACGTGATCGAGACGACCGAGCAGCCCGAGATCGAGGTTCGCGAGTCACAGCGGGATGCCGAAGCGGTGGCATCGAAGGTGCGTCCGGTGATTCGCGACCTGGTGGCCGCAACACTGGCATCGGGCCAGACAACCAGTCGCAGCCTGATTCAGGACAGAAAATCTCAGAAACCGACCGACAAGCAGCCGCCGAGGAATCCACTGCAAACCGAAACCGATTCCCAGCCACGCCCAGCGACGGTGAAACCCGATGCCGGGGATGTGGCCGATTCGAATGCGGCGGATTCGGGCAAGCCGTTTTCGCCAACCGAGGCGATTCTGGGAGGGCTAAGGGGCGAGGTGAAAATCGAGGTCTTGCCCGACGGTCGTCTGGTGGTGATTGGAAACCAGGAGGATGTCGACAAGGTGATGACCCTGATCGATTTGCTGGAACGTTACGGAGCACCGTCGGTTCCCGAACTCGAGTTGATCGCCCTGGAGCACGTCAATTCCGAGGCGTTGGCGGCATTGTTGACTTCGGTCTACGAGACCTTGAACACAGCGCGGACTCAGGCGGGCCAGCGCAGCCAGACGGTGACGGTGGTTCCGTTGGTCAAGCCCAACGCGATCCTGATTTTGGCACCGGGCGGAGACCTTCAGTCGATCGCCGACTTGGCGATTGAGTTAGATCGTCCGGTCGACCCGCTGACCGAATTCGAGGTCTTCCGTCTGAAGCACGCTCCGGCGAGTCAGGTGGCCACGATGCTCGAGGACATTTACGAAGAGGGTGAGGACCGTGTGGGGCTGTCGACTCGGGTGGTCGTCTACCCGGACGTCCGCACCAATTCGATCGTCGTCCAGGCTCGGCCGCGGGATTTGAAGGAAGTGGCGGCACTGGTCAAGCGGATCGATCTCGACAGTGCCAATTCGGTGAACCAGCTCCGAGTCTTTCAGCTCAAGCATGCAATTGCCGAGGAGTTGTCTGAAACGATCAACCTCGCGATCCAGAGCGTGATCAATCCGGCTCGTCAGCCGGCGGGAGGGGGTGCGGGAGGTTTTGGCGGAGGCGGTGCTGGCGGTGCCCAGACGTCTCAGCAATTGCGAGACGTCCGCAGTGCGGTGCTCGAGTTGCTACCCGAGGCCGGCAGCAAGGAAATGAAGGTCGTTTCTGGGATTCTCTCGGAGATTCGCATCAATCCTGACGCCCGGACCAACAGCGTGGTGGTGACGGCTCCGGAACGCAGCATGAAGATGATGCAACGGTTGATCGAAAAACTTGACAAGCCGACCAGCGTGGTCGCCGACATCAAACACTTCTTGCTCGCGAACGCCGACGCCAGCAGTGTTGCTGAACTGCTTTCGGAGTTGTTCGTGACCGACGAAACGGGTGGAGGAACCCAGTTGGGAGTGCAATTGGCCGGTGCCGAGGACGCCAGCAGCAGCATTGTTCCACTGCGGTTCAGCGTCGACGTTCGCACCAACAGCATTTTTGCGGTGGGGGGGCGCGAGGCGTTGGAGGTGGTCGAGGCAGTTGTGGTGCGGCTTGACCAGAGTGACATTCGGCAGAGGAAGAGCGAGGTATTTATGCTGCAGAACCAGCCGGCGACCGATATCGCCGCTGCGGTGAATTCCTTCTTACAGTCGCAGCGTGACCTGCAGCAGATCGATCCAGATCTTGTCAGCCCATTCGAGCAGATCGAGCGAGAAGTGATCGTGGTGGCCGAGCCGAGTACGAATTCGCTGATCGTCAGTGCGACTCCGAGGTACTACGACGAGGTGATGAAGATGATCACGTCGCTCGACCGCCCATTGGAGCAGGTGACCGTTCAGGCGTTGATCATCGAAGTGGAATTAAACAACGCAGACGAGTTTGGAGTCGAACTTGGGTTCCAGGACTCAGTGCTGTTCGACCGCGGGACCGTGGCCAGCATCGAGACTCTTTCGCAGACCAATTCCAGCAGTGGCCTGGAGCAGACGGTGACCGAGAACATCGTGTCGTCGGAGGGTGTTCCCGGTTTCAACTTCAACCAGCCGTTCCTGGGCAACAACACACTCGGAACCCTGTCTGCTCCGGCAGCCGTCGGCAAGCAGGCGTTGAGTAATTTCCAGATGGGGCGAGTCAACGGCGACCTTGGTTTCGGTGGACTCGTGCTATCGGCTGGTTCTGAGTCAATCAATATCCTGTTGAGGGCCTTGTCGGAGAACCGGCGAGTCGAGGTGCTCAGCCGACCGATGGTACAGGCTCTGCACAACCAGACCGGTTTGATTCACGTGGGGCAGACATTCCAGCAGGTCAATGGGGTCTCGGCTGCCAACGCCTTGACAGGCGTGTCGCAGCCAACACTTGAAGAGCGGGCAGTTGGGATCCAGTTGACCGTCACGCCCAGGGTCTCGCCTGACGGAACGATCGTGATGGAAGTGGTGGCGACGAAGGACCAGATTTCTCCGAACAACTCGGTGCCGATTTCTGCGGACCCGGTGACCGGGACGACGTTCCAGTCGCCTGTCATCGACACCGCGACCGCTCAGGCCAGTGTCAGCGTCCGTGACGGCCAGACGATCGTGCTTGGTGGCATGATCACACGGACCGAGGGGACGACCGAACGAAAGGTACCGTGGCTGGCCGATCTGCCATTACTGGGAGCCGTGTTCCGGTACGATTATCACTCGCTCAGACGCACCGAGCTGCTGATATTCCTCACACCACGCATCATGAAGACTCCGGCCGACTACGAGGAGCAGAAGCAGGTTGAGGCCGAGCGAATGAGTTTCAGCATCGAGGATGCCGAGGAGATTCACGGGCCATTGTTCTCGATGCCCAAGCCGGACGCCGGCGACAGCGAGACGAAAAAACCATCACCGACAGACGCTCGGAGTGAATCCGAGAAGACGAAACCGAAATCGAGCGGGACAGATTCGGGAGCTGCGAAGGACAAAGACCCGTCGGCCAGTCTGTCGGCCCCAGAAGACACCATCTCGCCGACGTCGATGTCGGTCGTCGGTGGTGATGACCCCGATGCGAAAATCTTTGCATTGCCCAAAACGGTTAATGGGTTCGAGGCGAGTCAGCCGGTCCAGACGTCTCCGGTCAAACGGTTCTTCAAGTCGCTGCTGCCCTGATCGCCCGGATTCGTCCATTCTGTTCCACGAACGCTTCTCGACATTGTCTGTCCTCTACCATACCACGCCTCAGGTCTCTGCCATGAAATCACTGTCTTTGTCGGCTCTGTTGACGTCCGGAATCGTACTGGCCGTGGCCATGCTGTCGGGTTGCCAGTCCACGGGTCTTTCGACCTTGAAGAAGACTGTTCCGTCGTCTGTCGTTTCGTTTTTTGGCGGCGACAAGCAGGTGAGGTGGGCGGACAACGAGAACCCGGTGGTGCGTTGCATCTGTCTTTGGCAACCGGCGGACGGGAGTTGGGAAGGGCGTCCGACGCGGGGATTCGGTGGTCAGGTGTTTTTTCTCGACCGCAACACGGCCAAACCTGTTGCTGTGAAGGGTGACGTTCGGATCCACGTGTTCGATGACTCTGGTCCGCGAGAAAAACACGGGAAGGCCGTGCACACATTCGATTTCAACAAGGGAGCCTGGAACAACTTCCTGGTGAAGACGCAGTTCGGCCCGGCGTACAACATTTTTATCCCTTACACCAGGAAGGGACACCAGAAGACCGAGTGTGCGTTGCGGGTACGGTTGGTGGAAACCGATACGTTGACCGTGTTTTCCGACATGTCGTATGTGAAGCTCGAAGGAGCCGACCAAAAGGTCACGCCACAGGCCGAAAGTCTTGCCGCGAATTCCTCGGATCCGCCAGCCGGACTGATTCATCCACCCAATTCGATCGGGCAGATTTCCGACAAAAATGGCGTGACGCGGACGTCGTCCAGCCAACAGTCCAAAGAGAAACCTGTCGAAGCGAAGCGTCGTTTGCCGACTCTGTCGCCTGAACTCGAAGCCCGACTCGCGGCATTGCAGAAAAAACATACGGCCAAGTTGTACAAAAAAGACACGAAGTCGCAGATACCCAGGAAACTCGAAGCTGCCGACTCGGTGTCTCCGATCCTGAAACCGTTGAACGGATCTGAATTCGAATCCACTCGTGGCGACCTCGAGGACAGCTCCAACCCGTTGACTCGACACGCCCTGTCACCGGCGCATCCGCTCGACGTCACCGCCACGTCGCAGACGGCACCGCAAGTGATCGTCGCCGGCAATCCGATTGACGAGAACAAAGTGGTTGTCCCGGAGTCGGACGGTGGGTTGAGCGAATCACACGAACGGATGATGTCTCGAGCCGAGTTGGCTGCCGCGAAGCAGAACTGGTCGCTTGCGATCCGGTTGGCGTCGACGGTCGATCGTGCAGTACTGACTGAAGACGTGACGTGGCCATTGAACCGGCCGACTCCTTCGGCCCTGGTCGCACGTTGGGAAGTGCAGCGGATTGACATGACCAGTTCGGGTGATCCTGCCTTACGGACCGCTCGGATCGAATCGCGAGTCCAGGACTACCTCAAAGCGTCGCAGCTGCGAGCCGACAAGGACCAAACCAACGAGGCCAGGCGATTGGCCACGGTGGCTCACCTGGTGTCTCGAGCCGCAATGATCGATGCGGAAGGCGTTGAATCGTCCGCCTCTGATGTGGGCGGTGGCGTGGTGATTCGGACCAGTGGTATCGACACGACAGCGAGTCCGCAGGCGGATACAAGGACTGAAAACGAGCCGGCGGCTGCTTGGAATGAGAGTCGGTCGAAACCGGTCCAATCTGCCGAATCGGATCAATCGAAATGACAGGCCCATCCGCTCGAGACTGTGGGTGGTGTCGAGTGGCCGAGAGGTCCGGATGTGCGTTATCCGGCTCTCGTTTCCTTGAGTTTCCAGGGTGTCTGCGATCGAAACGGATCCTCACGAAGATGGGTGTGCTATGATTCACGCGGTTGGAAACTGCGTGGAGAGCCGTCATGTCTCGCTGGATTGTCTGTGTGTGCTTGGCCGGAATCGTATCGTGGTACGGTGAGTCTTCGGCATTGGCTCAGGATCGGAACACGACGAGCGTGGGTGGCACGGCCGGAGTGTCAACGAGTCCGACGGCGGGTGTACCCGGCGGCACGAATCTGAACCAGGGAACCGGTGCTCAGCCGAACCTGCAGGA
>CAVOEV010000074.1:0-19121 GCA_963694825.1 Planctomycetota bacterium
AAGCCGATACCGCTGCCAAAGCCGCTGCCGAAGCCGAAGCCGAAGCCGAAGCCGCAGCCCAAGCCGCCCAAGCCGCCCAGGAAGCCGCAGCTCAAGCCGCCCAGGAAGCCGCTCGCGCTGCCGCTGCCAAACAGGCCGAGATCGAACGAGATCGGTCGGCGACGGCCGTGGCACTGAACTACTGCCGGGCCGCGTTTCATCGCATTCGCAAGCACCCGACCAAGGATGTGATGGTCCAGGAACAAACACAGATCCTCAACAACCTCAATCTCAGCGGAGTCGCCGACCGCGAAGTTATTCAGCTCTACACCGCTGTGCTCGAAGAAATCCACCTGGTGTATGTGGCCGAAAAGGAACGTACGATTTTCGAGACTCGGCACCGACGCGAGTTTCACCAGCGACTCTTCGCCAACGCACTGCTGTTCGGATCGGAAGTGGCCACGGCTCAGTTTGTCGGAGCGGTCCGGACCGGTGCCAACAGCTGGTGGGACTACCGAGCCACCGAGTTCAAGAAGGAAAACGACACGCTGAAGGTCGAGAAGGTCCGGCTGAAAACTGTCGTCAGCAAATCGTCCACCTTCCTCGATACGCTCTGGCAGATGGCTCGCAAGAAACAGATTCCCGACGAATGGCTGATCCGAGGCACCGATCTCGATCGACTCGAAGCGGCCATGAGACTCCCCAAGCCGCGGCAGCGACTCAGGGTGCTCAAGCGGATGGAACGCTTCATGACACACTACCCTCCCTACTGGTACTACGTCGCACGGACACAACAGCAGATCGGACAACTCTTCGCCGCCCTGCAGACCTACGACCGCATGAACGAAATCGCCGTCGGGCACTTCCGCAACGACGAACTGCTCGCCACAGGATTGGCCAACCAGGCCATGATCCAGGCTCACCTCGGACAACCCACCGCACCACTGACCGCTATGAAAGCTCTCGACGCCTCCCTGGGCTGCTGGCAAGCCAACCTGATCTGTGCCCGCGTGCTGGCTGACACCGGTCAGCCCGACCGGGCCGAAGACGCCATTCTCGCCAACCTCGACACCAAACTCGAACGACACCGTAGCCTCGTTCACCTGCTCTCGCTGTACTACCGTCGAGGCGACCTGCAGAAAATCGCTTCGCGACTCAATGACCCGGCCGTCTGCCACGACCTGCCGGTGTCGGTGCTGCTGAGATGCGCGTCGCGACTCGATCCGGCCGACGTCCCCGACACCGTCAATCGACAACTGGTCAGTTCGCTGCAAGTGGTCCCGCGACGCGTCTTTGGAGCCGATGACATCGTCATCACCGCCACCGGTGGCTGGCAACTCGGCGAAGCACGACTCGTGCTCTCGCTCGACGGAAAAACTTCCAACGTCCGACCCACACTCACCAAACACAACGGCCAAATCGTCGCCACCTTTTCCAGGGTCGCCGAGTTCGGCAACCCGCTGGTCGCCACAACCAAGCCACCCGTCGCCTCGTTGACGCTCCAATACGCCGACACGCCGCGAGTACGACTCGTGCTCGGAGGCGATCAGGCCCCGGTGACCGACGTCCAAAACAACCAGCAACGTGGACTCAGAATCACCTCCGTCCAATTCGACTCGCTTCACCTCTCTCTCGTCGCCGACGCCGGACGTTGATTCCCAGTCACTGGTTCGCGACAGTTGAGGATCCGCCGACCAAAGAGCCGTGTCGTTGCCATGACCGATCCCGATCCGATCCTGCCCGTGCTCACCACCAGTCGGAACTCACTCTGCGGACTCTCCGATGACCGCATCGCCGACTGGTTGGCACGGCACGACCACCCGGCCTACCGCGCCGAACAACTCAGACAGTGGATCTACCGCCGACGGGCCGAGTCGATCGACGAGATGACCGACCTGCCCGGCCCGCTCCGAAAACAACTCGCCGCCGACTTCGACCTCTTCAGCGGAACCATCCGCCGCCATCAAGTCGCCAGCGACCGCACCGAAAAACTGCTCGTCGAACTGGCCGATGGGAAGCAGGTCGAGTGCGTGTTGATGCGAGAATCGAGCCGCTGGACCGTCTGCGTCAGTACCCAGGTCGGCTGTGCCATGGGGTGCGTCTTCTGTGCCAGCGGATTACTCGGCCTCGACCGCAATCTCACCGCTTCGGAAATCCTCGAACAAGTCCTCAGACTCACACGCCGACTCGAACCCGACGAACGCCTGACCAACATCGTCGTGATGGGGATCGGCGAACCCCTGGCCAACCTCGAACCCTTGCTCGAAGCTCTCGAATTCGTCCACGCCGACGACGGACTCGGTCTCAGCCCACGACGTATCACCATCTCGACGGTCGGACTGCCAAACGGGATCCGTCAACTCGCCGAGATTGGCCGGCCCTACAACCTGGCCGTCTCGCTGCACGCACCCAACGATGAACTCCGCAACCGACTCGTACCGGTCAACAACCAGATCGGCATCGCCGCCATCCTCGAAGCGGCCGACGAGTACTTCCAACTGACCGGACGGCGAGTCACCTACGAGTACGTGCTGCTGGCCGAAACCAACGACCAGCCACGACACGCCCGGCAACTGGCCGCACTACTGGGCAACCGCAACGCACACGTCAACCTGATCCCCATGAACAGCGTCGACGTGCTGCCATGGAACTCGCCAGCTGCACCACAGACAGAACGCTTCGCCACGATCCTCGACGAGGCCGGAGTCGCCACGACCGTGCGGAAACGAAAAGGTGCCGATATCGACGCCGCCTGCGGCCAACTGAGACTCGAGAACTCAACGACGTGAACTCAGAGAGAAAGGAAGGGGTTGGAGAGCCCCGAGTGAGTTGACTCCTGCCAAAATGACAGCCACAATGGACGATCCAGACAACGCAGGCGGGTTTTGGCATACGAGCCAATTCCAAGAAAAAGGACTCAAGAGAAGACGACGACACGACTTAGAGTTTCCTGACCGTTTGGGCACGGAGTTCGCAATATCGCAGGCGTCTCGGATCGTATTCGGGAACCGACGACACACTCGCCTCGGCGGTGGTCACGAGCGAACGACATAGGGTAAGCAGCGCAAGAGATACTGAAGAGGAGACGATCGGATGGCCAAGAAGCAGGGCATCAACATAGTTCCCCTGGGTGACCGGGTAGTGGTACGACGCGAGTCGGCCGAAGAAACAACCGCTGGCGGCATCGTGCTACCCGATGCGGCTCAGGACAAACCCCAACGTGGCGAAGTCGTTGCCGTGGGCGACGGGTACGTCAAGTCAGACGGCGACAAAATCGCGCTGACGGTTCAGGACGGCGACAAGGTGATCTTCAGCTCCTACGCCGGTGATGAGATTCAAATCGGTGACCAGGAACTACTGTTGCTCCGCGAGAGCGACATCCTGGCAACCTACTAGAACCTCTGGCCTCACAGCCATCACGCAACAAGACAAAAATCCATCAGAGACAGCCTCTTAGAGGAGTGATAGAGCCATGGCAAAGATGCTTGCCTTCGACCAGGACGCCCAAGAAGCGATGCGACGTGGAGTCAGTAAACTGGCTCGAGCAGTCCGAGTCACCCTGGGGCCACGCGGCCGCAACGTGATCTTGGAAAAGAGTTTCGGATCGCCGACGGTGACCAAGGACGGCGTCACGGTGGCTCGAGAGATCGAGTTGAGTGACAAGTTCGAGGACATGGGTGCCCGAATGGTCAAGGAAGTCGCCAGCAAGACGTCCGACGTCGCCGGTGACGGTACCACGACCGCGACAATCATGGCCGAAGCTATCTACAACGAAGGTCTCAAGGCCGTCGTCGCCGGAGTCAGCCCGATCGAGATGAAGCAGGGCATGGACCAAGCGGTCGAAGACATTGTCGAGAACCTCCGCAAGATGGCCACCAGTTGCAGTACCGCCAAGGCCGTCGCACAGGTCGCCACCGTCGCCTCGAACGGCGACGCCCAAATCGGCCAGATCCTCGCCGACGCCATGGACCAGGTTGGCAAGGATGGCGTGATCACCGTCGAGGAAGGCAAGAGCCTGACGACCGACTGCGAGCAACTCGAAGGCATGCAGTTCGACCGAGGCTACCTGTCGCCATACTTCGTCACCGATCCACAGTCGATGGAAGCCGTCTACGAAGACGCCTACGTGCTGATCCACGAAAAGAAAATCACCAACGTCAAGGATCTCGTCCCAGTCCTCGAAAAAGTCGTCAACGCCGGTAAGCCGCTGTTGATCGTCGCCGAGGATATCGAGGGCGAAGCTCTGGCCACGCTGGTCATCAACAAGCTCCGCGGCACGTTCAAGTGCGTCGGAGTCAAGAGCCCCGGTTACGGCGACCGCCGCAAGGCGATGCTGCAGGACCTGGCCATCATGACCGGCGGTACAGCGATATTCGAAGACCTCGGTATCCAACTCGAAAATGTTCAACTCACCGACCTTGGCTCTGCCAAGAAACTCATCATCGACAAGGACAACACGACGGTGATCGAAGGCGGAGGTGCCTCGAAGGACATCAAGGCTCGGATCGACCAGATCCGCCGCGAACTCGAGAACTCCACCAGCGACTACGACCGCGAGAAACTCGAAGAACGAGTTGCCAAGCTCAGCGGCGGCGTGGCACAGGTCAACGTCGGAGCTGCGACCGAGAGTGAAATGAAGGAAAAGAAGGCTCGTGTCGAAGACGCACTCTACGCAACGCGTGCGGCGGTCGAAGAAGGCATTCTGCCCGGTGGCGGAGTCGCACTGCTCAGATCTTCGGCAAGTTGCTCGAAACCCAAGGGACTCAGCCACGGTCAAAAAACTGGCTACAACATCATCCTGCGTGCCTGCCGAGCCCCTCTGACTCAGATCGCCGACAACGCCGGAGTCGATGGCAGCGTGATCTGCGAGAAGGTCAAGGAACTCGAAGGCAACCACGGCTACAACGCCGCGACCGGTAAGTTCGAAGACCTGGTCAAGTCGGGTATCATCGACCCGACCAAGGTCACTCGCATCGCACTCCAGAACGCAGCCAGTGTCTCGACCCTGCTGCTGACCAGCGATGCCCTGATCGCCGAAATGCCCAAGGACGGCGGCCCCACCGGCGGCGACGACTCGATCTACTAGGCACCACCCCCCCCCGGGGGGCGTGTCTGCTCCGGAACACGCTAGGCCCAAGGCGGTCGCGGGCCAGCGTACTGGAAATACGTGCACTCGATCGGACCGTTGTACAGCTTCCGACGCCGCACCTGCCCGCCGCGTCCCGATTTGGCAGCAAAGATCTTCTCGAATTCGCTGTGAGCGGAAATCGCGTACACGCTCCATGTCTCCAACTTCCGTGCCAAACGGCCCAAGTCGCCGTAGAGCACCTCGGCCTCGGACAGCTCACCCATCCGCTCGCCATATGGTGGATTCGTCACCACGCAACCGTACTTATCACGTGACTCGAAATCGGCCACCGACAGTTCCTGGAACTCGATTCGACTCTCGACTCCCGCCGTCTTGGCATTCTGCCGAGCCAGCTTCAGTGCCTTCGGATTGATGTCTCCACCCAGTATCCGCACATCCGGCGGCTCGACCGCCAAGTCGGCGGCTTCGGCCCGAGCGTCCTGCCAGGCACTGCCACTTTCGGGACCTGCCAATCGAGTCCACTCTTCGGCCAGGAAACCTCGGCCTAGGCCCGGAGCCCTGTTGGCCGCCATCCAGGCCGCTTCGATCAGGATCGTCCCGGTCCCGCAACAGGGATCGGCCAGCACACGACCTGGTTCCCAGTAGCTCAGTTGCAAGAGAGCAGCAGCGAGAGTTTCACGCAGCGGAGCACCGCCGGTCAGGATCCGGTAGCCGCGGCGATGCAGACCGCGGCCGGTGGTGTCCAGTGCCACGGTCACCTGGTCGCGACGAACCGTGACAACGATCGGAATCTCTGCCCCTGTCTCGTCGAACCACTCACGCGACCAACGCCGTTTCAAGGCTTCAACGACGGCTTTCTTGGTGATCGCCTGAGTATCCGGTTCGCTGTGGAGCTGCGAACGAACGCAGCGAGCTCGGACCGGAAAACTCGAATCCTCGGTCAACCACTCGCACCAGGGCAACTCGACCACCTGGTCGAACAGTTCGCCAAAATCAGTCGCCTCGAAACTGCCCAACTTGATCAGCACACGATCGGCCGAACGCAACCAGAGATTGGCCCGCGCCACGGCAGTCGCATCGCCACAAAACTCGACACGCCCGTCACTCACTGTACGCTCGCTGTAACCCAGAGACTCAAGTTCCCGAGAAACAACAGCCTCCAGACCAAAGGCACTCGTGGCAATCAGCTGCAGCGATTCCATCCGACGTGTGCCCTCTCCTAAATAATCCCGTGCAGCGGACCACCAGCGACGGCCAACTGATCCACGCGACGAGTCACTTCGAGGTCTTCGACCAACGGCGGAGCATGACCCGGCTTCGTGCGGGCGTCAATCACGATCGAGCCGCGACAACCCCAGTGCTTGGCTTCGACAAACGCATCAACGCCGTGGACATCCGCGGCCGGGTTCGACCGAGTGAACGTCACCCACAGAAAATTCTCGAGCGATCGCGTGGCAAATCTCGCATCGTCCACCAACACCACCAACGGAAAACCATTGACCGGGTGATCTCCAGTACACGAGTCAACCAGCAGATCGACATCGTCCGACGCCAATCCACTCGTGACCTCCGGACCCTCGATCACCAACACACCCGGCATCGCAACCCGCACATCGACAAAACTCGCCGGCAAACTCAACCCCGCCGGGACCTCGATCGGCAACTCACGTCGCACCCGGCCCGCAGCCGCCAATACCAGCTTCGAACCCTCGTTCAATCCGCCACCCGTGTAGTCGAGCGTGTCGATGGTGGTCGACGTCTGGAAATGCAGATCACGCTTCGGATCGATCCGCTCGAGCACGTGACGGAACATCGCCACGATGTCGTTGATGTCCAGCTGAGGATTGTCTTCTCGCGCAGCGATCAACATGTACTTCGCCAACGACAACTGCCCCTGGCCCAGGATCGCGTTGGCACACGTCAATAACTCCATCGGCCGACGCTCACCCGCATACGGCACGTACCGCTCGCTGCCAATCGCCAGCAACAAGGGATGAACTCCCGAGGCATCCACCGCGTGCACCGCATGCACGCCCGGTACCACCGTCGGGATCGCCGGACCGGTCAACTCATGAATGATCTCGCCAAACGACGTGTCCTCCTGTGGAGGCCTCCCCACTACCGTGAACGGCCACACCGCGTCGCGACGGTGATACACCCGCTCGACTCGCATCACCGGAAAATCGTGAGCCAAGCTGTAATAACCCAGGTGATCTCCAAACGGACCCTCGGGCAACAACCGGTCGGGATCGATCGTCCCAACCAAACAGAAATCCGCTTCCGCCGGGATCGGCAACGCATCGCCTACACAGGCCAACCGCACCCGCCGACCTCCCAATGCTCCGGCAAATGCCAGTTCGGGCAGGTTCTCGGGCAACGGCATCACCGCGGCCAAGGCCATCACCGGAGGCCCACCAACCGCTACGGCCACTCGCAATGGCTCACCCCGCTCGATCGCCGACGCATGGTGAATCCCGATCGTACGATGGATCTGGTAGTGCATTCCGACCTCGGCGTCCCTCCGATACTCGCCCCCGGACAACTGCACTCGATACATGCCAAGATTCGAATGTCGCCAACCCGGCCGACAGGGGTCCTCGGTGTAGACCTGGGGCAGCGTGATGAAGGCACCCGCGTCGTCGGGCCAGTTGCGCACCGACGGCAGGTCCGACACCGTCGTCGTGCACTCGGTCACCGGACCGCGACCCAATAACTTCGGACGCAACGACCAGGCCGTTGACAACAAACCCAGGCTCGACAGCGGACTCCGCAATGCCGACACCGGGTCACCCTTCAACTCGATCAGCCGCCTGACACGCTCCAACGTGTCGCGAAACAGGAACCGCGTTCGCTCGTGAGTGCCGTAAAGATTCGACACCAATGGGAAACGACAGTTCTTGACGTTCGAATAGTAAATCGCAGGACCACCCGACGCGTACACCCGCCGCTGGATCTCTGCCACCTCAAGATCGCCGTCCACCAACTTGTCGATCCGGACCAATTGGCCCGTCCGATCCAAATCCGCCAGACACTGCTGCAGGTTCCGATACCCCATGACCCTGTTGTAACGCCACCCGACTTTGTAGTACCACCCAACATCAAACAGCCGCTTGACCAAAGCCGCTCTCGCCCACCCCGCATCAGATCGACATCGTGACCACAGCCATCAATGCCCTGTTGCTGCTGGCATGGTACGCCGGTCACTGTGAGTTGTGGACAGGCTGGCTGAATCGCATCTATGCCAAACCCTGGTCACGTCGCCGCCTGAACCGCTGGCGACGGTGGCACGACTGGTCGCTGCTGCTGGGCCCCGTCGTCCTCGTCGGATGGATCGGTCTCTGGAGTCCGGCAGTCCTCCTGGGCGGCGATTGGATCGACATGGACTGGCCCGCGACGGTCTATGCCGCAGCCTGCACAGCGGGCTTCGCCTCACTGGTGACTCGTTCAGCCTGGAAACAACTCGCACCACGACCCGCAGCATTCCTCAGCCACAACTCACACGTACTCGACCTCGCCGAACAACTCGGAGGACGACCGATCGGCGACGGACGACACCAGGGCATGGCCCGCCTGCCCTGCAATCAGGCCTTTGAACTGGACATCACCACCCGCACGATCCACGTCGACAACTTGCCGCCGGAATGGGACGGGTTCTCGATCGTCCAGTGGACCGACCTGCACCTGACCGGCACCATCGATCGCAACTGGTTCGAAACAGTCGTCGAATTGACCAACCGGCTCGAACCGGACCTGGCCGTCTGCACCGGCGACCTGCTCGATGATATGACACTCCTGGACTGGCTCCCCGCGACACTCGGCCGAATCGAATCAAAACTGGGCCGCTGTTTTGTCCTCGGCAACCACGACTGGCACCTGCAACCAGAACAGATCAGACAGACAATGACCCGCGACGCCGGCTGGACCAATGTGGCCGAGAGTTGCATCGCCTGGGAACACAAGGGCCGGCAGATCGAAATTGCCGGGACCGAATGCCCCTGGATGGGCGAGTTGTCCAACCTGAAAACCAAACCCGACGGCACGTTTCGCCTGGTGCTCAGCCACACGCCAGACAACATCCATTGGGCCGCCGAGAACGACGCTGACCTGGTGCTGGCCGGACACAACCACGGGGGCCAGGTCTGCTTGCCCCTGATCGGGCCGGTCTACTCACCCAGCCGGTATGGCGTACGCTACGCCGCTGGAGACTTCCAGGTTGGCCCGACACTGATGATCGTCAGCCGAGGACTCTCGGGACGCCATCCACTCAGATACCTGTGCCGGCCGGAACTGGTGAAGGTGGTCTTGAAAGCGGGAGCCTGACCTACATCCACTCCCGGATCGGGTTGCCTTCGATCAACTGCACCGGGCGACCGTCGGGAGCTCGCACCACCAGGTCGTGTCGGATCCCCAGCTTGCGGTAGACCGTCGAGGCAATGTCGTCGCTGTGGTACTCGTTCTTGACCACTCGACCTCCCTCGCCGTCGGTTTCGCCCAGGATCTGGCCCGCCGGGATACCCGCTCCAGACATGATCGCAAAACCCGACGTCGCCCAGTGATCACGGCCGCTGGCCGAATTGATCTTCGGCGTGCGACCGAAATCCGTCAGCCACATCACTAGCGTCGAATCCAGCAGGCCTCGGTCCGCCAAGTCCTCCAACAACACCGGCAACGCCTGGTCCACAGGCGGGATACGGCTGCTCTTGAGCGACTTGAAATTGTTTTGATGAGTGTCCCAGCCGCCGTCGGTGACGGTGACAAAACGGACTCCCGACTGGATCAACCGCCGAGCCAACAGACAACTCTGGCCAAACCGGTTCCGCCCGTAACGATCTCGCAACGGGGTCGATTCCGAATCGATGTCAAATGCCGTCTTGGTCTCGGGAGCCGTGATGATGTTCATCGCCGCCTTGTAGAAATCGTCGAGAGCCTCGAAGGCGATCGGCTGCAGGTCGGCTCGACGCTGCAGTTGATCGACCTTGGCCAGAATGCGACGGCGACGGTCGACTCGCTTCATCGAAACGCCCTGCGGCGGTGTGATGTCGCGAACGCTGAACTGCTTGGCGTTCGGATCGGCCAACATCTCGAATGGACTGTGCTCGATGCCCAGGATCCCCGATGTCCCGCCGCCGTAACGACGGTCCACGTTGCTACCCAACTGTACGAACGGCGGCAAGACACTCTGGAAACCCTTCTGATGACTGACGACCGAACCGTAGGTCGGATACGCCATCGCCGGGTTGAAACGCCGACCCGACATCACCCACTGATCCGCCGTACCGTGACTGCCGTTTCGAGGATTCCAGCCACGCAAGACAGAAAACCGCTTCGACTCGCGAGCCATGTTCGGCAGGATCTCGGTGAACTGCACGCCGGGAATCGCCGTGTCGATCACACCGAACTCGCCACGGACACTCAACGGGGCCTCGGGCTTCGGATCAAACGTGTCGTGATGACTGGTCCCGCCACGAGTCCATATCAGTATGCAGTTCATCGCAGATGACACCTCGCCACCCGCCGCAGACGCCTCCCGACCCGCCAATAGACCAGGCAACGACAAACCCAGAGGGGCCAAGCTGCCGACTTGGAGCAGGCAACGCCGAGAAATCCGCTCGCAGTCGCGGTCGAAACCAGGCAGAAGATTCAGCATGGATCTTGTCTCGCTCGGAAGGAACGGCCAAGCAACACCAGCCAGGACCGGTACCGCACAACCAAATTCTGGGGCCCGCTAAAAAAACGAACCCGGTGGGATTGTCGCCCGATCATTCTACCAACAGGGTTTCGGATGTATCAACGGAGATTGACCTGTCGACCCTCCTATGGCATCGGCTCTAGACACCCGACATAATGAATCGTCCCACCGCCGCAGCCCACCGCAGCCCACCGCAGCCCACCGCAGCCCACCGCAGCAGCCCCCACCTTCCTCAGGTGACCGGAGACTTCCATCGTGTGCCACTCGCTCGTTACCCCGCGACGCCGTCGTACTCGGATCTCCACTCTGGCCGGCTGGTTGATGGTCTCGTGCTTGGCCGCCGCGCCAGCCACGGCCCAACAACACGCACCGCAGATCAAAGTGTCGCCTCAATCAGCCAAACTGCACGGCAACTTTGCACGCCTGCAATTGGTCGTCAGCGAACTGGCAGCTGACACCAGCAAACCGACCGATCGATCAACCGACCTGACACACAAGGTTCTCTACACATCCCTCGATCCCGATGTGGTCGGGGTCAGCCGCACCGGCGAACTGCTGGCTCGAAGTAACGGAACCACTCGAATCGAAATCCTGGCCAAGTCGTCCGGCCGGGCTGGCCAAGTCGAAGTTGGGCAGACCGTTCGGCTGATCGACGTCACGGTCACTGGAGTGGTCGCCAACCCATCGATCGGTTTTCTCGAACAGGTCGCTCCGATTCTCAGCAAGCACGGCTGCAACATGGGTGCCTGCCATGCCGCTCAGTACGGCAAGGGCGGCTTCAAGCTGTCAGTCTTCGGCTTCGAACCGGCCAAGGACCGCACGGCGATCATCCGCGAGCGTCACCAGCGTCGAGTCAACCTGATGTCTCCCGACACAAGCCTGTTCCTGCGCAAGCCGACACTGCAGGTGCCACACGGAGGCGGACGCCGCCTGGACCGCGACTCGATCGATCACGACATCCTGGTCGCCTGGCTGCTCTCCGGAGCCGCCGCCCCCGACAGCAAGGCCGCCAAGGTGACACGTCTCGACGTCTTCCCCAGGCGTCGAGTCGGCGACGTCGGCACCACGCAACAACTGCAGGTGATCGCTCATTACAGCGACAAGACCAGCCGCGACGTCACGGCCTGGGCCAAGTACGACTCGATGGATGAATCCGTCCTCAATATCTCTCAGTCGGGACTCGTCACCGCCAGCGGCCGCGGGCAGGCCTCGGTGATGATTCGCTTCGACACTCAGGCCGAAATCTCAATGTTCCTCACCCCGTTTGCCTCAAACGCAAAACTCACCGGCTGGAAACACAACAACTTTGTCGATCGCCTCGCAGCAGCGAAGTTCCAGGAACTGGGCATCGAACCCTCGGGCCTGTGCGACGACGCCACCTTCCTGCGCCGCGTCTCGCTCGACCTGATCGGTACTCTCCCCTCAACCGAAACCGCCCGGTCCTTCATCGATTCGAAACGCCCCGACAAACGGCAACGGCTGATTGACGAACTGCTCGGACTGACCGGCGACCCGACCCGCGATCGCTTCAACGATCTCTATGCCGCCTGGTGGACTCTGAAATGGTCCGACCTGATCCGCAACAGCAGCAACAAGCTGGGTGAACAGGGCATGTGGGCTCTGCACAACTGGATCCGCGAATCGTTCCGCACCAACAAGCCTTTCGACCGCTTCGTCAGCGAACTGGTCACCGCCAAAGGCTCGATCTACTCGTCCGGACCAGCCAACTACTTCCGCATCAACAGCAACTCGAACGACCTGACCGAATCCACCGCCCAGCTCTTCCTGGGCATCCGGCTCGAATGTGCCAAGTGTCACCATCACCCGTTCGAAAAGTACAGCCAGGGCGACTACCAGGGCTTCGCCGCATTCTTCAACGGAGTGGGGACCAAGAACAGCGAGGAATTCGGACTGTTCGGTCGCGAATCAGTCGTCGTCGTCAAAGCCGGGGCCAAGAGCAAAGCCACTCCGCTGGGCGGCGAACCGGTCGAACACCCCCTCGACCTCCGCATCCCGCTCGCCAAGTGGCTCACCGCAAAACAGAACACGTTCTTCTCCCAAAACGTCGTCAACCGATACGTCAGCTACCTGCTGGGCCGAGGCCTGGTCGAACCGGTCGATGACCTGCGTTCGACCAACCCACCCACAAACGTCGCCCTGATGGACGCCCTCTCCCAGCACTTCGCCGATAGCAACTACGACCTCAAATCACTGCTCCAAACCATCGCCTCGAGCCGCCTCTACCAACTCAGCTCACAACCCACCAACTCCAACATCGGCGACACCCGATTTTTCAGTCACTTCCGAGTCAAACGGCTGGCGGCCGAATCGCTGCTCGACGCAATCGATACCGCCACGGGTGTGAAGACGAAGTTCAAGAGTCTGCCGCTGGGGACTCGAGCCATCGAACTGCCCGACGCCGGCGACTTCTACGCCAACTACTTCCTCAAAACCTTCGCCAAACCCAAGCGAGCGAGTGTCTGTGAGTGCGAACGTCCAACCGACGAAAATCTCGGACAGGCCCTCCACACGCTCAACGGAGACACTATCGCCGGCAAGGTGGCTGCCGCTAGCGGCCGAGTCGGCAAGCTGCTCACAGCCAAGTCGACTCACCAGTCGATCGTCGAAGAACTGTACCTGGCAACCCTCGCCCGACGTCCCACGTCCGAAGAACAGGCCGCCAGTCGCGAGTTCCTGGCGGCCAGCCCCAGCCCGAAGGAATGCTACGAAGACCTGCTGTGGGCACTTCTCAACTCGAAACAGTTCCTGTTCGTTCACTGATCCCACCAAGCGATCCCGATCATGCTCCGCCAATCCACTCGCTCACGTCTCGCACTTGCAACCGCCTTGCTGCTCGCCTTGACGTCGCCGGCCGCAATCCGAGCCGAGTACCCGATGCTGATGAGCCTTCGGCCGGTCGCCGCCCAGTTGGGGCAGACCTCAGAACACACCGTCAGCTCGCGGTACAACCTCTTCGGTGCCTACCAGGTCCTGGTGTCCGGCACCGGAGTCACCGCCACGGTGGTCGCCGTTCCCAAGACCAAGGACGGCAAGACGCCCAACCTGACCTCGTTGAAACTCAAGTTCACCGTCGCCGAAAATGCCCTGCCCGGTGTCCGAGACTTCCGACTGGCGACTCCACGAGGAGCCAGCACGATCGGGCAAATCGTGATCGTCGTCGACCCGATCGTCAACGAGACCGCCAACAACAACTCGACCAGCACCGCTCAGCCCGTCACTCTGCCAGCTACGATCTGTGGAGCGATCGAAAAGGCCGAGGATGTCGATGTCTTCAAGTTCACCGCTACCAAGGGACAACCACTCTCGTTTCACGTCCGCTCGCAACGACTCCAGGACCGCATCCACGACCTCCAGAAACACGTCGACCCGATTCTCACCCTCAGGACCGCCGCCGGTACAACACTCGCCGCATCGGATAACTACTTCTTCGCCGATCCATTCCTGGCCATCACCGCTCCCGCCGATGGACAATACACTCTCGAAATCCGCGACGTCCGCTATCAGGGCAATGGCTTCTGGCAGTACTCGATCCAGTCGCACAACCGCCCGGTGATCGAGACCGTGCACCCCTTGGCCGTTGCCACTGGCATCGACGTGCTGCTGGCACCCGTCGGACATCATCTGGCCTCGAACACATCACTCAAGATCCACCTGCCAGCCAATTCGCAACCCGGACGTTCGTGGCAACGACTCAAACTGGCTGCCGGAATCGGCAACCCCGTGCAAGTGGTCGCCAGCCGACTGCCAACCACCGTCGAAACCGCCACCGACAACAACGACCCTCAGTCCGCTCAGACCGTCACCGTGCCATCGACCGTCAGCGGGCGGATCGGATCCGAATCGGATATCGACTGCTACGTTTTCGAAGCGAAGAAGGGCGAAGCGTTCACGTTCGAAGTCATCGCTCGCCGAGCCGGCAGTGCCTTGGACTCGCACCTCAGAATACTCGATGCGACCGGAAAACAGCTGGCACTCAACGACGACCTGAAACACCTGAAACGGCTGACTCAGGACTCGAAATTCGAAAATTTCACCGTCCCCGCTGACGGGAAATACGTGATCGAGTTGCGTGACGTGCACCTGCGAGGCGGACCTCGACACGTCTACGCCATCCGCACCACCAGGTCGGTGCCCTACTTCGAACTGTTTCTCGATTCCGACAAAACCCAACTCTCGCCGGGCACCAACGGTGTGATCTTCGTCCGCGTCGAACGTCACAACGGGTTTGACGGTGCGATCGATCTGCAGGTCGATGGTCTGCCCAACGGTGTCACCGCTTCCTGCGGACGGATCCTGGCCGACGGCAACGACGGCTGCATCATCCTGGGGGCTCCAGCCAAAGCCGAACTGGCCATCTCGAACATCACGGTGACCGGAACCGAAATCCAGACCGATGATTCGAGCAGCGGGCCACCGCTGGCCGATGTCGCCCGGCCGATGCAGGAAACCTACATGCCCGGTGGCGGACGCAACCACTGGCCGGTCTTTTCGCACGCCGTCAACGTCGGCACTCTGGCCGATATCCGCTCCGTCACACTCAGCACCACCTCCGTCACACTCAAACCAGGCACGTCGGCCACGATCAAAGTCCACTTCGAACGAGCACCCGGGTTCACCAAGAACGTCACACTCGATGTGCTGTATCGCCACTTGGGCAGCGTCTATGGCAACCCGCTGCCCAAGGGAGTCACGATCGATGCCGCCGCCAGCAAGACCTTGATCACCGGCAAGGCCAGCGATGGCCAGATTGTGCTCAAAGCGGCCGCCGATGCACCACCGATCGCCATGCAACAAATCTCCGTCATGGCCAATGTCTCGATCAACTTCGTCATGAAGGCCACCTACAGCAGCCCACCACTGATTGTCACCGTCGCCAAGCCGTAATCGTTCTTGCTGCCGTCCATTTCTATTCGGCTCAGGCAACACGGGCACCCGCTGCCCACCATTCCAGAAAGCGCTCACCGTGCAGCAACAGCTTCTTTCGGCCATCAACGACAAGTCGGCCCGCGTCGGTATCATCGGCCTGGGCTACGTCGGTTTGCCCCTGGCCGGTGCGTTCATCAACTCGGGATTCCGTGTCCTCGGGTTCGACATCGACCAGGACAAGGTCGATCGACTCAATGACGGACAAAGCTACATCAAGCACATTGCGTCCGAGACGATTGCCGGCTGGATTGATCAAGAACAGTTCGAAGCCACCTGTGTTCAATCCAGGATGGCCGAAGCCGACGTGTTACTGATCTGCGTCCCGACTCCACTGACCGACAGCCGCGATCCCGACCTGCGTTACATCGAAGGCACAGCTCGCTCGATCGCCGCGTCGCTGAGACCCGGGCAGCTGGTCGTGCTCGAAAGCACCACCTACCCGACAACCACCCGCAATGTCCTGCTGCCGCTGCTCGCCGAAAGCGGCCTGGTCGTCGGCAGCGACTACTTCCTGGCCTACAGCCCCGAACGTGAAGATCCAGGCAACCCGGACTACTCGGCCGCCGGGATCCCGAAAGTGGTTGGTGGCATCGACGAGGTGAGTAACCTGCTGGCCACGGCACTCTACGAACAGGCCATCGTGCAGGTGATTTCGGTGGGGAGCCCTGAAGTGGCCGAAGCCTGCAAAATCCTCGAAAACACCTACCGAGCCGTCAACATCGCACTCGTCAACGAACTGAAAACTCTGCTCGACCGGATGGACATCGATGTCTGGGAAGTCATCGATGCCGCAAAGACCAAGCCGTTCGGATTCCAGGCCTTCTACCCTGGCCCCGGCCTCGGCGGTCACTGCATTCCCATCGACCCCTTCTACCTCAGCTGGCTCGCCCGCAAACAAGGACTGACCACGCGGTTCATCGAACTGGCCGGTGAAATCAATTCACAAATGCCCCAATACGTCATCAGCCGCTTGATGGATTTTCTCAACGAGCAGAGCCAGTCGTTGCGAGGCAGCCGCATCTGCCTGTTGGGGATGGCCTATAAGAAGGATGTCGACGATCCTCGCGAAAGCCCCTCGTTCGTGCTGATGGACCTGCTCAGGGAACGAGGTGTCGAGTTGACCTACAACGATCCGCACATCCCCAGCCTGCCCGACATGAGACACCACGACGTGCCCGATCTCACGAGCACCGAACTGACGGCCGAATTCCTCGAGTCGCAGGACTGCGTGCTGATCGCCACCGATCACTCGGCCTACGACTACGACTTCATCGTCAAGCACGCCCGACTGGTCATCGATACCCGCAACGCGACAGCGCAAGTGACCGAGGGTCGCGAGAAGATTCGCAAGTGCTAGACCCAGCCGACAGTCGCTCGGCCGCCACCGACGCCATCCGCGACCAGGCCCGACGCATCGGCTTCGAACTGGTCGGCATCGCACCGGCCGGACGGCCCGAAACACTGGAACACTTCGGCGATTGGCTCGATGCCGGCTTCGACGCAAACATGAGCTACCTCGCGCGACGACGCGATGCCTACCAACACCCCGACAATGTGCTCGGCAACTCGGCCAGCCTGATCATGCTGGGCATGAACTACCGGGCCGAAACCGAAGCCGCCATGGGGCCATCAAGCCACTCAACTCAGGCGACACCGACGATCCCGGCCCGCATCGCCCGTTATGCCACCGGAACACTCGACTACCACGACGTGATCCGCGAACGACTCGCCGAACTGGCCGACTTTGTCCACCAGCAACTGCCCGGCTGCCGCACGCGAGGCATCGTCGACACCGCGCCACTGCTGGAACGCGATTTCGCACGACTGGCCGGACTCGGGTGGTTCGGCAAGAACACCATGCTGCTCAATCGCAAACACGGCAGCTGGTTCTTCCTCGCCGCACTGCTCGTCGACCACACACTCGAACCCGATACGCCCCAGCAAACCGACCACTGCGGCACCTGTACCGCCTGCCTCGATGCCTGCCCGACCCAGGCCTTCCCCGAACCGTACGTGCTCGATGCCCATCGCTGCATCAGCTACCTCACAATCGAACTCCGCAACGAAACGATCCCCACAGAACTGCGTTCGGGGATCGGCGATTGGGTGTTCGGGTGCGACATCTGCCAGGAAGTCTGCCCGTGGAACCGTGACGCGATGCCGACGACCGAGCCATCCTTCGCTCCACTCGATCAACTGGCCGCACCCGACGCCTTGCACCTGCTCAGCCTCGACCAGTCGCAGTTCGACCAAACCCTCGGGCAGACACCTCTCGAACGACCAGGCCGCCAGGGTGTCGTCCGAAACGCCGCCATCGTGGCGGGCAATTCGAAACGCCAGCAGGCCGTTGCACCGCTTTCCAAGTTGCTCGACGATCGAGACCCGATCGTTCGCAGCACCGCCGCCTGGGCCTTGGGCCAGATCGGGACGTCCGCTGCACTGGCCGCATTGCGGCAGCGGCAGAAGGTCGAGAACATGGAAGAGGTGGAATTGGAAATCGATGCGGCGATCGAAGCCGCTTTGGCGGGGAGACCGAGGCAATGAGTGATCTAATTCGAGTCGGAGTCAACGGAGCGGGGGGCCGGATGGGACGACGGATTGTCGACCTGGTCCATGCCGACAGTAACCTGGTAGTCGCAGCAGCGGTCGACTCGGACACCAGCGGCCTGGAAGGCCAGGATGCCGGCGAACTGGCCGGCATCGGCCCGATCGGTGTCGCTGTCAGTTCCACCTTGCCCGACGACATCGACGTGGTGATCGACTTCTCGACACCCGATGGGTTGGCGGCGATCGCTGAAGTCTGTCACGACAGGTCCATTGCCCTGGTGGCGGCGACCACGGGGCTCGAACCACAGCAACAGGCGGCCGTCGACCGCGTGGCCGATGTCGCCGGGCTGATCGTGGCACCGAACATGAGCCTGGCTGTCAACCTGGTGATGAAACTGGCCGCCGATGCCGCTCGGGCACTGACCAACTCGCCCGGTGGAGTCGATGTCGAGATCATCGAGAGACACCATCGGTTCAAGGAAGACAGCCCCAGTGGGACCGCCTTGAAGTTCGGCGAACTGATCGCCAAGGAAATGGGGCAGACTCGACATGTGCACGGTCGCGAAGGTCGAGTCGGACAGAGACCGGCAGATGAGATTGGGTACCACGCGTTGCGGACCGGAGATCATGTCGGCGAACACACCGTCGTGTTCGGCATGCTCGGCGAAACAATCGACCTGACTGTCCGTGGCCAGTCACGCGACAGCTACGCCTGCGGAGCCGTCGCTGCCGCCAACTTCCTGGCACACCAGCCGCCGGGCGTCTACTCGATGAACGACGTATTGGGGCTGTAGAACCGGTTCAGCAGGCCCGGCAAAGAGAACGGCACGCTGACCCCAGGTTCCCTAATCCGAATAATCCGAATAATCC
>CAVOEV010000075.1:0-18598 GCA_963694825.1 Planctomycetota bacterium
CTCAGCTCAGATCAGTTCCTTGATCGGCTGCATGTTTGACAGATACTGAGGTCGACCGGATGGGTCCTTGATCGTTGTCGTCAGGACGTCGATGCCCAGGTTCCGGTACACCGTCGCAAAAATCTCCTGCACGTGAACCGGACGCGTCTGAGCCCGCTCGCCCAAACGGTTCGTACTGCCCACCGCCTGGCCACCCTGGATACCGCCTCCAGCTATGTAGGCACAACTGACCTGAGGCCAGTGGTCGCGGCCAGCACCCTTGTTGATCCGAGGCGTCCGCCCAAATTCGCCCCAAACCAAAACCGTCACGTCGTCGATCATGCCTCGCTCTTCCAAATCGTCGAGCAACGCTCCAACAGCCCGGTCGATCCGAGTCCCGTGGTGACGCACCAGTCCTTCATTGTTGCCATGACTGTCCCAACGACCAAACGTCAGCGTCACGCAACGGACTCCAACCTCGACCAATCGACGTGCCCGCAAAACCAACGTGTTGTCCGTCGCCGCTCCGTCGTACTTGTACGTGTACGGCTTCCCGTCTCCATACTTCTCGCGGATCTCGGCCGATTCCTTCTCCAGGTCCAACGCGTCAATCAGCTTGCTCGACGTCAAGACGTCGAACGCCTGCTGCTCGTACGAATCGATCGCCGTCAGCTGGCCACTTGCATCCACGTCTCGACGCAACCGGTCGATGCTCCTGAGCAACGACTTGCGATCACTCAGACGATCCGTCGTCACACCGTTGAGCTTCATGTTCGCCAACCCGGCACCGTCAGGAACGAACGGAGCAAACGTGCCGCCCAAGAACCCCGGAGTGCCCGGGTTGCGCCACACACCGTCGGTCTTCATCCCAACATATGGCGGCACGCCGCGGTCGACTGGACCATGCAGCTTGTGCAGCACACTGCCGATCGCCGGATGTCCGCCCATCGAACGCATCTCGGCATGACGAAAACCCGTCATGCACTGGAACGAATCGTGACGACCCTCGCAGCCAACCACCGCTCGCAAGACCGCCGCCTTGTCCATCGACTGAGCGATCTTCGGAAAACACTCGCCAATCTGAAGACCCGGTACACTAGTCGCGATCGGTCGGAATGGACCTCGAATGTTCTTCGGAGCCTCGGTCTTGATCTCCCACATGTCCTGGTGAGGTGGACCACCGCCCAGGAATATGTTGATCACCGACTTGTGGCTCGACTTCGTGCCACCAGCCGACTCGGCACGCAGAATATCCGCCTGGTTCAGACCAAATGCACCAACACCCAACGCACCAATCTTCAGCATCCCGCGACGCGAAATCCCGTCACAGTAGCCCGAACGTCCGTTCCTGCGACCAGATCGAGACTCAAAGATCGTCAGCATGGGCTGGCTCCGCTTTCTGATGACTCATGAACACGTAACAGCACACCGCAGCACACCATAACACATCGCAACAGTACCCTTTTATGCGATCGGCATTCCTCGAGTCAACTTGAAGCCAAATTATCAAGTTCTGCCTTCAAACGCCTCAATGCTCGCAGATGTCGCATTCCAGACGCTGCAGGAGAAAGATCCAGGGCCAAAGCGGCTTCACTGTTCGTTAATTGCTCGAAATGCCGCATCTGCAGGATATCTCGATCATCCTCATCCAACTCCTCGATCGCCTCAACTAACCTCAACTGCATTTCCCGACGAATCGACGCAGCGGCCGGGGTCAGCTCTGCATCGGCCAGTCGAGCGATCAGGTCCAGAGAACTCTGATCCGAGTGGACTCGAGACACCAGCGGTCGTTCGCGATCGACACTGCGCCGTTGAGCCTTCCGGTGCCGCCGGTGCATGTCGATCAGTCGATCTCGAGCCAACTGCCTGAGCCATAAGTGGAAGGGCAGGGTGGGTTGGTCAAGGTACTTGGCCAGTCGGTTCGACGCTTCCAACAGCACATCCTGAACGACATCGCTGGCATCCACACGACGAGCGATTGCGCGGTCCATACGATGGTCGACGAGTTTTCTGAGCGCGTCGCGGTGCCGATCCATCAGGCCGTTGACCGCCTTGGGATCCCCTTCGCGTGCCGCCGCGAGCAGTTCGCGGGTGCGATCCGAATCGGGCCAGATGCGTTCCGATTGACTTGCCATGGTCCTGTCGCCGGCCGTCACGTCTTGACGCAACCCTGCCCGGCCACCTCCGGTGGCAATCCGGTGTCAGTATCCGGCCGGACGTCCTCGAGCCGATAGTCCTCGATCGCCAACCCCTCGACCACCACCTCCTGCAACCTCTGCCAACCCCGCGTCACCAGGTCTTCGCGGCGAGCCACCTCCCCCGCATCGAGTTCCCTTTTGTCAAAGGGCCCCTCGACCACGACCGGTTCGAACCGGCTGTCGATGATGAACTGAGCCTGCACGGTGTTACAGCGAATGTGCCGTTCCGACTCGATCGTCAAAGCTGTCGCCGGCCGTTCCCCGATCACAAACGACAGATACAGATCACTCTCGTGGATCTCGTCCACCGCCGATCCACAGATCTCGCAGAGATACCCTTCGTCGCAACGTGCCATGCGAGCATTGTAGCCAAAGTCGGCGATCCGGGTATTCTGCGAGACCCGAAACAGCCGCGGCGGCGGGTGGTCACTGCCTGTAACGTGTGCCACACTGGAGAACCCGCCGCGTCGCGGCCCACACCACCCCGGCCTCCAGTTCACTGGCTTTCAGTCGATGTCACTCGCACGCTTCAGTGTCAACAACCACGTGTTGGTCAACATGCTGATGCTGGTGATCCTGCTGGCCGGCGGGATCTTCGCCTTCACGCTGGTCCGCGAGTTCTTCCCCGAGTCGCGACCGAACAAGGTGATGATCGCTGCGGTTTACCCGGGACAACAGCCCGAGGAGATCGAGAAGTCGGTCACGATCAAGATCGAAGAGGTGATTCACGACATCGAGGGTGTCGAGAAGGTCGATTCGACGATTTCCGAAGGTGTCAGCCTGACGACGTTGACCTTGTTCAGCGACGTCGAGGACATCAACGTGCTGGTGCAGGAGGTCAAGAGTGAGGTCGATTCGTTGGCCGATTTGCCCGAGGAAGTCGAGCGGGTGACCGTCCAGAAACTCGAACCGCGACTCCCTGTCATCAGCGTCGCACTGTTCGGCCAAGGCAGCGAGTCCGAACTGAAACGAGCGGTCAAGAGGTTGCGAGACGACCTGTTGCTGTTGCCCGGAGTCAGCGACGTGCAACTGTCGGGGATCCGCGACGACGAAATCAGCATCGAACTGAAGCCTCACAAACTGCTCGAATACGACGTCACCTTCGACGAGGTCGCGTCGGCCATCCGAGCCGTCAACATCGATGTCTCGACCGGACAACTCAAGGGCGACCGATTGAGTGTTTCGGTGAGGATGCTGGGCGAGGAAGACCGTGGAGTCGATCTCAGCGACATTGTCATCCGCAGCGACCCCGACGGTCGCAAGATCCGACTCAGCGACCTGGCAACCATCCACGACGGGTTCATCGAGAGTGATCTCGAGAGCTACTTCAACGGCGAACCGGCCGCTCATTGTGTCGTCTTCAAGACACGCAGCCAGGACGCGATCCAGATTTCTCGAGTGGTCAAGGCTTACGTCAAGGGGAAGCTCGGCGAAAACTTCGACCCGTTCGGGTTCCAGCAAATTGCCAACGACCCCTGGTACCTGAAACCAGTCTCGACGGTCGGCAGCGGCATGAGCTGGCTGATGACGGTCGTCAGCGGCCGAGGCGATCCGAGGACGATTTACGAGCAGAGTGCCGCCAGTCCGTTCGAACACCAGTTCCAAGTCGCCCTGCACACCGACCTGGCGAGGTTCATCGAAGGTCGGCTGGACCTGATGACTCGCAACGGCCGAGCCGGCCTGATGCTGGTGCTGCTCAGCCTGATGCTGTTTCTCAATTGGCGAGTCGCCATCTGGGTCGCCACCGGCCTGATCGTCTCGTTCCTGGGCACCTTCATCGTGCTGTGGGCGATGGGTGAGACGATCAACCTGCTGAGCATGTTCGGGCTGATCATCGTGCTAGGGATCATCGTCGACGACGCGATCATCATTGGCGAGAACATCTACCGTCACGTCGAGGAGGGGTTGCCGCCCGAAGAGGCGGCGATCCGCGGGACCGACGAAGTGGCCTGGCCGGTCTGCGTCACGATCATGACCACCATCGCCGCCTTCACACCGCTGCTGTTCATCCGAGGCCAGATCGGGGACTTCATGAGAGTCCTGCCGATCGTCGTGCTGGCCGCTCTGACCGTCTCGCTGATGGAAGCCCTCGTCATCCTGCCCGCTCACCTGGCTCATATCAAGATCTCGCCCAAGAACGATCAGGCCACCGGCTGGCGCCGCTGGCTGAAATCTCTGGCCACGGCACCGGATCGGATGATGCGAGGCCGACTGCTCGACTGGTACGCCCGGCTGCTGCGAGTCGCTCTGACATGGCGATACATCACCCTGACTCTCGCCGTCTCGACCGTTGTACTCAGCTTCGGACTGATCTCCGGAGGCTTCGTCGAGATGGTATTCATCCAAAAGATGGACAGCGAGACGATGTTCTGCGGTGTCGAGATGCCCGTCGGAACCGTCGTCGACCAGACCCGAAAACAGGTCAAACGACTCAACGACTTCGCCCTGACGCTGCCCGAAGTGAAGAACGTCCAGATGTTCGTCGCCGTGCAGATGGACTTGAAGGGAGGAACTGGAGCCGAACTGCAGTCGCACTTGGGCCAGATGGTCCTGGAACTGCGAGCGGCCGACGAACGAGAAGCCGACGAGCAACGATCGAGTGACGAACTGCTTGTCGAACTCCGCGAGTTCTCGCGAACACTCCACGGAGTCAACTCGGTCAACTGGGATACGATGAATGGCGGGCCGGGTGGCCGAGACATCTTCATCAAGGTTTCGGGACCCGACTTCGACGAACTGACCGAAGTGGCCCAGGAACTGCAAGAGACTCTCGATACCTACACCGGCGTCTACGACCTCGACGACGACCACGACGAGGGCAAACGCGAAGTGACTCTACGGCTCAAGGAGTCCGCTCGAGCGACCGGCATCGACGAGGCCCGGCTGGGCAGCCATGTCCGCAGTGCACTCTACGGGCGCGAATCGCACCGGATCAGTCGCAACCGCGAAGACGTTCGGGTGATGGTCCGGTATCCTGAAGCCTACCGCGCGAACTTGTATCACCTCGAATCGATGTGGATCCCCACGGCAATGATTGCCGGAGTCCGCAATTGGGTGCCTTTGAGTGAGGTCGCTCGACTGGAACCGGGTGACGGTTTCACTTCAGTGCACCGCAGCCAACGCCAGCGGGCAGTGTCGGTCTTCGGAGCCGTCGATACGTCGGTCGCAGATTCCTCGGTCGTGCTCAACCGGGTTCGAATAGAATTCGATCGCGAGATTGCTCCGAAACACCCCAACGTTCGCATCGAGTTCCTGGGCAATTTCGAAGAACGTACCAAGGCCTTCGGCAGTCTCTGGATCGCCTTCCCCGTGGTGCTCGTGCTGATCTACATGATGCTGGCCGGCCTGTTTCGCAGCTACGCTCAACCTATCGTCGTCATGGCAGCCATCCCGTTTGGATTGGTGGGAGCCATTCTCGGGCACTGGATCACCGGAAACCCGATCACCATCCTCAGCCAAATCGGATATGTCGCACTGGCCGGGATCCTGGTCAACGACAGCCTGATCCTGGTCGACTTCATCAACCGACGGATCCGAAACGGCGAGGATCCTTTCGAAGCCAGCGTCGATGGGGCTCGGTCCAGACTCCGAGCCATCCTGCTGACCACTCTGACAACCGCCTCGGGACTGACACCGCTGATGTTCGAAACCAGCTTCCAGGCCCAGTTCCTGGTCCCGATGGCCGTCACCCTGACCTTCGGACTGATATTCGCCACCGCACTCACCCTGGTAATCGTCCCGGCGCTGAACCTCGTCTTCCTGGACATCAAACAGTTGACCGGCTTCGACGACGAATGATCCCCAGGGACTGACTCACCGCCCTTGACGGGTGCCTGTACCGACGCCCGGCCTAGTAGGTCCAATTCAGCGAGAAGCTGTAGTTCTCGGTCCAGAAGCTCGACCGGTTCACATCGATCGTCGGGAACAGACCCTCCGACGGATTCCCCGCCCAGTTGATGCTGCCCGAAGGTCGAGCCACGTGGCCGACGAACAGCAGCGTGTAACCGAGCCGGAAGTTCGCCGCACTCAACAGCTTCGATCTCCGCAAGATCGGCACCTTGGCGAACAACGGTGCCTCGGCAAAGAACGACTGTTCGATGACTTCCGAGACATGAGTGTGCTGGTCGCTATCGCTGAACCGGTTGGGTTGAGGATCCTCGGGTGTGGGCGTCAGGAAGTTGGTCTGCCGAGTCGTCATCCCGATGTTGTTGCCCGAAAGTTTCAGCTTCTCGGTGTTGGCAGTCAGGGCGATCTTGGTCTGCCCCCACAGCTTGAACTTGGTGCCGCCCAGGTCGTATCTCAAACCGATCTCCGGCCCAATCAAACTACTCCGCATCACGTTGTTCAGGGTCGAACTCAGAGGGTACATCGCAGGGTCGTTGTAGATGATAAAGCGATACTCGTCCGAGTTCTGACCACCACCTCCACCGCCGCCGCTCGTGCCACCCTCTTCGACCAATGCCGCGTTGTCGATGATCCCGTCACCGTCCTCGTCAAACATGTTCCCCGGCGAATGCAGCTTGACGTCACCGTTGAAGGGATCGTCCAAGTCCTCCAAGTTGTCGTAACTCAGACCACTGTCCTGCCCGTAGAAGTGAAAACCTTCCTGCAGCCGCATGTAACGCACTCCAACCATCGGACGCACCATGAACGTCTTGGTCTGATACGACGGTGACAGGATCCAGTGCACCGACATGCCATACGTGCGACTCTTGGACGTCACCTGAAACTCGAGATCGTAGGGTGCGGTGACTCCAAACGTGCTGCCATCGTCCAGCGGCAGGCCGCGGAGATTCAACAGGTTGTTCTGCAGGATGAAGTCCTGCGAAGTCGGCGTGTCCTCGTTGTTGTTGCCACCGCCACCAGTGGATTGGCCAAACTGACCACCGGCCGTGCCAATTTCGTTGAGCAGAAAATCGGGAGGCGAAAGTAGCAGCAACAAGGTGTCCTTCTGAGCACCTCGGCCTGCAGGCAGCGAGTCGCGAGCGTCGAATTTCTCGTTCAGACTCTGGCCAAAACCCTCAAACATCAACCCGCTGTCGTCCGGATCGAAATAGCCCAGTTGGAGCCGGATGCCGGTGCCGGTCGGGCCGGCGATTGCGTTTTGCAGCTGAACAGCGTCGTAGTAGTTGAAGCCGGGAATCCCCGCCTGCGGCACGCCACGGAACTGGTCCACAACACTCTGCTGCTGGCTCCCGCCACCGCCGCCACCACCACTGTCACCCAGGTCGTACGGATCCTCTTCGAGAATCGGCAGGACCAGGTCCTTGTAGGTCAGAGCCGAGCTGTGGCCGAGGAAACCGGTTGGTTTGCGGTTGCGGGCCGAGAGAATGTCGATGTTGAAGAACATCCGACGGCCTCGGTTCGACGACACACGGTTCCACATCCCGTCTCGGATGTAGTGCTTGTCGTACTCGAAGTCGTACGTCGAATTGCCTGGAAACGGCGCCATCGACGCCGGTGCCATGCCCTGAGGAGGATACGCACCCGGAGGTGGTCCCTGGGACATCGCCTTGCGACCCGAAAGGGCCAGAGCAATCAGACAGATTGCCAGCGTCAGTCGCCGTGACACCCGCATCAGATCATCCTTGACAGACTACCGGAACGGGCAAGTCGCCCATATATCGACCGCGCACAAACGTGGTCCTAACGGTTTTATCGGTCAGGTAATCTGGCAATCTGTAACGATTATCGGGGACATGACGAATTTCTTGGTTGTGGGGATGATCGGGGTTCAGCAGCCTGTTAGAGCACCGGACCAATCGACCAGGGACAAAACTCCTCTTCCCCAACCCCCTGTTCCTCGCTTTTCGTCGACTTCCCACTGGCCACCGCCACGATCTCGTCAAAGATCTCCCGACCCAACTCCTCGACCGAAGCCCCTTCGAGAATGCGGCCGGCGTTGATGTCCATGTCGTCGATCATCCAGTCGAACATCCGGCTGTTCGAGGCGATCTTGATACAGGGGACCGGTTTGCAGCCAAAGCAGCTGCCACGTCCGGTCGTGAACACCAGCACGTTGGCGCCTCCGGCCACCATCCCGGTGATCGATGCCGGGTCGTAGCCCGGAGTGTCCATGACGACAAATCCTCGACTGGTCACTCGCTCGGCGTACCGGTAAACCTCCTCGAGTGCCGTGCTGCCACCCTTGGCGATCGCTCCAAGCGATTTTTCATAGATCGTCGTCAACCCGCCCGCCTTGTTGCCCACCGACGGGTTGTTGTTGATTTCGGCTCCGAACTTCGCCGTGTACTCCTTCCACCACTCGATCCGTTCCAGCAGCTTTCGTCCCACTTCCGGACTCCTCGCCCGACGTGTCAGCAAATGCTCGCCACCGTAAATTTCGGGCGTCTCGCCCAATATCGAAGTCGCCCCGGCCGCCACCAACAGGTCACTGGCAATGCCAACAGCCGGATTGGCCGTCACACCACTGTTCCCGTCGCTCCCTCCACACTCGGTCCCCAGGATCAACTCCGACACCGGAATCTCGACCCGCTCGACCGAATTCACCTCGGGCAACATCTCCTGCAACACACCCACCGCCCGCTCGACCGTCTTCCTGATTCCCCCCTCGTCCTGGATGTTCATCACCAACGGAAGCGATTCCACCCGCCCCGAGTCCTCTCCCGGAACGTCCAATTGCACCAGGCCGTGGTTGTCGACCAGGAACGAGCCCTGCCCGGTTTCGCAGCCCAGGCCCAGCACCAGGAAACCGCCAATGTTGGCGTGCTGGGCAAACCCCGCGAGCGTCCTGGCCAGCTGGTCGTGATCCTCACCACCGTACTGCATCGCACAGCCGCCCTGGTGGACCAGGGGCACGATGCCGTCGATGTTCGGAAAGTCATCCAGCAAGCCCTCGTCGAAGGCCCTGGCAACAGACTTCGACGCGGTTGCCGAACAGTTGACCGTGCTGACGATTCCCAGGTAGTTCCGCGTCCCGGCACGGCCATCGGCACGACGGTAACCCTGGAATGTCTGGCCAGTGATCGGATCCAGTGGATCCGGCACGGCACTCGAAAAAGCGTAGTCGAGATCCAGGTCGCCGGGTTCGACGTTGTGAGTGTGCACCCACTCGCCCGAGGCAATCGGTTCGGTCGCATACCCGATCACCTGCCCGTACTTGCGGATCGGGTCGCCTGCGCCGATCGAGGTCGAAGCCACCTTGTGACCCAACCCGATCGCCTCGGATACGGCAAAACCCTCCACCGCCTGCCCGGCTGTCCCACCCGAAATCACCGTCCCGGCCGACACGTCCATCCGTGCCACCACGATGTTGTCGTCGGCATGCAACCTCAGACACGGACTGAAATCGGACTGGCTGTTCATTACGACACTCACACTTAAAGACGGGACTCCACTTCTATCGGAATCCTCCAAGAGCATCAATCGAGGCGAACCGCACTACTCGCCGAACAGGCACCTCGACTTGCAGCCCAGCCAGCCTGCCCCTTCGGCCTTCTCGACTTTTCGCCAAATTGCTATCCTCCCGCCGCAATCAACAACCTCACACATCCCACGGCATCCTCGGAACCCCGCCATGATCGGTGCCCAACTCACCCCACGCGACTACTTCAGCCTCTGCAGCAAGACCTTCGAATCACTCGATCTCGAATCGCTCGAATCGCTCGCCCGCCAGATTCACGCCGCCTGGCTCGACGGCCATTTCGTTTTTATCTGCGGCAACGGAGGCAGCGGTGCCAACGCGTCGCACTTCTGCGAAGACCTGGGAAAAAGCACGTTGGATCCCGAAGACTTCAACAACGACGACATGCCTCGCCTCAAGGTGCTGTCGCTGACCGACAACACGCCCTACATCCTGGCCTGGGGCAACGACGAGGGGTTCGAGCGGATTTTTGTCGAGCAATTGAAGAACTTCGCGTCACCCGGCGACATGCTGATCTCGATCAGCGGCAGCGGCAACAGCCCCAATGTGCTGCGAGCCGTCGAGTGGGCCAACAGTCACCAGTTGACCACCTGGGGCGTCACCGGCTTCGACGGTGGCCAACTGCAGCAACTGGCCAATCACAACCTGCACGTCGATTCGGACGACATGGGACTGGTCGAATCGGTCCACCTCGTCGCCTTCCACTGGGTGCTCGACGACGTCTACGCCCGGATCAACTGTGTCGGCCGTTACGAAAGCCAGGGAATCCGCCAAGCAGCCTGAAAACCCGGGACTAGTTCGCCAGCGGCACGGCGGGCGGGTCGACTGGTCCGAGTCGATTGGCCGGAGCGACGAACTTCCGGCCGGACTTCAGGTCTGCGATCAGGCCGACGATCACCTGAGCGGGAATCGCGTGCGATTCGGTCCGACCCTCACGGGCAATGTTGATTCCCACCGCCCGCCCGTTCAGATCAACCACGGGCCCGCCACACTGTTCGGGCTTCAGCACCGTGTCGTGAGCAAACGCGTTGGGAAACCCACCACGCCGGAAACTCAACTGGCCACCCAACTTGTTCATCAGGATGCTGCGGTTCGGGACGTGTTCGTCTGGCGAACCCAGCCGAGCGTTGGCATCGAATTCCACCTGGCCACGCCGCACTCGCATCGGCAACACATCGCCGGGGCGGAACTTGCGGATCTGGTCCCTGAGTACCCGGCCCCTGGGAATCGTGGTTCCCGCCACACGGATAATCACATCGCCAACAGTCAACCCGATTCGACTGGCACCACTGTTGGGCATCACCCGAGTGATCAGGGCGCCTCCGAATACGTCGTCAAAACCGACTCCCAGGAATCCGTGCAAATGCTGGATCTGACGTCGGCGAATACTGACCACTCCGACGGCCACCGGCAGTTCACTCGGTCCACACGTCGCCAACAGCGACCCGACCGTCGGATCCTTCTCGCTCTGCCACTCCACCACGCTCAGACCGGTGACTTCGATCTTGAGCATCACGAGATCGTGTTCGGCATGGAATCCGACCTGGCGAGCCGAATGACTGGTGCCATCCTTCAGACGGCACCGAATCGCTCCGCCATGAATCCCGTTGACCTGGCTCGCCTTGGTCAGCACCCAACCGTCGGAACCGACAATCGCCCCCAAAGCCCTCTGCCGTCCATCGACCAGCACGGCCACCGTCGCCTGGCTCGGCGCCACGACAACCGGCCGAAACGCTTTACGGATCGCCGTGCCGCTTTTGTAGAGGTCTCGAGGCAACCGGGCAGGCGGGGCGGCGGCGGCCACGACGGCCATCAACAGAACGACCACCAGTAGTCTCAACCACACCGACACGCGACGATGCAGGCCAATCGAGCCAATCGAGCCAACCGAGCCAATCATGGTCCACGGCCTCCGGCCAACGTCACCGTAATTTCTACCGCCTTGCCGTTTCTCTGGATCGACAGCCTCAGCTTGTCGCCAGGCTTCTTGTTCTGGACATGGTTGAACAGCGAATCAAACCCCTCGAATCCCCGGCCATCCACCTTCACGATCACGTCACCCGATCGGACTCCCGCCCGAGCCGCCGGCAGGTTCGGACTCACTGCGGTGACAGTGCAGCCCAGGTCATGGTCGACACCGTTGATTCCCAACACCGGCTGGCGAACCCGGTTGCGACGCCCAAACGCCACTCCGTCCACGAACTTCACCCAACTCTCGGTGTAAGCTCGAATCGGCACGTGGAAATTCCAACTTGTCGGAGGCCCGATGCGACTGTGGATCCCGATCACGTTCCCCGACAAGTCGAACAACGGACCCCCCGAATCGCCGCCGACCAACGTGCAGTCGGTCTGCAGAAAACCACTCTCGGTCCGGATCACTCGGCCCAACCGAACCACCGGAGCCCGCTTGGACTGGTAGCCGCCCGGATGACCCAACGCCAAACACCAGTCTCCGGTTCGCACGTCCTTTGGTCGAGCCAACCGCCGGAAAGGGAACGGCCCCTTGACGTCAATCTTCAACACCGACGCGTCCAGTTCTCGGTTGAGTCCCAACGTGTGACCGGGCAGGATTCGGCCATCCGATAACATCACGCTGACACGGCGGTTGGGGGTACCGGTGACATGAGCGGCCGACAACACGTAACCGTCGGCACTCACGATCACGCCACTGCCAGCTCCGTTGCCAATCCGCAAACCAACCGTCGCCTTCGAAAGATCCTCGACCAGTTCGCCCACTCGAGTCTGGATGGCCAAGAGATCAGCCACGCCTCGAGGCACACTCCGCGTCAAGGCGGCAGGCTGCATCGGTCGAGCCACGACCGGAGCCCTCAAGACCGGCAGGTCACGAGGCAATGGAGGTGGAGGCGGCGAGATGGGGGCGGCCGACGTCGCCACCGACGAACCCGTCAGCAACACCGCCACGACCGCCAGTCCCGAAAACCAACCTCGCCTCATTCGGAATCCCCTCTCATGGTAAAAGCCACAGGCCACACCACACTCATTCCCCAATTACAAAATACGCCAGACCAGAGACTTTCCGCAAGTTGAGCACCCTTCTTGGGACCCCAACTTCTGCGATATGCTAACCTCCCCAACCTCCGAAACTCTCAAAACGCCCCGCAACGATTCACCCAAACCATGCAACTTCACAATACACCCCTCGACGGCGTGCTGGTCATCGAACCTCGCGTTTTTGAAGACGACCGAGGCTTCTTTCTGGAAATTTATCAAGCTGCGAGATTCGCCAACGCCGGCATCGACCTGGATTTCGTCCAGGACAACTGGTCGCGTTCGACTCGAGGCACGCTCCGTGGACTCCACTACCAGATCACGTTTCCTCAGGCCAAACTCGTCCAGGTCACCAGCGGCAGTGTCTTTGATGTCGCCGTCGATCTGCGTCGACACTCGCCCACCTTCGGTCGCTGGTACGGCACCACTCTCTCGGACAGCAACCGCCGCCAACTGCTGATCCCCACCGGCTGCGCCCACGGATTCCTCACAACCAGCGACTCGGCCGATTTTCTCTACAAGTGCAGTGATATCTACCACCCCGAATCCGAACGCACTCTGCTCTGGAACGATCCGGCGATCGGAATCGAATGGCCACTCGACGGCCAACCAACGCTTTCAGAAAAAGATCAACAGGGCGTGCTACTGGCCGAGGCCGAGTACTATGACGCGGCACACAGTGACGACTCGGGAGACGGTGGTGATGACTGAGTCGTCCGAGCCACGGCGACCTCGACTGGCACTGCTGATGGGTGACGTGGCCGGGGTCGGTCCCGAACTCGTCGCACGCGTGCTCGCCAACTGCCAACACAACTGGCAGCCACTGGTCGTCGGACACCCCGACGTGCTGACCCGAGCCTTACGGCTGGTCGGACTCGACACCAACGTCCGCCACGTCGATTCTCCTTGCCACAATAACCAGGCGGCCGACTCGCAATACGTCAACTGCTGGAACCCATCCGATAGCGACGTCGCCAATGCCCCCGCCGCACAAGTCGACCCACGCTGCGGACGTGCCGCAGCCGACTGGCTCCAGGCCGCTGCCATGGCCGCTCTCGATGGTCACATCGATGCACTGGTCACCGCGCCCCTGAACAAAACCGCCCTGGCCGCCGCCGGCATCGACGGCCCCGGACATACTGAACTGCTCGCCCAAGCCTGCCAATGCCAATCAGTCGCCATGATGCTCTACCTCCCACCAAACACCGCAGCCTCCACCGCAGCCTCCACCGCAGCCTCAACGATCTCCAACTCCAGCGGTCTCGGCGTCGCCCATGCCACTTTGCACACCTCGATCGCCAGTGTCCCCGGCCTGTTGTCGGTCGACGGGATCACCGATCACATCAGCCTGCTCGATCAGTTTCTTCGACAGGTCGGCTGTGTGGCGCCCCGGATCGCCGTGTGTGCCCTGAACCCTCATGCCGGCGAAGACGGACTCTTTGGCGACGAAGAACAAACAACAATTGCTCCGGCCGTCACTTCCGCCGTCGCCGCCGGGATCGACGCACACGGCCCATTCCCGGCCGACACCCTGTTGCGCCGTGCCGTCAACGGCGAATTCGACGGGGTCGTGGCCATGTATCACGACCAGGGACACATCGCTCTGAAACTGATCGGGTTCGACTCGGCCGTCAACGTGACCCTCGGATTGCCCCTGATCCGCACCAGTCCCAGCCAAGGCACCGCATTTGACATCGCCTGGCAAGGCACGGCCAACCCCGCCGGCATGCAGGCCGCCGTCGACGTCGCACTCGAATTATGCCACAACCGAACGCCGACCCCGTCAGGACCGCGGCACGACTCCGGACAAGACACCAGACTGGAAGACTGATGCCCGAAACTCACGAGACACTGCTTTACCTGATTCGCCACGGAGCGACTCCGGCCAACCAACAGCAACCTTACATCTTACAGGGACGAGGTATCGACACATCACTCAGCGACACCGGCCGGCAACAGGCCGCTGCGGTGGCCGGGTTCCTCGCCAACCGACCACTCGATGCCGTCATCTCAAGCCCCATGAAACGAGCTCGAGAAACCGCTGACGCGATTGCCCTACCGCACCAAATCAAAGCCTCGGTCCTCGACAACATCTCCGAATGCGACGTCGGTCGCTGGGAAGGCCGCGACTGGGACTCGATCATGCAGGACGACGCCGAGGCCTACAGCCGGTTCATCGACGATCCAGGCATTCACAGCTACCCCGACGGTGAAAGCTATCAGGATGTCCTGGATCGCGTCGGCACACCCATCGACGATCTCCTCGACATCCATCGCGGACAAACCGTCGCCCTGGTCGCTCACAATATCGTCAACCGAGTCTACCTGGCCCGACTGATGGGCTGGCCCATCTCGCGAGCTCGCGAAATCCGACAGGACAACACCGGCATCAACGTCATCCGCGGCCGCGACGACGAAATCACACTGATGTCCTTCAACGTCCGTTTCCATCTCGACGACGCCGGATTGTGATCCCAAGGCCCACACCATGACACTCAGCGGAATCATCTTCGACATGGATGGCACCCTGGTCGACTCGGGACTCGACTTCGACGCCATCCGACGCGACATCGGTATCCCCGACGGAGACCCGATTCTCGAAGGAGTCGCAGCGTTACCCGAAGGACCACTGCGCGACCGGGCACTCGAAATCCTGCAAGGGTACGAACGCGAAGGAGCCCTCAACGCGACACCCTATCCCGGTGTCACCCAACTGATCGATCGACTCGGACGACTCGAAATCCGCTGCGGTGTCCTCACACGCAACTCCCGCCTCTCGGCCAACACCACCATCGAGAGGCTCGGTTGGAGTTTCGACATCGTGTTGACTCGCGAGGACGCTCCGGCAAAACCCGATCCGACCGGAGTCTACGCGATCTGTGACGACTGGAACGTGCCGCCAGCCGACGTCCTGTTTGTCGGCGACTACCATTTCGACCTGCAGGCCGGACACAATGCCGGCACCCGAGCCGTGCTGTTCGCACCCGGGTCGCTGCCCGAATGGGCCGACCAGGCCGACTGGGTTGTGAGCAGCTTCGGTGAACTCGAAGAACTGGTCGAACAATTGTGCGGAGACGGCTAGTCACCGCCCGACTCTCATTCCGTCACCCCCGGATTCCTCTACCCCCGATTCCCCAACGGCTGCTAGAATCCCCGACTCAATACGATGCCGAGGTCTCGCATGGATGCGACGCGACTACAGGTCCCCGTGACCACGCTGCTTTCCCTGCTGCTGTCAGCCGCTCTGATCGTGGACACCCAGACAGACGCGACAGCACAACAAAAATCCCCGCGACGAATCATCCTCAACCCGGCAACACCCGCAGTCCAACCGGCCCGACAACCGGCCCGACAACCGGCCCGACAACCGGCCCGACAACCGGCCAGCACGCCCGCCACCACCAAGCGGTTGCCTCGCAGCCGACTCCAAACCCCCGACCTCCACGTCCAGAAGCTCAAACCAAAACTCCGAGCCGCTTTGGTGAAGTGGGAACTGGCCACGTCGCGGATCAAGACTCTCAAGGGCGAAATCTACCGCTACCACCGCGAGTTCGTCTTCAACACCGAGAAGCGTGGACGGGGTGTCTTCTTCTACGAAGCCCCCGACAAGGGACGACTCGATATCTACTCGGTCGAAGTCCCCAAGGGAACCCGTTCATCGGTCAAGCAACCGTCACGCCGAGATCCCAGTACCAGCCGAGTGACTCCGGCCCGAACCATCTCGCTGGTTGTTTCGGGCGACAACCCCGAGAAGTGGATCTGCGATGGGACACAGGTGTTGGAAGTCAACGACCTCGACCGCACCGTGACCAGCCACAGGATCCCCGCCGACTACCAGGGCCGAAGGATCATGGATGGCCCGCTGCCGTTCCTCTTCGGCATGCCTCCCGACAAGGCCATTCGCAGGTACCAGATGACGCTGCTGGGGGAATCGAAGGATGAGATCTGGATCCGGGCAATTCCGCGATGGAAACAGGATGCAGTCAATTACCGCGAAGCCACCGTGATCCTCGACACCGCCACCTACCTGCCCAAGCACGTCCGCCTGACTGCACCCGACAACACGCAAACCATCTACTCGTTCTTCCGCATGCAGGTGAACTCGAAACTCGAAGCCCTGACACGGTTCTTCGGGAACAGTCCGTTTCGGCCCGACCTGAAACGCTACCGTGTCGTCGCCACGCAATCCGAACCAATCGTCCCCTCGGTCATCGGCCTGCCCTGGAAGAAAGCCCAGGCCGTGCTCACCGCAGCCGGGTACACAGTCAAGTTCAACGCCGGTGTGCCCGCCGCCAAGGCGGACCTCACCTACGTCATCTACCAACAGGCACCTCGACAACAGGCCGCCCTGGCACCCGGAAGCCAGATTCGCTTGACATTCTTCGCCAAGCCCAGCGACGGCACTCCCAAGACGAGGTGATTCCAGGCACAACGCAGACAACTTGTCTTGCGTCTGCTACCCGCCGATCCGTCTACTCGATCTCGACCACGAGACGAGCAGGCGATGAACCAGAACACGGCACCTGAACCCGACCGGCACACCCCCGATCGCGACGATCCCGAAGCAACCGTCCTGGGGATCACTCGAAGCGACCGCCTGGTCATCGCCGTCCTGGTCGCGGCCTCGCTGGTGCTGATGGCCGCTCACTGGACTCGACTCTCCGGCTGGGGCACTCGACCGATCGAAATCGACCGCATCCCCCGAACCCTCGTCGGCTTTCGACTCGACCTGAACACAACCAATTGGGTCGAGTTGTCTCAACTCGAAGGCATCGGCCCGACACTCGCCCAGCGGATCATCGCCGACCGCAAGCAAAACGGACCGTTCGCTGATGTCGAGGACCTGGTTCGAGTCCGCGGAATCGGCCCCAAGACAATCGTTCGCCTCAAACCCTGGCTGACCGTCGGACCGTGATCGCCACCACCCTCACACTCCCTCACCGCATCAATCCAACGGCCGCACGTACACATTCCGCCAACGGCACTTGGCTCCGTTGGGCCAACCCTTCCCGCCATGCACCTGCACCGCCACGCGACCCTCGGACCCCAGCAACTGGCTGACACTTGCCTTGTCGTAACCCTTGCCAGCAAACGTCTGGCCGTTGAATTCGTTGACCTTGCGGCCGTTGATCCAGGTGGTGATCTGAGGTGGCGAACCAACAACCCGTAACCGAGCGGTGTTCCAGTCTCCAACCTTCCAGGCCGACACCCAGTCATTGCCGCTGATGCTAAACGCCTTGGGTGGAGCGACCCCGGTCGGCTTGGTCGTCAGACTCAACAACTCCTTCTTGTCGTTGTACTTGCCAAAGATGTCAAAGGGCCGAGTGTTGAAGCCTCCGGTCCCCTCGCCATAAATGTGACCCACGTTTCCGTTGTCGTGGTAGTCGACCATCATCTGGAAACACTGCCCCCGGTTGTTGGACCGCACGAACAGGCCGCTGCAAACTCCCCAGTCGGGCTTCATGTCGATCAGCAGTTCGAAGTCACCGTAGGTCCGGTCGGTCAACAGGATGCCGCCGTTTCCGCTGCCCGGCGGATCCTGCTCGCCGCTGATCACGCTGTCTTCAACCGTCCAGCGACCACCAGTCCCGTGCCCGATCTTCTCGGGGTTCTTGTGCCAACCGGCCAGAGTCTTCCCGTTAAACACTGATTCGAAACCCACTTCACGCTTCTCGACCAGCCAGATGTTGCGGAAATGCAACGGATTGCCGTGGTTCTGGATGTAGATCGGACCCAGCTCGAACCCTTCCTTGACCGGGCTGGCTCGAGTGCTGCGGGGAAGATCGACATTTTTGTGAATCAACACGCCGTTGTGCCGCACACTGATCCGGGCATTGGCCGTCTTCTTGCCAGCCTTGTCGTACACGGCGGCAGTGAAATCGATGTCGTAGGTCTGCCAGGCAAGCGGAGGCAGGCACATGTTCAGGTCCGGATCCCGGATCTCGTAGATCCCGCCACACTCGTTGTTCTTGCCGGCGAGTCCGAACGAGTCGAGAATCTGCACTTCGTAACGCCCCTGCATATAGAC
>CAVOEV010000076.1:0-18541 GCA_963694825.1 Planctomycetota bacterium
GAGCATCCAGTCTTCCCAACACAACCAGGACAAACCAACCAAGGAGTGAACCGTGGACCTGAGACGAAATCGAACCAAACACCGCCTTGCTGCCGGCGAGACGGTCTGCTGCATATCGGGCCTGACCGACCCCGAGGACATCGACCGTTTTGGCCCGGCCGACTTCGATGCCGTGTGGCTCGAAGCCGAACACGGAGCCGTCGACTTTCGCGACATCGGCGACTTGTCTCGAGCCTGCGACCTGTGGGACATGACGTCGATTCCACGAGTGAATCAGAACGAGCAGGCGATCATCTACCGGGCACTCGATCGGGGCGTGCAGGGGATCGTCGTCCCGCACGTCAACACGAAGGCCGAAGCCGAAAACGTCGTCGCCGGCGGCAAGTTCGCACCCATCGGACAACGTGGCCTGTTCACCAGCCGACAGGGCTACGGCGTCGACGGCTACTTCGACGCGGCCAACGAACAGACGCTGTTCATCGTGCTCATCGAAGACATCGTGGCCGTCAACAACCTCGATGAAATTCTCGAAGTCGACAACATCGACGTGTTCTTTGTCGCACCCAGCGACCTGGCCGCGTCGATGGGGCTGATCGGGCAATGGGACCACCCCGATGTCGTGGCCACCCGAGAAAACGCTCTCAAGAAGATTGCCCAAAGCGGCCGCACGGCCGGCACACTGACCAACAACGACAATGTCGCTCACTTCACCGACCTGGGAGTCCGTTTTCTGATGACCGGGGTCGGCGACTGGATCGACACCGGCGCCACAGCCTTCAAGACAGCCGCCCGCATCAACTGACCCGGCCTCTGCGGCTTGCTCCTGTCCACCGTCGCACATCCACTTTCCCGAACGGCAATTCTCATGTACGCCATCTTCGTTACGCTCAATGTTCAACTCGACAAGATCTCCGAATTCGAAGACGTCAGCCTCGGCGACGCTCAGGGATCGACTCGAGATGAACCCGAATGCTTCCGGTTCGACATACTCAAAGACCCAGCCGTCCCCGGCCGCTACTACCTCTACGAGGTCTATCTCAACGAAGACTCTCTAGACAAACACCGCGAAACACCCCACTTCCAGAAATGGTGGGCGACGGTCGAGGACTGGTTCACCGAGGACCTGAGCAAGATCGACATGCAGACCGTCTTCCCGTCCAACGACGGCTGGAACGCTCAGAAACCACACCTGCTCAACTGGTGATGCCCCCCCACCTCCATCCCAGGGACTGGCTCCCCAGCCGAAGGCGCAGGTACCCGGTCCCTACGGAGCGGCGGTCGCCTTGTAGACACCTGCCCGATCATCCAACGGCAACACCCAGACATTGCGGAACCGGACAGCGTGGCCGTGGTCCTGCAGAAATACCGGGCCGGTCATCGTCTGCTTCTGCCTCTGAAAAATGGCCTTCAGGTATCCGGTCGTCTCGTGCCGGTATGGGTGATACACGCTGCGAGGCTCGCCCACGCGAGTGTTCTTTTGCACCAACTGCCCGTTGAGCCACGCGGTGATCGAACCCGGCTTGACGATCTTCTGCTTGTCGTCCCGTCGAGGAGCCTCGTACAGAATATCGTAAACCTGCCACTCGCCCGGCTTCCGCGCCGCGTTGACCAACGGCTTGGCAAAGCCGTACACCGCGCCCATGTCCTTTTGAGTCACGTCTGCCTTGCCGTGCGAACCGATGATCTGCAATTCGTAATTGCCGTGAATGTACACACCGCTGTTTCCACTCCCCGAAGGTGGCAGCATGAACTCGACATGAATCACCGCGTCGCGGAAGTGGATCGACGACACCAGGTGATTCGAGTTGTTGCCACCCTTGGTCGAAACCAGTTCCCCCTTCTCAACCGGCCAATCAATTCCCTGACCCGTCTTGGACAGGAACTTCGTTTCCGGGCCATCACCCAACAGCACGGTCGCTCCGCGAGGCACCGGGGCGGGCAACTTGTCCTGCTTCGGCTCGAACGGCGCCCCGGGTGAGATGACTTGGCGTCGTCGAGCATCAGCAAGCCGCAATTCCGACGCGTCGCGGATCCGTTTGGCCAAGTCGTAGTCTGGCTTCGCCTTCTTGGCCCGTTCGTGTCGCTGCTTCGCTTCAGCGGCCGACTTCTTCGCCGCTTCACTCTTCGACTTGGCATCGCCAGCCAGCTTTTCCGCAGCGACCAACTTCTCTCGGGCAGCCTTCAAACGGGCAGCCGCCTCGTCCGCCGACTTCTTCGCCGCCAACCGCGACTTGGTCGCCTCGTCGAGGCGTTTTTTTGTAGCGTCCGAGACCGACTTGGTCGCATCCTCGGCCTTCTTCAACTCGGCCACCTTCGGCGTCAACTCGTTGTGCTCCGTCTCGGCAACCAAAAACGCCTTAACAGCTTTCACGAGTAACGCTTCGGACTCCTTGATCAACACCACGATCCGCTGCCGACGCAGCCCACGATCCGGAACAACCACCAGTTTCCCGTTGACCGCCTTGAGATCAGACACCCCACTGACACTGGTGAGCGACTGATCAATGTAGAGCCACCGCAAGGTCTGGATCGACTTCAGATTGGACAGTCCGGCATCGGTGACGTTGGTACCAAACAGATTCAGCCGTTCCAGAACCGGCAGCCCGGCGATCGTCTTCAAACCAGCATCGGTGATGGCGGTTTCTGACAGGTCGAGATGTTTCAGAGTCGGAATCCGAGCCAGGTGAACCAGTCCCGCATCGGTCACCACCACCCGCTTCAGCAGCACCGACACAACGTTCGGCACAGTCTCGATGTACTGCAAGTGGTCGTCCGAAACACCCTCGACAGCAAACCGCAGGTCGACCACCACGCCGTCTTGTTCCGCAGCAAGGTACCGCACCCGGCCGCCCAACTGCTTGATCCGGGCGATCGCGGCTTCGGAGGTCTTGACCGCCCGGTAGGCCGGAGCCGTCGACTTCGAAGTGGCCGCCGGTTCGTCAGCCAACACGCCGCGATGGCCAATCACGACAACGGCCAACATCCAGGCAACCGCCAAGGCACTTCGCAGCAGCCACATCATCACAGTCGTCCCCCTGATCGCTCGCGAATGTCTCAACCCAGTATCTCGCCAATCGGCTTGGCCGCCTTGTCGACCATCGGCATCGGCCGATTGCCCGGAGCATGGAACTCGGTATGGATGTCCATGCCCAACGCCAGGCACAGCGTCGCGATGAAGTCGGGCGAGGTGACCGGACGGTCCACGATTTCCGTTCCCGGAGTCTTTCCCTTCTCGCTGGTCTTCCCCACAACCTGGCCGGTCTTCAATCCGCCACCAGCCCACACTGTGCTCCAGGCCTTGCTGAAGTGGCCGTTGCCGTCGCCGGGTGTCCGCCCGAATTCCCCCATCCAGATCACCAGCGTGTCGTCGAGCATGCCTCGAACCTTCAGATCGCTGATCAAGGTCGCCATGCCGGCGTCCATCCACGGAGCCCGGTACGAGATCGGCTTGGCCGCACCGGCATGGTCGTCCCATCCCCGATGCACCACCTCAACAAACGATACGCCCGCTTCGACCAGTCGCCTGGCCAACAGGCAACTGCGACCAAACTTATGAGCTCCGTATGCCCGTCGTAAACTCGCAGGCTCAACCGACACGTCGAATGCCTTCGAACGACGCGACTGCATCAACCGGACTGCCCGCTCGAATGCCGCCTGCTTGGCAGTCACTGCCGGAGTCGCAAAATTCCTGGCAAAACGACTCTCGCCACCAGCCAACAACTTCAATCTCGCTTCAATGTCACCGCCGGTTGGAGACAGATTCTCGAGACCTGCGTTTGGATCGTTGACCAGTAACGGACCGTGATCCGGACCCAGGTAGCCCGGAACATTCCGGTACAGACGACCGCCATCGTTGCGGTCGTATCCGGCATCGATCGTGACAAACGACGGTATCTGGTCGCCAGGATGGCTGACCTGAGACGACGCGATGCATCCAATCGATGGATGCTCGAATGCCGACGTCCGCTTGTAACCGGTGTGCAGAAAGTACTTCGCGTCATAATGGCCGTTGATCTCGGTCGTCATCGAACGTACCAGCACCAGGTCGTCCATCATGGCACTTAACTGGGGCAGCTGCTCGACGATTTGGATCCCCGGAACCGACGACGGACTGCGGGCAAACTCGCCACCCGCCTTGGGATCCCATGTGTGCTGCTGACTGGGACCTCCATCCATCCACAACAAAATGCACGACTTCTTGCGAGGCTGCCCAATCCCGGCAACGGGTCCCTGGGACACCCCCTCGGCGGCCAAGGCCTCGAACCACGGTACCGAGACTCCCGAGAGTAGACCGGCGGCCGAGAGTTTCAGGAGGTCGCGACGCCCGAGGTCGGTGTCGACACGTCGTCTGGTGACTGGCATCGTTCTTCGCTCCGTGTCAGGTTCCCATGGCAGCCGATCACCGGCCAATACCGTGGGTTATCGCGCCAAGAGAAATTCACTGCGGTTGATCAACATCCAGAGCACTCCGTCAAAGGCCTTGGCCTTGTCCGCCAACCGCTCCACAAACTCACAAGCCTCCTGCAACTCCAGTTCATCAGGACGCCGTGACAGTGTGCTCAGATAAAGCCACTCCAGAGTCGCCGCGACACTCGCATCGGGGGTTGTCTTCTGAAAGGCATCCAACGCCTTGCTGCGAACCTGCAGCCGAGGATGATTGATCAGGGTCAGCATCTGGGCCACGCCGTGAGTGAAGTCGGTGGCGTCCTCCTCGTTCGTCCCAAAACGCCGCTGAAACTCCAACCACGAGTCACCAACCGGAGCAGCCATGCCGACAGTCGAATCGCCCGACAATGTTCTCAGGTCCAGCTTCTTGTCACCGTAAATCTGACCAAGCGAATCGTACAGCATGTCGGCGGTCATCAACCGCATCGGCATCCGACCAAATGACGTCGTCAATGCCCCGCGATCCCGGTCGTCTCCGCCCAATTCAAACCGACTGGTCCGCTGATAGGCCTGCGAGTTGCACAGGCAACGGAACAGATGCTTGATGTCGAAATCCGATCCGGAAAACTCGGCAGACAACATCCGCATCAGGCCGGGGTGCGAGGGAGGATTCAGGTCGCGGAAATCATCGATCGGGTTCACGATCCCACGCGAGAACAGGTAGAACCAAACCCGGTTGACCAGCGATGGTGAAAAGAACCGGTTCCCCGCAGCCGTCAGCCAATCGGCAAACGCAGGTCGCAGATCGTCAGCCCCCGTCACTTCGTATCGACCGCCTCGTAGAAATGCCGCTCGAATGGCCTGGCCCGAGTTCCTGAAGGCCGAACCGGGAATCGAAATCTCGCCCGGTGTCTTGCTCGCACCTTTGCCGACTTCGATCTTTGTGAAATCGCCCTGCGATCGTCCAAAGAACGCCGCCAACCCCCAGTGCTCTTCCTGAGACCAGTCGCGATACGGGTCATCGTGGCAGCGGGCACACTGCATTTGAACACCCATGAATAGCGACGCGACAGCACGAGACGTTCCGTCGGCAGTCGTTGTGCCGCCCTCCCCGACCAGTGCATAAAAGATGACCTGAGGATTCTGCTTGATCTCGCCCTTGACCGTCAGGATCTCACGAACGATCTTGGCCCACGATGCCCCGTCGGTCAGTCTCTTGCCGATCCAGTCTCCCAGTGCACGGGCCTGAGCATACGGCTGAGTCCCCGCGTTTCCGTTGGAAGGCAGCTCGGGAGGACACACCCAGTCACGCCATGTGCGACCAAACTGCTTGCCGAATTCTGGCCGTGCCAGCAGCGAATCGATCAGCTTCGCGCGGCGGTCGGGGTCCTTGTCGTCCAGAAACGCGACAGCCTCTTTGGCCGTCGGCACCCGGCCCACGAGATCCAGACAGACGCGCCTCAAGAACAACGAATCCTGGCACGACTCACTCGCCTCCAGCCCGGCTGCGGTCAAAAAATTGGCGATATGCTGATCGATGGCTCGCGCCACCACCTTCGGTTCATGTCGTTTCTGCCCAGAAAGCAGGGTCTTGACCTCCTTCTGCCGTTCCCTAACAGTTGGCAACCCGGCATCGATCCATGCCCGGATCGCGGCCTTTTCGGCCACAGACAGTTTTTCGCGGTCGTCGCCCGCCGGCATGCTGTCGCCGGCGATCTGCTTCCACAATTCGCTCGTCGCGGCATCCCCCGTCACGATCGCCGGACCCGAGTCGCCCCCCTTGAGCATCGCCGGCAACGTCCTCAGATCCAGACCACCCTCTCGCTTCAAGCCCCCGTGACAACCCAGGCAGTTCTTCACCAGGATCGGCAGCACATCGCGTTCGAGCAACGACTCGTCGGCGGCCGTGGCCGATTCACAAGACACGGCGAACAGGCCAATCAGCAGTGCCAATACGGAACGTCGGCAAACAGCAGCGAGCATCATTTCAGTCAGCCCCTACACTTCGATTCGGACCCGCCGGACCGATCCCGCTGACCCGCTTCCCGACACACGCCTCGGGTTCCAGACTGTGGATGGCAATTCCACCAAGATGCCACCCCCACGACAAGCCGACTCGCGCCAAGACTCGCTCCGCAGCAAAGGTGCCTGTGACGCCAGCACCAGCAAGCTAGACCTCGGGCAACGCCACGTGACGATCGACGATGTACTGCGGCCGCCCCGACCGGTCGGACAGCTTCATCGTGGCCGGGTCGAGACCCAGGTTGCGATACAGCGTCGCAAACACCTCGCCAAAATGCACCGGCCGGTCCTTGGGAACACCGCCCAGACGATCGGTCGAACCGATCACCTGCCCGGTCTGCATGCCTCCGCCAGCAATCAAACCGCCGCCGACCTGAGGCCAATGATCGCGACCGGCCGTCTTGTTGATCTGCGGAGTTCGACCGAATTCGCCCCACGCCACCACCGATACGTCCTCACCCAAACCTCGCTCGTAAAGATCCGCGATCAACGTCGCCAGGCCACGATCGAATAATGGCAAATGAGTGTCTCGGGCCGTGGCGTGGTTGTTGCTGTGGAAATCCCAGCGACCGAAGTTCAAAGTCACCACGCGAGCACCGGCTTCGACCAGTCGACGAGCCATCAGGAAATGCTCGAGATTCCTCGGAGCCCCGTCGCCGTAGTTCTTCGGACTGCCCTTGCCGTATCGCTCACGCACCGCCGGATCCTCCTTCGACAAGTCCAATGCATCGGCCAGGCGGCTTGAAGTGAGAATATCCAGAGCCTGCTGGTTCAGATCGTCGAGACCGGCCAGTGAAGCGTTTTCGGAATGGCTGCGGCGAAACGCATCCAACGAAGTCAACAACTGCTTGCGGTTGCCCAGCCGTCCGAGCGTGATGCCACTGTTGAGTTTCATGTTGGCCCGAGATGGACCGGAGGGCCGGAAGGCCCCGTGGCTGATGCCCAAAAATCCTGGATGCCCGGGCGAACCGTAGGGGGGATGGCCGGTGTTGGGCGAAAGTCCGACAAAGGGCGGTACCGAGACGTTGATGGCACCCTGCATACGTGACACCACCGAACCCATCGACGGCCAGTTGCCCGACGGCTGATTGACGACACTGTGGCCGGTGTAACAGATGAACGAATCGTGCGACCCGTTGGGCGAACCGTAGACACTGCGCAACGGGATGCACTTGTCCATCACCTTGGCCAGCATCGGCATGTGCTCGCAGATTTGGATCCCCGGCACGTTGGTCTCGATCGGCCGAAACGGCCCCCGGATCCCGCTCGGAGCTTCCATCTTCAGGTCGTACATGTCCTGGTGAGGTGGCGCACCACACATATAGATCATGATCACAGCCTTGTGTGATCCGGCGATCCCGGCCCGCTGCTCGGCCTGCAACAACCCCGGCAACGACAGTCCGCCCAGACCCAATGCACCAACCTTCAACGCATCGCGACGCGACAATCCGTCGCAAAGCCGACCACCCCGCTCGCCGCCTCGCCCTAGAATCGTCAGCATCCAGACACTCCCTTTCGGTCTTAGAGTCAACCCCCGTTCTACTTCATCGGCAGAGCAGCAACCACCCCGACAATCACAATCCCAGCCGGAACCCGACGACGGCAACCCGCTTGACCTGCCCCACACACCGGACTATCCCTGTTGCCGTGGGCGTGGCCGTTCCCCTGCATCCTGCCGCCTTCAAGAGAATCCAAGTTGCATCGCACCTGGTTACGACAAATTCTGACGGCATGGTTCGCCTGTGTTTCGATCGTACCACTCGCAGCTGCCGAACCGCTCGCGTCATGGAACCACTCGGCGACCAGGCAGCGAATCGTTACGTTTGTCACAGCAGTGTCGACGCGCGGTGGTCGAGACTTCGTGCCCGAGTCACAACGAATTGCCGTTTTCGACAATGACGGCACGCTGTGGTCCGAACGCCCATTCTACTTCCAATTGCAGTACTCGATTCACCGCGCACATCAACTGGTCGACAAACACCCCGAATGGCGACAGCAGCAACCGTTCCAGGCTGCACTCACAAATGACATCGCCACGTTGACCGCCGGCGACGGAAAGCTCTTCACCCAACTCACCGAAGCCACTCTCGGTGGCACCTCGATCACAGACTACCACGCCGCGGTCAACCGCTGGCTGGCCACGTCGCGTCATCCTCGCTTCAAACGACCCTACACCGACCTCGTTTTCCAACCCATGCTCGAATTGCTGGCCTACCTCAAGGCCAACCGGTTTCGCACCTATATCGTCTCGGGCGGAGACCTCGAGTTCATGAGAGCCTGGGCCACTCGGGTCTACGGCATACCGCCCGAACAGATCATCGGCAGCCGGATGAAAACTCGACTCGTACGAAAAAACGGCAAGGCGATCTTCGAACGGCTGACCGAAATCGAGTTCTTCAACAACGCGGCCGGGAAACCGGTCAGCATCCGCCGTGCCATCGGCCGACGACCGATCGCCGCCTTCGGCAACTCCGACGGCGACCTGCAGATGCTGCAATGGACCACCACTGGCACCGGCAAACGGCTGGGAGCCATCGTGCACCACACCGATCGCAAGCGAGAATGGTCCTACGACCGGAAGTCACGAATCGGTCACCTCGACAAGGCACTCGACGAGGCCGCCAGGAACAGGTGGACCGTGGTCGACATGAAACGGGACTGGAAAGTCGTCTATCCGTTCGAACTGGCGAAGTGACCGCCGACTGCCCTACAACGGCTTCACTTGGTCTCGGGTTTGATCTTCAGCTCGGGTTTGATCTTCAGCTCGGGTTTGATCTTCAGATAGTACGGACGAGTGCTGAAGATCTGAGGATCGTCGGGATCGACGTTAATGATCAGGCCGGCCACGTTGGGCGAGCCGAAAACCTCGATCCGCGTGAACCCCAGGAACGTCTTTCCGTTGGCGTCCTTGAATGGCTTGTCGATGCGGTAATAGTGCGAGTCGCCGTGGATGCAGACGACCGGTCGGCTATACCCCGACAGGAACCCACGCAATGAAGCCAGGAAGTCCTTGAATCCCTCGCCGGCACCCATCTCGAAGTCCGGGTTGGCATGGATCACCAGTGCCACACCCCGCACGTCAGCCCTGGCCGCCTCGGCGTAACTCTCCTTCAGGAACGCCAGGTTGGCGGCATTTCGCTCGGTGAATTCCTTCATCGATTTCGGGTCGTTCGGCTTGTAGTTGTTGTTGCTGCCGACAACGTGTGCCACGACAAACAGCACGCCAGATTTCGTGAAACGATAATTCTCGACGTACTTGGCGTACTTCTCGTGGCGCGACTGGCGGACCACCCCGAGCTTGTCGAGCCGCAACGTCTTCTTGTCGGCAAAGAACAGCTTTCGCAGGTTGGCCAGCCGCTCGATCGGATCATCGCCATTGACAACACAATCGGTCCATTCGTTGTCCCCCGGGGTGTAGACCACTGGCTTGGGGTACTTTCGAAACAGATCCCGAATGCTCGTGGCCGCCGCATCCGTACACGGAATCCCGCCGCCCTGGATGTCCCCGACATGCATCAGAAACTCAAACGGCTCCTTTTGGGATTGTTTCACCAACTGGTCTAGCAGAATCACCTGCGCTGCGTCGTACGGCAGGTCGCCGATGGCCAGGAAGCGGAACTTGCGATCCTTCGCATCAGAACTCGCCGGAACAAGGCAGACGATGGCTAGGAACATTGCGGTGCGGCTGAGTCGTTTCATGATGATGGGCTCGAGTGGCTTGGGGAACGGGTTGAGTTGGGCTGACTGGGCGGCGAGGCCAACTTGCCAGGAATCCTGACCTTCGACAGGTAGATGCAGGTCTTGCCTTCATGCGACGAGTAATAACTGATCCACAACAATCCTTTGTACCAAACCAGCCCGGCGTAACTCGTGTCGCCGCCCGAAGGCAACTTGAGCACCTCGGTCAGCCGAGCTCTTTTCGTGTCGAGCCAAGACAGCGACGTACGTGTGCCTCCACGATACAAACGCGTGACCGCCAGGATCCGGCCATCCGGCAACTGGATCATGTTCGGACCGCCAATCCGCAAGTTCAGATCTCGCCACTGCCAGCAGGTGTACGGTCGAGACGAAGTCCCCAACAAGGCCATCTTGTCGCCGGTCTCATGCCTCAGCAAACACAACGCCGTCCCGTCCTTGAGAAACAGGATCCGGTCCTCCCCGCAACCGGCCGCAGCCTTCAGCTGCTGGACATGTGTCTCGAACTGGCGACCGTCGCGAGATCGATACAGCCGCAACTTGCGGACCGTTCGGTCTCGCTCGGTGCTGTACCCCATGCTGTAGGCCACCCCGTCGTGCCACTGAGTCCGCCACAACCAGAACCCGTCATCACCAATCTGTCGCCCACGGTCCCACCGTCGACCTCCATCAGACGACAACCAGCTCATCGAAAAATACCGCACCTTCGCATCGGCCAGCATCCCCGCTCCGTTGAGCATCAATTGCCCGCCTGGAGTCACCGTGATCTTGGCGTCCCGCAGGTCGTATCGAGACGACTCGATCAATGCCATCGATTTCCAGTCCGCACCATCCGCCGACGTGATCACCCGCAATGAACCGTCGGGCGAAACATGAGCCGTCCCTTCGCGGAACACGCAGTACCAACGCCCCTCAAATCGAAGCAGATCGGTGAACGCGTTGTGACGGGCCCGGTCCCAGATTCGACGAGTCTCCACGATCACCGGCTTCGATGCCGCCGCCGCCGCCGCCGCATGCACGTGACCGCAAAATTCACTCGCACCCATCATCAACAACGCCGCAAGCACCACGCATCGCATCCACCGGACCACGCTCATCTCAACCTCTCCGTCAGTTCCACAACTCAGCCGAATGGTCAAATGGCTCCGCGACTGTACCATCGTCGTTGGCTGCCCATCCGAATCGTCAAGACAGTCCAGGCCAACCATGCACTACCGATTGACCGCCCCATACTTGCTGGCGTCATTCGCTTTTGCAATCTCCGCACCAACCGCCTCGGCCCAGGCACCCCGTCCGCTCGAACCCATCGCCGCCAAGCTGCAACCAACTCGCACGGTCGTCTACAAAACGGTCGGCACAAGGCAGCTGCACCTGCACATCTTCGAACCGAGCGGACATCAACCCGGCGACCGACGACCTGCCTACATGGCAATCCACGGCGGAGGCTGGACCGGTGGCAACGCCCGGAAATTCTACCCACTGGCCGACCACTTCGCGAAACTCGGCATGCTGGGCATCAGTCTCGAATACAGGCTGATGAAACCACAAACCGGCACAACCGTGCTGGATTGCGTCAAGGATGCTCGCTCGGCAGTCCGCTACCTGCGTCGCCACGCCCGGGCTCTGGGCATCGACCCGAAACGCATCGCGGTCGCCGGTGGTTCGGCCGGAGGACACCTGGCCGCCGGGACGGCACTGTTTGACCGATGCCCGACAATCGATCACGTCACGGCGAACGAAAGAACCGCCGATGGCGCCCTGATCTCCTGCCAACCCAACCTCCTGATCCTCTATTACCCCGTCATCGACACGTCGGCCAACGGGTACGGCCAGCAGAAAATCGGCAAGCTCTGGCAGGAACTCTCACCCGTCGATCAAGTCACCGCCAAACGCCCACCCACGATTATCTTTCACGGTACCGCCGATACAGTCACTCCATTCTCTGGAGCCACACTGTTCCAGAAACGCATGACCCAGGCAGGCAACACCTGCCAACTGATCAGCCACAAGGACGGCGAACACGGACACCTGATCTTCGACCTCAAACTGTTCCAACAGGCCATGGACCGCACTCACGCGTTCCTTCAAACCCACCGTATCGCCCACCCGGCCCCCGCAGCAGCAACAACCGTGAATGCCCCCTCGGCCAAGATGCCCACCCGGTACGCCGCCTTCTTCCGGTCCTACTGCCTCGACTGCCACGACACCAAGACCCGCGAAGGCAAACTCGACCTCCAAACGCAATCATTCGATCTCGGTACGATCCAGTCGGCCGAGACCTGGCAAAAAGTGCTCAACGAATTGAACTCGGGCAATATGCCACCCGAAGACAGCAAACAGCCAACTGCTGCCGAAAAAACCGACTTCCTCGAAACACTCTCGCACCAACTCGTCATCGCCCGCAAGATTCTCAGCGATTCCGGCGGAATCGTCACCATGCGGCGTCTGAACCGCCGCGAGTACATCAACACGATCCACGAACTGCTGCAGGTCCATGTCGATGCCGCTGACCTGCCGGCAGATACCGGCAGTGCCGGAGCATTCGACACGGCCGGTGCTTCGCTGTTCTTTTCCAGCGATCAGTTCCAACAATACCTCGCACTCGCCCGACGTGCCCTCGACGACGCCATCGTCACCGGCCCGCGACCGACGGCCTCGAAACCCGTTCGACACCAGCCCGAGGGCCGCGCCAACCGATTGGCCAAGACTCAACACCGCAAACTGCTGGCCGGCTACCAGAAGGCTCAGAAATGGCGACAATCCGACAAGCCACCCTCCGCCTTCGGGTTCCTCGACGAAGCCCGCGTCCGATTCGAAGAACGCATCTACCGACAACGCTGGGCCACCTACACGAAATACCTCGAACACCCCGCCAACAGGACCGGGACACTAATGGTCACCTGGTTCCAAGGCGCACACGTCGATATCACCTCGATCCCCGCCAATGCACCCGCCGGGGAATACCTCCTGAAACTCCGAGTGGCAACTCTCGACAACTCGCCCAGCTACCGCAGGTTTCTCGAGTTCGGGACGACGTCCGCTCGAGCACAAAACGGAGAACTCAATGTGCTCGGCTGCCGCCAAGTCACCGGCACAATGGAAAAACCTCAGATCCTGGAAATCCCGATCACGCTGACCACCTCGGGACCACGCTCGTTCGGAGTCCGACAACGACAGCCCAACAGCCGCGATGCCGCACGATTCGCCTTCCTCCAGTCACAGCAAAAACGCGGCGTCGGCCCCGATCCGGCTATCTGGATCGACTGGGTCGAATGGCAGAGACCGGCGATCCACGAGTGGCCTCCGAAATCACACCGACAAATCTTCTTTGACGGCTCGGATCCCAAAACCACAAAACCCACCAACACCTACGCCCGACAAATCATCAACCGGTTCGCCAGACGAGCCTTTCGAGACAAACCCCCGAAGACCACTCTGATCAACAAACTCGTCGGCCTCTATCAGGACAAACGCAAAGCCGGCACGCCATTCGTCGAAGCCATCAAGGAACCGCTCGCCGTGATCCTCGCATCACCCAGCTTCCTGTACCTCGCCGAACCCACACCGCAGCAAACACCGCAGCAAACACCGCAGCAAACACCGCAGCCCACCCACCGAATCCTGACCGACCGGGAACTCGCCATCCGGCTGTCGTACTTTCTCACCAGTGCCCCCCCCGACCGGGAACTCTCGCAGTCGGCTCTCCGAAACGAACTCCATCGGCCCGAGGTCCTGGCACGGCAAACCGACCGGCTGCTGGCCGACCCGCGGTCCTGGCAGTTCATCACCGGTTTCACTCACCAGTGGCTGCAACTGGACCGGCTGGACTTCTTTCAATTCAGTTATCGCCTGTATCCGCGGTTTGACGAAAGTGTCCGACAGGCTGCCAGGGACGAGGTGTATCACACGCTCAACACCGTTCTCACCACCGACGCCAGCCTGGGTCGTCTGTTGAAGTCCGACTTCGTGGTCATCAACGCCCTGCTGGCCGATTTCTATGGCATCCCGGGAATCCAGGGCGACCATTTCCGCAAGGTGCAGGTGCCCGAGGATTCTCCACGAGGCGGCCTGACGGGCATGGCGGCCATCCTGGCAATGGGGTCCGACGGCGAACGGTCGTCGCCGGTCGAACGTGGTGCCTGGATCATGCGTAAACTGCTCAATGATCCCCCTCCGCCAGCTCCGGCCAATGTCCCTCAACTCAGCCGACATGCGGGCAAGTTGCTGCCCGCCCGCCGACTGCTCGCCGTACACCGCGAACTGCCACAATGTGCCCAGTGCCACCGCAAGATCGACCCGCTGGGGTTTGGCCTCGAGAACTTCAACGCGGTCGGTCGATGGCGCAAACAGGAATACACCGAGATCGCGACGGATCGGAGGGTGAAGACGACCCGGTTGCACCCGATCGACCCCAGTGGCACGATGCCCGACGGCACAGCCTTTGCCAACTACTTCGAACTGCGCGACCGCATTGCCGAACACGAAGAGGACTTTGCACAGGGCTTCTGCGAAGCACTGATCGCCTACGGATTGGGACGCCCCTTCGGATTCTCCGACTCACAACTCGCTCATCACATCCTGACTCGCGCCCATTCCCGAGACAACCAGATCCGTGAATTCATCCATGCCCTGGTCCAATCCCGACCATTTCGTACAAAATAGCCTGTCCGACCGATTGCATCGCACATGACCACCAGCAACACGCCACTGCCACGTCGAGCCTTTCTGCGAGGTAGCACGTCACTGATCGCATTGCCGCTTTTGGAATCACTCGGACCAGCGCGCACCATCCAGGCCGCTCCGACTCGGGCTGTGCCGCGACGGATGGTCTTTCTGAGTTTCGGGTGGGGGGTGACTCGTGAGAGTTGGTATCCCGACGTGCAGACGACTGGCACCCACTACAAGCTGCCCGCCGGGCTGGCTCCGCTGGCTCGTCACAAGTCCGACATCACCGTCATCCAGAACCTCTCCAACCAGTTCTCCTCCGAAGCTCACTGGGGAAGCACGTTTTACCTGACCGGTGCCAATCGTTACGCCGAGCCAGGCCAGAGTTTCTTCAACACGATTTCGGCCGACCAGGTCGCAGCCGAGACCTTCGGTAAACAGACTCGGTTCACTTCGATCCAACTGGGGTGCAACAAGGCCGAAAACTCGGGCCACGGACCCGGCCTCTCGCTGGCCTGGAACCGGTATGGCAAGCCGATGGCCGGTCTCGACAACCCGGCACGAACCTTTCACAAGCTGTTTTCAGACGGCAAGACGCCGCTGGCCCAGCGGCTGGCCATGCTCAAGCAACGCCGCAGCGTACTCGACACCGTACTGCAGGACGCTCGCGGTGTCGGACGCGGACTGAATCGAGCGGATGCGGACAAGCTGAGTGAATATCTGCAGTCGATTCGCGACATCGAAATCCAACTCACCAAGCAGGAACAGTGGCTCGATGTCCCCAAACGGCAACCCGATCCGCCGGTTGAAAAACCGGCCGACGACGTCAACGGATACGACGAGGTCAAGCTGATGTACGACCTGATCGTCGCGGCCCTCCAGGTCGATGCCACGCGAGTCATCACCTACAGGCAGCCGGTCGACAGCTTGATCCGCAGCCTCGGTGCCACGATCAGCGGGCACAACATGAGCCACTACACGCCGGGATTGCGGATGCAGGTGGCCGAATTGCGAGACCGCAAGCAGTCCGAGTTGCTGGCATACCTGATCGACCGACTCAAGGCGACCAGCGAACCGGACGGCAGCAGCCTGTTCGACAATGTCTCGCTGAGCTACGGCAGCAATATCCAGTCGATTCACTACCTGACCAATTGCCCGACGGTGATCACCGGCGGCGGTGCCGGCGTCAAGCACGGCCGACACCTCGTCCTGCCCGGCTCCGGCACACCACTCTGCAACCTCTGGCTCAGCCTGCTCCAGGGCGTCGGGCTGAAGGTCCAATCCCACGGCGACAGCACCGGCATTCTCCCCGACCTGTTTGCCTGATCCCCCCAAACGACTCTGGCACACACGCTCGCGGCCGGAGTGCCAAGGATTACTCGAATTGCCTGTCCCCACAATGACCGAGCCCCCGCCCGTGGCGGGAGCGGCACGAACTGGTTCCAGGCAAATGACCACAATCACCGCCAGCCGATTCCTTCTCACGCTTCTCGTTGCCACAACGGTTCTGCCATCCAGCGTCACGGCGGCCTCACGCCCTCACATCGTGCTGATGATGGCTGACGATCTTGGGTGGGGGGATGTGAGTTACCATGGTGGCCCGATCGCCACACCCAATATCGACAAGCTGGCCAGCCAGGGGGTCCGGCTGAATCAGTTCTACGCTCAGCCGGTCTGTTCACCGACTCGAGGAGCCCTGCTGACAGGGCGATACCCGATCCGCCTCGGCCTGCAATGCGGAGTCGTGCGACCATGGGCAGAACATGGCCTTCCGCTGGCCGAACGCACACTGCCGCAGGCACTGGCCGAAGTCGGGTACGCGACGGCGATGGTCGGCAAGTGGCACCTTGGGCATGTTCAACCTGCCTACCTGCCGACACGACGAGGCTTTGATCAGCAATACGGCCACTACAACGGTGCACTCGACTATTTCACCCACATCCGCGACGGTGGCCACGACTGGCACCGCGACGACAAGCCGAATTACGATCAGGGCTACTCGACCAACCTGATCGGTGAACATGCGGCAAGGATCATTTCCGAGCACGATCCAGCCAAACCGTTGTTCCTTTACGTACCGTTCAATGCGCCTCATACGCCGCTTCAAGCACCGCAGAAGTACATCGATTCCTACGCCAAGATCCCGAACCAAAAACGACGTACGTTTGCTGCCATGGTCACCTGCATGGACGACGCCGTCGGGCGGATCACAGCGGCACTGGCCAAACACAACTTCAAGGCCAACAACACCCTGATCGTCTTCTGCTCGGACAACGGTGGCATCAGGACACTCGGCTCCAACGGTCGGCTACGCGCCGGCAAAGGAACGCTTTACGAGGGTGGCCTTCGAGTACCAGCCATTGCCGTCTGGAAAGACAGGCTGAAAGCCGGCAGCATCGTCGACCAACCGCTGCATGTGGTCGATCTCTACCCGACACTGCTTCGACTGGCCAAGGCAAAGACTGCCCAGGCACAACCGCTCGACGGCAAAGATGCCTGGCCAACGATCGCCGAGGGCAAACCCACGCCGCACCAGTTCATCCTGCACAACTCGACGCCGTTTCACGGTGCGATCCGCATGGGTGACTGGAAACTGATCCGAAACGGCCACGTCAGTGCCAACGCGACACGAAACAGTAAGACGGAGACGTGGGAACTGTTCGACATCCGCCAGGATCCGTTCGAGAAGAACGACCAGAGTCGAGAGCGTCCCAAAGTGCTGTTACGGCTCAAGACAAAGCTCGCCGAACTAGCCGGCAAAGCGGTGAAACCGAACATCCTGACAAACCGACCGCCCGACGGGTTCCGCTCACCCAAGGTCTGGGGGAACGCTGAGTGATCCAGACTCACTCGTAGTCAAGTACCCCCGGCAGGGATCGAACCTGCGACCTACGGTTTAGGAAACCGTCGCTCTATCCCCTGAGCTACGAGGGCAAGTGCTTTGACAACCCCCGCTTACGGCCGGTCGCCAAATACCTTTTTATCGGTTGGACACCCGTTTTGACACCCGCGTATATCTCCGCCGTCCCCACCGCCCGACGCCGGGGGCCGTGGTTCGGATCTGGCGGGTTGCACGCCGGGGCTGGGGTGGGACGACTGGGGTGCCGTCTTCGAGCCTGGCCGCCCATTTTCATCTCACCGTGGGGAATGATCTCACCACGGACTTGTACTTCTCCCTGATGATGTCGCGGCGTCCACGGTTCAGATACAGAATCTCAAATCTCGCCAGGCCGGGAATTCTGACGACAACATAGCCCCCCGGCTTCCTGGTGAAATCCAACTGAACTGCGTCGTCGAAGTCGGGCGAGACAAGGTACACCGCATTGACATTGTCGGCTTTCACTCGTAACCGCATCTCCTGGCCGTCTGCCACGCGGTCCAGAACGGATGGATATGACGTGCTGTAATCGGCGGGAATCTCGGTACGAACCCGTGCCAGACGCCCACCGATACAGTTCATCAAGGTCACGAACGTCCCTGGCTGAGTTCCGGCAGAATGGGTGTAACCCTGCACCACGACTCCAGCAGGTATGTTCTCGGTCACGACTGCCAGATTGTCGCACTCACTTCTCACCAGGTTCGTCAGCAGGCGTGAACACTCGGGAACCCGTGGATCTGTGAATGCCTTTCCCGGATGAGCGCCCCCTCCCACGCTGCTGACAGCCGACTTCACGTCGGGCTGGAAACCGATGTGGATCGCGCGACCGCGACCATGGTGATTGACGGTAACACTTGGGCTGAGGTTTCCCGCAGCGTCTCGAGCCTGTGCCAG